>CAZGSV010000001.1:0-116004 GCA_964528605.1 uncultured Armatimonadia bacterium
CGCCGCCGAGGTGATCGCGGTCGTAATGGCTGATCACCAGGTACTCGACTCGTGTGCGCCCCGCCGCTCGCAGCGCCTTCAGAATGGACTCCCCCGCCTCGTCGTTACCTCCGGCGTCAATGGCCAGGCTCTGCCCGGAAGGGCTCAGCACCAGCGCCGCGTCCGCCTGCCCCACATCGAGCACTATGATGCGGACGCCCTCAGGAGGAGCAGCCGCCGTCAGCGCTGCCGTCCCGGCCAGCGCCACAACCAGCAGCCAACCCAGCAGCCTCCCGGTCCGGCCTACGCTTCCACTTCCAGCCAGAGCGGATTGCTCCATGCCGTGCGCCCCCCGTCGTCAACGCACTCGATCCTAATGTACCCCTCCGCCCCCCTCAAGCGGTGCTCGGCGCGTTCGAGCAGTCGCTCGCCCGAGGCATGGACCGTGGTTCCCTCCGAGGCCCTGCCGATGAAGCGAATCTCGCGCACCGGCGAACACTCCACCTCGACGCCCGCTTCGGTGACCTTGATGTCAAGAATGCTCGGACCTTGCGTGGAGTAGAACGCCCCCTCGCACAGGGCCCGCAGAATGGTTTCTTGGCCTTTGCGCGCCGCCTTGACCACAGCCCAGGCCTGGCCCACCTGCGTTCTCGCAAACCTCGAATCATCCAGCCCATGAGCGTCGTCAGTAGCCAATCCCCACAGGCGCACGCCGCTCTGTAGCAATTCGTCCCAAATGTAGGCCGAAAGGCCCTTGCCGTTCAGCAGTTGGCAAACGTTGTTATAGACCTCCAGCCCGATCAGGCCAGGGTACTGAGCAACCGTGGCCGCTGACAGGCCCGCCCAGTACGGGTGGGCGAGGAAGGGAACGCCGCCCAGCCCCTGCACCAGCCGCACGCTCTCCCCGATGTCGCCCCTCTCGTCAACCAGCGGCTCGCGTATCCCCAGCGCAACCACGTCAGTCTCGCCCACCTCCGCGCCCGGGATGAGCACCAGGTCCCCGAAAGAGCCCTCCACCGGCGTTATGCGGTGATGATCCGTGATCGCCAGAAAGTCGTAACCGTGGCTGGCGTACCATTCCGCCGTTTCCTGCGGCGTCCCGTGGCCGTCAGAGTTGGTGGTGTGCGTGTGCAGGTTGCCCCGGAGCCAGACGCCTGGGCGCTCGTAGGGATTCGAGACGGTGAAATCGGGCATCAGTGATCTCCTTCGTCGGATGCCGCAAGATTATGCCCCGCGGCCCTCACTCGTCCAGCGCGCCTCCGGGGGGGGCCGCCTCACCTCCGCGCCCTCGCCCTCTTGCCCCGCAAGACCTCAGGCCCTCAGCGGCACCAAGCGGAACTCCCTCACGTCCACCAAGCCCCGGTCCGTCAGCCGCAATTCCGGAATCACCGGCAGCGCCAGGAACGACATCGTCATCATGGGGCTGGGCAGCGTGCAGCCCAACGAGCGAACCGCCCGCTCGAGTTGCGAGACCCGCTCGCTCACCTCGGCAATCGGCAGTTCCGACATCAACCCCGCCAGCGGCAAAGGCAGATGAGCCAGCACCTGTGACCCGGCCACCACTGCCTGCCCGCCGTCCGAGCCGATGACAGTGTTCGCCGCCAGAACCATCTCCTCGTCCGAGGCGCCCACCACCACGAGGTTGTGCGAATCGTGAGCCACCGTGGACGCCATCGCCCCTCGCCGGAGCCCGAAGCCACGCACGAACCCCAGCCCGAGGCCGCCGCTTCCGCTATGCCGTTCAATGACGGCCACCTTGAGCAGATCCTGTGACGGGTCCGCCAGCCACAAGCCCTCCCCGACCGGCGGAGCAGCAACACCGGCCCGCGTCACAATCTGATCGGGCACGACCTCAATCACGCGCGCGCGCGCGCCCTCCGCCCGGATGCGAAAGATCGCGCTCGTGACGGGCGACCGGCGCACCGTCCCGCGCAGACCCTCCAATCCGATGGCAGGCACGTCAACCGAGAGGCCGCCTCCGCTCGCGACCTTCTTGCCTGCCTTGACCACCAGCACCGGCTCGAAGTCGCGCAGGTCCCTCACCAGCACCAGGTCCGCCTGGTACCCTGGCGCGACCGCTCCGCGCCGCGCCAGGCCGAAGTGCTCGAACGCGTTCAGCGTGCACATCTGCACCGCTTGCAGCGGATGCAGGCCCAGCACCACAGCCTTGCGCAGCACGCGATTCAGATGCCCCTCGCGCAGATCATGAGGATGCACGTCGTCGCTCCCGAAGGTGCAGCGGCGCGCCAGCGCGGGTCCGCCCTCGATGACCACCGGTGCCAGGTCGGCCAGGTTCTTCGCCGCCGAGCCCTCTCGGATTATCAGCCGCATACCGGCCGCCAACTTCTCGCGCGCCTCTTTGGCGCCTATTGTCTCGTGGTCCGAGGAGACCCCGGTCGCGGCGTAGGCTTGCAGGTCGCGTCCCGAGAGCAGTGGCGCGTGCCCGTCCACCACTTTGCCCTCCCCGATCGCCGCCGCTATCTTCTCCAGTGCCTCCGCCTCGCCCGCCAACACGCCGGGCAAGTTCATCATCTCCCCCAGCCCCACCACGCGGGCCTCCCGCAAGAGCGCCGCGATCTCCTCCGTTGCCAACGCTGCGCCCGCGGTCTCAAGCGCAGTCGCCGGCACGCACGAGGGCGCCAGAAAAAACACCTCCAGCGGCAGCGCCTCGGTCGCGCGCAGCAACTCCCTAATCCCCCTCGCGCCCAGCACGTTCGCGACCTCGTGAGGGTCCGCGAACACCGCCGTCGTGCCGAACGGCACTACCGCCCGAGCGAACTCCGCGGGGGAGACGATACTGCTCTCAAGGTGGAGGTGCGCGTCCGCAAACCCGGGCAGCAGATACGCCCCCCCGGCGTCCACCTCTTCCGCCCTTTCGCGGTAGTCTCCCACACCGGCGATCGTGGCCCCACAAACCGCGACTGCCTTCTCCTCTATCCCTAGAGTGAAAACGTTGACGACCTGGGCATTGCGAATGAGCAGGTCCGCCGGCGCCAGGCCCCGCGCCACTTTCACCAGCCGCTGGAGAGCGGACACCTCAGTCATCCCCGGGCCGCCCTCCGCAGCGTCAGCCCTGGGCCCCTTTGCATATCCGCACCATCAGCGCCAGGCACCACAGCGCGGCTAAGGCCCACAGGACAACGGCTGCCATCAGCAGCGGGCCCATCGCAGTGAGGCCCGGGTGCGAGAGCGCGTGAGCCGCCAGCCGCCCCAGCCATCCCACCGCGCCCGCCAGCCCGATTAGGCCTAGCCAGTGCGACAGTGGAAGCGCCTTCGTGAGCCATCCCAGCGCGCCCCGCAGCCCCACCCCCTTGGCCGCCGCGCACACGCGCAGAGCCAGTGACGCGCACGCAAAGAAGACGCCCAACCCGATGGCCAAGCCGAGCAGCGGGCGACGAAACCCTCCGAGAACCTCTCTAGCGCCGAAGAAGACTATCGGCAGCGGCAGAAAATCGCAGACCAGCACCGGCAGCGCGGAGACAAGACCGACCCGAAAGACTCGCCACCAGTGGATCAGGACATTCGGCCGGCCCTGGCCGTACGGCGAGCGGTCAAGTGCCCTCGCGAGCGCAACCAGCACGACTGCCGATAGCACGACCTCCAACGCCAGCGCATAGGCAGCAGTGAACGACGCCGCGACGACCATCCGCCCGGGGTCCCCCCCCGAAGGCCCAAGCCTCGCCAACCCGGCCATGCGCATGTCCGCCAGCGGCAGCGCCCCGTAGTAGAACCACCGTGTCAGGAACTGGAACAGGTCCGTCGCCACGCTCCAGGTGGCGCTGGCCACTCCGCTGAGGAACATTAGCGGAGACAGCAGCAGCCGAGGCGGGCTCCCCGCCGCCGTAAGCCTGGCGGACAGCACCTGCCCGTGGTAGTTCCACGCGTGCACTCCCAGCACCGGTATCAGCAACCACCACGCCCTGACCACCGCCGCGCCCGCGTCGCGCACCGCGGCGGAAGTGAAAGGCCCGAGCCCCCTTCTCATCATCGCTTGCGCCTCCTCCTGTGCGGCCGGGCGCTCGCGCCCTGCCTGCGTGCCCTAGCAGGCGCCTGCTCCTCGGCCCCCGCGCGGCCCTGACACGCGATCAAGAGAGAGGCGAGCAGCCAGGCCGCCAGCACGGCGCGGGTCGCGATGAGCATCAGCCCTAGCAAGCCCCCGACGATATTGCTGTGCGGCCAGTACGCTACCTCGGTGCCCTTGACGGCCCAGTCATAGAAAAGCAGCAACAGCCCGCCGACGAAGACGGTGCTCAGAACGGGGTACCAGTCGCGCCGAAAAACCCCCGCCAGGTCACGCGCGCTGCGCCAGAACAGCCCCCCCCGTACGGCGCTCGCGCACATCCCCATTACCGCCAGCACGCGCAGCGCCGCCAAGAACGGCGGAGGCACCACCTCCGCCCACCGATTGGGCGCGAGCGACTCGAGCCGGCCCAACTTCCAGGCCGCGTACAGCCCCGAGTATCGAGCCGCCTCCAGCAGTACCATCCACAACAGCCCCACCCAAAGCACCCGCGCCCATGCGCGCGGGAATCCGCCCTCAGAGCCGGCCTCCTGCTCGCCGTCCACCGGGGTCAGCACGCACGCGGCCCAAGCAATGAACGAGGCGTATATCACCAGGAACCACAGCGGCTGCGCGACGAGGGCGAATAATCGGTACTTCCGCAGCGGCATCCCCCGACGCGGGGCATGCACCACATCCGCGATGCTCGGAGCAGGCAGCGGCGCCACGCCCGCCTCCAACACGCGCCCCAACTTCAGCAGCGCGCTGCCGGGTACGGAGCGCGCGCTGCTCGGCAGAAACCCGGCCGGTGAGGTGACGACGCCCTGGATCGGGTTGGGCCCGGTAGCGCCCCGGGGAGCGCGCATGGCGACCCAGCACAACGCGCTCAGCCAAACCAGCGCCACTATCAGCACTCTCAGCTGTGGCGCCTCGGCCCAACCCCACCGCATCACCCGCGGCAGCCTCATTCTTGTCCCTCACGCATTCCGAAACCTCGCTAAGCGCTACCCGATCGCTGGGAAGGCATAGTATCCCCTGGCCGCGTGGGTAACAACTCCGACCGGCCCTCAGGGGAGCGCACTCCGCCGCAGCATCCGCAGGCCAGGAAAACCAACCCACGCAGGCCGCGCAGGAGGGTTGACTACGCCCGCCCCGCGGCATAGATTTCCTTCCAGGGCTGTCCCTGCGCTCTGGGCAGAGAGTCAGCCGGAGAGGGCTGAATCAGGCTGGAGGATCTCTACGAGATTCTTGGAGTGCACCCAAAGGCCGGCGCTGAGGTCATCAAGAAGGCGTACTACGCCCTAGTGCAGAAGTACCATCCCGACCATGTCGCCCCCGGCAAGAAGGCCTGGGCCGCGGAGAAGATGCGGGCGCTCAACCGCGCCTTCGCAGTGCTCGCGGACCCCCTCAAGCGTGCCGACTACGACCGCCAATGCCCTCAGGCCCAGCCCCTTCTCACTGATCGCCACGCGACCGCCAAGGCGACGGCCGGGCCGGGCGACTGGTGCACCGTCCACCGAGGCGTCCGCGCCGTCGCCAGGTGCGACCACTGCGGGCGTCTCCTGTGTGAAGACTGCGCGCACGAGAATGGAGTGTTGACCTTGTGTCTCAGATGCCTGTCGGCTGGCGATGCCACGCGACGTTTCGCGGAGGGACAGCAGTACCTCGAGAAGGGCGCCGATCACGAGGCCGCCAACGCCTTTCGCGAGGTAGTACGCCTCACCCCCGACGATGCCGCTGGCCATTACAACCTGGGCGTGGCCCTCTTGCGGCTCAGGATCAGCGACGAAGCCGCAAGCAGTCTGGAGCGCGCCGCTGAACTCCAGCCCATGGACCCCGAAATCCACGTTGCCCATGCGCGTGCGCTGGCGGCCAAGGGAGATCTCGAAGAGGCCATCAAGGCCTACCGGCGCGGCCTGAGCATGGCGCCCGAGCGACTCGAGGCGGCCTTTGAACTGGGGATGCTGCTGGCGCGCGTCAAGTCCTACCGCGAGGCCTACGCCGCCTTCGACGAGGTAGTTAAGCGCGACCCGGCCGATGCGCGCGCCCTGCTCATGCAGGCCAAGACGCTCGTCCGCCTCAAACGCGAACGCGAAGCCAGCCCGCTCGTGCGCCGGGCCCTCACCATGAACCCCAATCTAGCCCCGGAACTCAGAGACCTGCCGCTCGGATTCCGCGTGCGGCACGTCCTACGCCGCGTCTGGCCTAAACTCTAGCGGGGTTCCGGCTCAGGCGCAGTCCTCACACTTGGGCATAAGGCTCACCGCACCTCGCAAGCGCCAGGTGCGAGCATATGAGTGGCCCGTGCACTGGTCAAACCCCGAGTGCCACTCCACCTGCGGCCGGCGCAGTGATATAGTGCCGAACATGATTGCCGGTGGACGGGGTCCGCGACCACCCAATGCCTTCGCCTGGATTCGACGCGGGCTGCTGGCCCGCTCGGCCCTGCCCCGCCTCGCGCGCGAGATCGAGTGGCTCCACACGCAGGGCATCAGGCGGATACTCTCCTTCGAGCCCATCCCACGCAACTCGGAGGCATGGGAGGCCGTCCAAAGGCTCGGCCTGCAAGTCCGGGAGATTCTTGTGCCCGACTGCGAGGCGCCCACCTTTGAGCAAGCGGAGGAGACCCTGGGCGTCATCAGGGAATCCCTTCACAACGGCGCCCCCCTGCTCTTCCACTGCCTGGCGGGCGTTGGCCGCACCGGCGTCGCCCATGGCCTCTACCTCATCGAGTTCCAGAGCCTCAGCCCCGAGCAAGCAGAGCGCGAGGCCGGCGTCGAGACCAGAAACCAGGCCGGCTTCCTCCTCGACTGGGCGGCTGCAAGAGGCGAGCCGCCCGCCGGCCTGGCCCGCTGATGACCCGCCGCGCCCCAGACCCCGTAGGCCGCCGCCGGCGCCCAGACGGCGGGCAAGCGACGACCACGAGAACCCAGCCCATTGCCATCGCCACCTGGAACTTCGGCCTGGAAGCAGTGCAGGTCGCCGGCGCCATGCTCGCTAAGGGAGCGCCCGCGCTGGACGCGGTCGAGGCCGGCATACGCGCGGTGGAGGCCGACTCGGCCGTGCGCTCGGTCGGCTACGGCTCCCTGCCTAATGCAGAAGGCGTGGTGGAACTCGATGCCGCGATCATGGACGGCCCCACCCACCGCGCGGGAGCGGTCGCCGCGCTGCGGGCGACCATGCACCCCATATCGGTGGCACGTCAGGTCATGGAGAGAAGCCCGCACGTGATGCTGGTGGGGGAGGGGGCACGGAGGTTCGCGCGCGAACATGACTTCAGGCCCACCCGCCTCCTCACTAGAGCGGCTCGGGAAGCGTGGCTGCAACGCCGGGACAAGGCACACGACACCGTCGCGGTGCTGGCGGTGGACAAGCGCGGGTATGTGGCAGCCGGATGCAGCACCTCCGGCCTGCCGGGCAAGTTACCCGGACGCGTCGGAGACTCGGCCATCATCGGCGCGGGTCTCTACTGCGACCACGAGGTGGGCGCCGCGGGCGCTACCGGCATAGGCGAATACGTGCTGCGCGTCGGCGGCAGCCACATGGTGGTCACGCTCATGGGGGCCGGCCTGGCCCCGCAGGACGCTTGCCGGCGCGCGCTGGTGCACCTGCGCAACAAGACGCGCCCCTCCGCCGGGCATCAGGTGGCCTTCATTGCCCTGGCCCGCGACGGGCGCTATGGTGCAGCGGCTCTCGAACCAGGATTCCTGCTGGCCGTGTGGCGCGCCGGACAGGCAACTCTCTCACAGATTGCGCCTCTGGGCTCGCACACCGCCCGCTCAAGAAGGGAAGGCGATCGCACGCGATGAACGTTCAGGAACTGTTCTCGCTGGAGGGCCGCGTGGCGGTGGTGACCGGCGCCTCGCGCGGCCTGGGCCGCGCCATTGCCGAGGGATTGGCCAGCGCCGGCGCCAACGTCGTGATGGCCGCGCGCAATGCCGAAATGCTGCAACAGGCTGCCACGGAGGTCGCGGAGGCTACCGGGCGCGAGGCCCTGGCCGTTCCCACCGACGTCACGAAGCGCGACCAAGTCGAGCGCATGGTGGCGCAAACCCTACAGACCTTCGGCAGGCTGGACATCCTGATCAACAACGCCGGTATGGCCATCCGCAAACCCGTGGTGGACTTCACCGACGAAGAGTGGCAGACGGTCATTGACAACAACCTCACCGGCACCATGCTCTGCTGCCGGGCGGCGGCGCCGGCGATGATCGAGTGCAAGTGGGGCCGCATTGTCAACTTCGGCTCCACCATGGCCGCCGTCACTCTTCCCGGGCGCTCCGCCTACTCGGCGGCGAAGGCCGCCATACTCATGTTCACCAAGGCGCTCGCCTTGGAACTCGCCCCGCACCGCGTCCACGTCAACGCCATCTGCCCCGGCCCCTTCCATACCAGCACGACCCCGCCCGCCCGCGAGCCGCCGGGAGTCGTGACCTGGCCGATCGAGAGAGTTCCGTTGCTGCGCGTCGGCGATCCCAAGGAAATCGTGGGGCCCGTGCTGCTGCTCTCGTCGGAGGCCTCCAGTTTCATCACCGGCTCCGTCTTCTACGTGGACGGCGGCTGGACCGCGCAGTGAATGTGGGGGTGAAGGCGTGACGACCAATCTCCTCTTGAACCCTTCGTTCGAAGAGCGCGACGAGAACGGCCCGCTGCACTGGCGCTTCTCGGGTGCGCCTGACTCGCGCGAGGCCACCCTAGCGGCGCCGGAGGCGCACGACGGAGCATGCGCCATCATGTTCACGCGCCTGCGCGGCTCGTTCGCCTGGACGAGCGACTCCGTGGCCGTCAAGCCGCAGGCGGAGTACGGCCTCACCTGGTGGACCAAGACCGCCGGCGAAGAGCCCTGGCACTGGAGTTACTACGCGGAGCACTGGGTGCGCATCTTCTTTCTCGACGAGCGCGGACGCCAGGTCGGACGCGCCGAGCGTCGCCTCCGCTGCATCGGGAGCGACGGCTGGGTGCAGGGGTGGCTCAAATGCCGCGCGCCTCAGGCCGCGCAGGCCGCGCGCGTGCAGTTCTTCTTCTGCTGCGACATTGAGACCGACGGCCAGGCTCTGATTGACGACGCCTGCTTCCAAGAGATCGTCCCCCTCCAGCCCTCGCCCGAACACGCGGTCCTGCGCTGCCGGATGGTGGAGGAGGCGACCGGCGCGCCGCTGCTCGCGCGCTGCTACGTCCGGCCGGAGGGCGGCGACCACCTCGTGCCCAAGTACTGCTACTGGGCGGAGGTGGACGGCCTGGCGTTTCACCCGCTCGCGCCCGAGTTCGAGCTCCAAGTTCCCGCGGGCAAGGGGCAGGTCGAATGCGTCCGCGGGCTGGAGTACGAGATCTGCCGCGCGCAGTACCAAGCAGCGTCGGGCGAGATCAGAGAGTTGACCTTGCCCATGCGGCGCCGCTTCGACTTGCCTTCGCGTGGCTGGCTGGGCGGCGACCAACATCATCATCTCTTCTTCCACCGCGGCACCCGCCACCCGCAGATGACTATTGACGACGTGATGGCCATCGCTCAGGGCGAAGGCCTCAACTTCCTCTCCTTCCAGGGCGAGATCACGGAACTGCTCGCGCACCTCCACCAGCACCCCACCCATCGCGCCGAAGGCTTCGTGGGCGAAGTCGGCCTCGAGACGGTGAGCGACTTCTACGGCCACATGAGCCAAATCTACGTCACCGCGCTGCCCGAGTACCAGCCGCTCAATGGACAGTCGGGTATGCCCATGCATCGGGTCACCTGGCCGCCGAACGTCACCGTCGTGCGCCATATGCGCGAGCGCGGCGGCGCCAGCGTCTACTGCCACCCGTTAGACGGCTTCGCGCCGGGAGCAATCCTCGAAGGCATTGCCGACGGTAAGAAAATGCTCTGCGCTCGCGAGTGGCCCATAGACCTGGCTCTCGGCGAGACGCCCGGCTGGGATCTCATCTGCGAGGAGCAACCGGACAGCCACAAGCATAAGATGCAAGAGTACTACCGGATGCTCAACCTGGGCTTTCGCTTCGGCGTTACCGGCTCCACCGACTACTACTGCGACCAGGCGTGCGGGTACCCGGGGGCCAATCGCACATACTGCCATGCCGACAGCCTCGACTTCGCTTCCATCGCCGCTGCCTACCGCCGAGGCGCGACCTTCTGCACCAACGGGCCGCTGCTGCTGCTCAAGGTGAACGAGGCCGAGCCCGGCGACGAGGTGCGCCTGAAGCCAGACGATGCCTTGCGGGTGAGCGTCGAGGGCTTCTCCTTGTGGGGCATCGGCCGCGTTGAGATCGTCGTCAACGGCCAGGTCGTGCACACGTTTCCGGCCGACGAAGAGGGCAAGGTGACGGGCGCCTTCGAGTTCCGACCGGAGCGCTCTTGCTGGCTCTGCGCGCGCGCATTCGGCCCCGGCCACCGGCTGGTTCACATGCGCGACATCGCCGAGGAGAGCCAGACTGAGGAGGGCCAGTTCGCTCACACCAGCCCGGTCTACCTCACGGTCGAGGGCAAGCCGCTGCTCCCCAAGCGCGAGGACGCGCTCTACTATGCTCGCTGGGTCGAGGCCGCGATGCAGGCGGTCGAGGCCAGGTCGGACCTGTTCGCCAAAGACGTCTGGGGGTCCAAGCCCAACCCGGAGGAACTCAAGCGCCGCGTCCTCGAGGAGTTCGAGCGCGCACGGCAGGTGTTCCTATCGCTGGCCGAGCAGCGCCCGGACAGTTAGGCCCGGCGGCCTACGTGCCCTGGGCCAGGCTCACCCGCTGCCGCGCGTCGGGGTCCGCGCACACGCGCAGGATTTCGCCGTAGTAGAGGCGGTGGAAGTTCCCCTCAGGATAGCAGTCGGCGCCAACGTCGGCGCTGAGGTTGGCCCCCTCGACGTTGGTGAAGCCGCGCACGCGGCACTCGTAGTGAATCACGCATTGCTCGATGAGGGCCGACTTGACCCTCTGCCCCGGCACTGCCCTCAGGCCCCTCTCGGCGAACTTGTCGCGGTCCCGGCCCGAGACGGTGCCGCAGAACTCGGCCACGGCGACTAGGTCCGCCGGCAGCACGTTCACCGTGAAGTCCCCGGTGTGCTCGATGCACTCGAAGGTGTAGCGCGAGAAGCGCACCGGGACCACGAACACCGGCAGGCGCCACATGATGCCGATCTGCCCCCAGCCTATGGTCATCGCGTTCGGTTTCCCGTTGGGCGCGACCGAGGCCAACAGTAGGCCCTCGTGGGCGAGCGCGTGAAGGGTTTCGGCGACATACTCGTGCGGGCTACCTTCGATCTTCGGCATCCGATGCAACCTCCTTGGCGGTGCTAGCGCAGCTACCTATCAGAGGCAGGCCGCCGCGCGCAAGCGCCTTGGGCGCAGGGGCGTCGCTTCGCAGCGCGCCGGGACTGGGTTGTAGGGGCCGCATCTTATGCGGCCCGCGACGCCTGAGGGAAGAACGACAGCAGCGCATCCACGAAGATCTTATGCCCGCGGTCGTCCGGATGGTTGATCCCATTGGCCAGCAGCGTCTGGTACGGGATGCCCAGCAGGCGCACGTTCTGCCAGGCAAGCGACACGTCGGCCAAGCCCACCTGCCTCTCCGCCGCCGCCTGCCGCAGGGCCTGCGCCGCGGGCCCGAACTTCTCCATCCACTCCGGCATCATCAGATGCGGCGTGATGATGATGACCTCGCCGCCACGTGCGCGGATGCGGTCCACCAGTGCGGTGTAGTTCTCCCGGATCTTCTCCGGCGGCCAGAACATATCGTTCACGAACTCGATGCAGACGAGGTCGGGGTCGTAGGCGAGCACATCTTTGTCCAGGCGCTCGAGGCCGAGGTCGGAGTTGGTGCCGCCGATCCCGGCATTGACGACGTTGACCGTGGCAGAGGGGAAGCGCCGGCGAAGTTCAATGCCGAAGCGGTCCACGAACCGCAGCTCCGGTTTGGTCGCGTCGCCGCCGGCCGTCACGCTGTCGCCGAGGAACACAATCGTGACCGCGCCCCCGGCCCGCAGTTTCGCGAGGGTGTTCTTGACCGCCGCCTGCTGCTCGGGAGTCTGTCCGGGAGGGGCGACCTCGTTGGTGCGGATGGGATAGACGAGATCGGCGGTTACTGCCGTCGTGTTGAAGGGGAGGTAGACGTTGGCCAGGGGCGCGGCGTTTTCCGGAAGAGCGGGCGGCTTGGGGCAGACCTTCTCCGGCGTCCCCGTCACGAGAACGGCTTGACCATCCGGCAATAGCGCCACGGCGTCTATGCGCTCCAGGCCTGCTACATAGTCCACATAGACGGTGGCGCCGGGCGGGATGCTGCCCTCCCCAACGCGCCCGAGCGAGCCCCACTTCTCGTCCAGAAGGTAGTCGGCACCGAGGGCATAGGTCTTAGCCTCCGCCTCATTCGGACTCGAGCGCACGACGACCGAACCAGGCAGAAGGCAGTCGCGCAGAGTGTGGTAGGCGTAGGGGCTCATGCAGCCGGGCAGGCGCGTCCCCGCGAACCACTGCTGCGGAGCCTCATCGCCGATCGCTATCGGTTGGGCCTTGAACACCTCTTGGTTCGCCGGCGCAAGCGCAATGCTGAACGATCTCTGAGAAGACTCGCCTTCGACAACGGGAGCCAGGACGCGCACCGCCATCGAGGCCGGCTCAGTGGGCAACACTTGCCACACCGACAATGCGTCCGGGGCCAGCGAGGGCGCCACCGCCACCATGAGCGTTAGCGGGATGAGCATCTCAGCACCTCCAACCGGAGCAGTGACGCCAAGCAGTTGCCGACCAGCGCGCCGGAGGCGAAGCCCCCGCCGCTCATTCCAGATCCACCGCGCCGGAACGCGTCTCGCCGAACTCTATGCCCGGCAGCCAGGCCCAGACGGCCATGGTGTAACGACCGTCTTGGTTGCACAGAGCCCAAGCGTTGAGACGAAGCCGGGCGCCGCTTATGGGAGGTGCGATACCGAGATGGGCCAGAGGAATGGCCACCTCGGCGCCCCAGCCCTGCTCATCCACGCTCACGCGGCCGGGCTGCGGCAACTCCCAGTACTCCTCGGTGCCGGCGACGTCGTCGGCGCGTCCGACCTTCACAGTGCCGCTGGCCACCAGTTGGACCTGGTAGAAGACCGAGTGGTCGGTGTCGTTGTCGAGGAGAATGAGCGCGCGATCTCTCCTTGCCGGCGGCACACTCACGCGGGTTCCCAGGTAGAGGTTGGCGTCGTCGTGCGAAAGGAAGACCCGCGGCGCCGAGGTGGACGCGCTGCCGTTCTGCAGAGCAAAGTTGTCGAGAACCGCAGCGCCCTGCCACTCGTTCTCTTCCAGCACGCCGTCTATGGTCGGTGGAGTCTGGGCGCGGGGGCAAACCACGCTCTTCTCAACGCCGAGCCCTCGCTTGAAGGCGAAGGTCTTGCCCGGGTGAACGGGCGCGGTAGTCGTGTAGTACGGCGGAGGATTGGCGCGCTTCGGGTCGGACAGCGCCGCCGTGAAGCGCAGTTCCGTCGTCCCGCCAGGCGCCAGCGAGTATTCCTGCGCTTGCGGGTAGATGACCCAGTTGGCCCCGGGCACGACCCACTGCACCTCGCCGGCCTGAACCTCATCGAGCGGATTCCTGAGGGTCAGGACTATCGCGCCGTCCTCCAGCCCCTTGGAGTCCACGCGCACAACGGCAGGCGGGAGCAAGTCCTCGTAGATGGTGTCGAACGCTTCCCGGTCGCTGGGGATCACGAAGTTGGGGGGCTCGATGGACCCAGGCCTGATCACTGCGACCCTCAGTTCCGGGCCCTCAACGTTGATCAGGAGGTAGTGGTAGAAGCCGCCGGTGGCCTCATTAGCGTCCAGTTCGGCGCCCGCCCCGCCGGTGACGATGTGCGGTATCCCAGCGGGAGTATCGTACTCGTATCCATGCGTATGGCCGCCGACGACTAGGTCAACGCCGTACTTGACGAGAAGCGGCTGAACCTCTTGCTCCCAACCGGGCCGGTCGTCGTCGTAGGACCAGAAGGGCACGTGCATGAGCGCGATGATGTGCTCGGCGTCTTGGTGGTTGGCCAGGTCCTGCTCGAACCACGCCATCTGCGAGTCGGGGAAAGGCTTGCCTTCCACACCGGGGTTGGAGTCGAGGCAGACAAAGTGGCAATTGCCGTAGTCAAAGGAGAAATAGGTGGGGCCGAAGAGTTCGTTCCAGATTTGCAGGCTCTGATCGTCCCAGACGTCGTGGTTGCCGACGATGGGATAGTAGGGCACCTGAGTCTGGTTGACCACGCGGACGAACTCGTCCCACTCGGCGCGCACCATCTGCTCTTCGCTCTCGTAACCCAGGATCAAGTCCCCCAGGCCGAGCACGAGAGCGGGCCGCAGTATCTCCAGTTCGCGGATGATGCGCTTGAAGACCTCCGGCTGCCGGATGGGGACTCCCCCTCGGTTGTCGCCGGCGATGGCGAAGGTGAAGGACTTGAGTCCGGGCGCCGGATTCGTGGTGGGCGGTGGCTGGATGCCGGCCAGCGCGGCGCCGCACAGCGTCGCCACAGCCATCACGATCAACGCAATTGTCCAGGGTAGCGCTCTCCTCACGATGCGTGACCTCCCTTGCGCGCGTATCCTAAGCCTTAGCAGGGGGCGGCGCAAGAAGTGAGGCGCCGGTGAGGGCGGCGCGCGAGAACGCTAGGCCATGCGACGAAGGCGCTCGATTGCCTCTTCCGGCGTCAGACCTTCGATGGCGAAGGCCTTGTCGCGGGAACGCTCGCCGCGCACCAGCGTGACCGCGCCGCGCGGCACGCGAAGCGCTCTCGCGAGCAGTTCGATGCAGGCGCGGTTCGCCTTTCCCTTTTCCGGGGGGGCGGCGACGCGCAGCAGCACCGTGCCGTCGGCACCGAGTTCGATGCCCTCGCGTTTCGCCTTTGGCTGGACGCGCGCCTCCATCGAGGCTCGGGGCGAGGGAGCGTTCATCTTATTGGAGATGCTACCGGGCCTGACTGCGAAAGCAGCAGCGCTTCACGCGGCGGCGACCCTCATGGCCCCGAAAACCATGGCGAACTGCATGGCGTTGAACGCGCCGTGGCAGACCACGCAGGGCCAGACGGACCCGCTCTTCTCGTACAGGGCGCACAGCCCGGCGCCCAGAACCAGTACCGGAAGGAAGGCAATCGCGCTCATGTGCAGGAGCGCGAACAGGGCCCCGTTGAGCAGCATGGCATAGCCGGCGCGCAGGTGCGCGCGGAAGCGCGGGTAGACGAAACCGCGGAAGATGACCTCCTCAACGAACGGAGCAACGACTATGCCCAACGCGAGCAGAGAGATCATCGCCCACAGCGGTTGCCGCTCCGCCAGCGCCTCCATCACCGGGTGCCACAGTGGCTCGCCGCGCACCAGCGGCATCCAGAACACCCCCACCACCTGCACCGCGAGCGCGAGCGCGAACATCCAGGGTAGGCCCCAGCCGAACGCGCGGCTGACCCGAGTTCGAACCAGTCCTACGTCCTCGGCGTGCACGCGCTGCCAGGGATACATTACGTTGAGCACATAGAGTGCCGTCAGCACGGCCGCGCCGATGTAAGCGCCAGCGAGCAGCACCACCAACTCGTGCGGCTGTCTGGTAGGGGCCGCCCCGCCCGGGAGCGCGCGCAGTAGCAGCCCCAACAGGAAACTCACCAACGCCTGAGAGAACGCCAGCACCACCACGATCTCGAACGCGCTCCAAATGCCGCCGGCCAGAACGCCCGACTTGCCCGTTCCCGCCCAACCGGTGGTGCGCCAGCGAGCCAGAATCCAGACCCAGGCCAGCAGCCCCAGTGCCAAGAGGCCCAGGCCCGCCATTCCCAGAGGCAAGACCAACTTCAGGGTTCCGACAGCCCTCTCGCGCAGCAGCGTGGCATACTCGCTGGCATGGACCTGGTCGCCGGTCGCCAGCGCCACCTCCTGGGCCAGGAACAACCCGGTCAGGTTGCGCTGATGGGCGCGCTGCCAGCGCATGAAGGCGCGCCCGTCCTCCGCGCTCTTCTCGAACAAGGCTCCTTCAACAAGGGGGGCGACGCGCCATTTTGACCTGCGCGAGACCGTCCGGCGGGCCTGCTCGAGGGTGGCACGGGCAGCCTCGCGCCTGCCCATCAATAGGTGCAGTGAGGCTAGGCGCAGGTACGGGATTTCGACTTCCTCGGGCTGCACTTCCTCGCCCGGCTTGGGAGCGGCGGTGAGCAGGAGGTAGCCCTGATTTGCGGTGCTATCAAGTGAGGTCAGGAGGTAACCGCCCCCCGGCACCCGTGCGGCGCCGTACCTAACCGCGATCATGGCGTTCAGTGCCACATCGGCCGCGAACGACTGCACCACGGGCGGCTGGCGTTCCTCTTTCACGCGAGCGCTCTGAAGGGCAACGAATACCACCAGCAGCCCCATGATGAGGACAGCCAAACGCCTGAAGGGGCCGGGCGAACTCATGCGCGCTAGCCCGTATCCGCAGCGGCGTCGGTCTGCACCGGCACGTTCTCCGGCTCTGGCGGCTCGGCGCGCTGCTCCGAGTGCCCATTGCCCTGCAGCATCTGTTGATAGGTGGCGAGCAGGCCGACGAACTCCGCCTCAAAGCGCGCGCGCAGGCGCACCAGGTGCTCGGACTCCTCGCGGTAGCGCTCCACCTGGCTGCGGGCGTCACGCACGATGTCCTCGCCTTCGCGACGGGCCCGGTCGAGGACGGACTGAGCCTCCCGCAGGGCCTGTTCCCGCCGTTCTTCCGCCGACCGCTCGGCCAGCACCAGGGCGTCCTTCAAGGTGTCCTCCATGGAGCGGTAGCCCTGGAGTTGCTTCTGGAGTTCCTCGGCTTCCTGACGCAGGCGCTTGTTCTCGGTAAGCACCTCCTCCAGTGCCGCCGCGACCTGCTCCCGGAAGGCTTCCACCTCGCGACGCGAATACCCGCGGAAGCCGCGCGGAAACTTGCGGTTGGCGATATCAACCGGCAGGATGTTCTCCATAGAGGGCTGCCCCCTTTACCGCATCAAGAGCCAGGTGACGACCCGTCGCACAATCTCTATTGCCGCAAAGATGGCCACCGGCGAGATATCCAGCGGCAAGTGCCGCTGGAGTGGTGTGAGGACGCGCCGAACGGGCTTGAGCATCGGGTCCGTGAGGGGCAGCACCAAGCGTGCGCCTGCGCTGTAGGGGCTGAGGTCGAACCAAGAAATGAGCAACCGCAGAAAGAGGACGACGTAGAAGGCGCAGCAGATGAGGTTAATCAGCCCGACGACAAGTCCCATTTGCGCTCACTTCTCTTTTGCCTGAGCCTGCTCTGTCATTTCCTTGGAGCGCCGCGCCGCAGCCACCACTGCCTGAAAAGCCGCGGCGCGCAGTCCCCCGTTCTCCAGGGCCTCGAGCCCGGCCGCCGTGGTGCCGCCGGGAGAGGTTACCATATCCTTAAGTGCGGCGGGATGGTACTGGCCCTCGAGCACCATTTTCGCGGCGCCGAGGACCGTCTGGGCGCTCAGGTTCAGCGCCACACCGCGAGGAAGCCCCGCGCGCACGCCGCCGTCGGCCAGGGCCTCGATGAATACCGCCGCGAAGGCAGGGCCGCTCCCGCTCAGCCCTGTTACCGCGTCCATCTGGTCTTCTGCGACCTCCACCACTAGCCCCATGGTACCCAGTATTCCCTTGACCAACTGCACCGTCTCGGGCGCAACTGACCCGCCGGCCGAAAGAGCGAAGGCGCCTGCCCCCACGAGCGCCGGCGTGTTAGGCATGACCCGCAGAACGCTGGTCTGCGGCGGCACCTGGGCCTGTATCACCGAGAGGGGCACCCCGGCCGCCACGGAGACCACGACTTTCGGCTGGCTCAGCGCCGGCCCCATCTCCCCTAGCACCTGAGTCACCAGATTGGGCTTGACGGCGAGCAGGATAAGGTCGGCCTTCTCGGCGCCGGCTCGATTGCCTTGTACGGGCACCAGGCCGGTCTCGTTTTGGAGCGCTTGGGCGCGTTCGACTAGGGGGTCGTAGCCGAGGAGATGTCCGGGACTGAGGAGCGCTGCTTTAGTGAGTCCGCGGGCCAGTGCTCCCCCCATGGCCCCCAGGCCACTGATGAAACAGGTGCGCTGCGCTACCACTCACTCCCGCCCTCCGACAAGTCAACTATCTCGAAGGCGCCCTCTTTGGGCTCCTCGCCTTCGGTGGACTGCACCGGCACGTCGCTGGGGGTGAAGATGTAGACGTCCGGCCGGATCCTGCGGGCGTAGCCGTCTATGGCGTAGCAGACGCCGGAGAGGAAGGTGATCATCCTGCGCCGCTCGGGGGCGGGAGCGTTGCCTTCCAGAGTCACGATGACGGGGACGCCCATCTTCAGGAAGTCGGCGGCGTCCTGCACGTCCTCGAAAGTGCGCAGGGTGTGGTCAACGATGGTCTTCTCGCGGCGGAAGTGACTCTTGGAGAGTGGGCTGGGATTGTCTCCCCGCTGGATCTTGAGGCCCGGCCTGGGGGTCTCGGGGGTCTCCTCCAGGCTAATCCAGGTCTTGATCCTATGAAGCAATCCGTCGGCCATTTGCCACCCTCCTTGGGCGCTGGCGCTCGCCAGTCTGTTCTCCGGCTCACGGGCTAGGTTCGTGTTCACCAGGCTCTGTCGTCCCTTCCCATACCGCAGGGCGGCGACCCTAAGCGGTGCCACATCTGCCTACTCGCTTACATAACCCCCGCAGGCAGACCTCGGTTCACGGGGAGGGATAGGCGCCTTGCGGGCGGTGGCACGCGTGGCCAGGCAGGTCCAAAGGGGGCAAAAGAGGCCGGGCGCCTGTGTTCCCTCGGACCGCTACTGCTGCGCGGCGGAAGTGGGACCCAGTATCTCCTCGACGAAGTGCCTGCAGGCGAGGAGGCCAGCACTGGGGTCGCCTTCCGACTCGTACTCCAGGCAGAGATAGCCGCCGTACTGACTGGCGCGTAGTTCCAGCACCACGTCGGCGATGCGAGCGCTGCCGCGACCGAAGGGGACATTGGTGTGGCTGCCTGGCTCGAGCACATCTTTCAGGTGCACGTGCACCAGGCGGCTTTGCAGTGCGTGGTAAGCCTCCAGCGGGTCGCAGCCGGCGGAGGCGAAGTGGCCGGTATCGAAGTTGACCCCGACGCGCGGCGACAGCCGCGCGAGCACCGGGAGCAGATCGTCGGGCAACTCGAAGGACTCCTGCCAGTGGTTCTCGATCCCGAAGCGGAGATCGTACTGCTCGCACAGGTCAGCTATGTCGTCCACGACCCTGGGGCTCGCGCAGCCGTTGACGACGCCGACGCCCAGGGCGCGGGCGAAATCGAAGGCGGCTTCCATCCGGCCCACGTCCTCCTCGGAGAACGAGCCCACGTGGTAGGCCTCCATCTGGAGGTGGGCCTCTTGGGCGAGGCGGCGCACGGCGGCGGGGTCGCCCCCCCCGTCAAAACTGGCCTTGCCGTCGCTGTGACCGGCCCAAACCTCGACCGCCCGAAAGCCGAGGCGCGCCACCTTCTTGAGCGCCTCTGCCAAGGGGTCGCGGTGATAGCAGTAGGTGATGCAACTCATTTCCACAACGACCACTCCCCTGCAGGCGCCAAGCCTACAGGCCCAGAGTAGCACGGGCTTGCGCCCTGCCGCAAAGGGCAACGCCCTAATTCGCTAATTCGGGCAGAGATTCGGGGACAGACTACGGCGGCGGGGTGAGGCCCAGCAGGGCGGCGATCTCGATAGCGCGCTCGCCCGGCCGCAGTATGCGAGGCGGCACCGCCGAGAGGTCCACCACGAGAGAAGGGGCCCGCCGGGGCAGCACCCCGCCGTCAAGCAGCAGGGCAAGCGCCCCGCCCAACTCCTCTGCCACCTTGCTGGCCTCCCGTATATCCCCCCCTCCCGAAAGGTTCGCGCTGGTGGTAGCCAGCGGACCGCCCAATGCGCGCAGCAGGTCAAGGCAGAAGGCGTGGTCGGGGACGCGCACGCCGACGGTTCCTCCTTCGCCGGTGACGCCGGGCGGGAACCTCTGCAGCGCGCGCAGAACGACCGTCAGTGGCCCGGGCCAGAAGCGCCGCATTACCCTCTCGTGGTCGGGCAAGGCAGGCCGGCCGAGGCGCAACGCCTCCTCCACGTTCGACACGAACAGCGTGAGAGGCTTTACGCCCGCGCGGCCCTTGATGGCAAATACCTGCGCCGCGGCGCCCTCGTTGTGCGCGTCGCAGGCCAGGCCGTATACGGTGTCGGTAGGAAGAGCGATCACGCCCCCCCCGCGCAGGGCTTTCGTCGCGGCACGCAACGCCTCGGGGTGGGCTATGTCAATTGTGCGCATATGCGATCACGGCACGCTGGACACCGCCGTAGTCTCGGACCCATTCCAGTGACTCCCATACTCCAATCCGCTTCACGAGCGCTTCGACCTCAGCCCATTGCCCCGCGCCTACCTCCAGCGCCATAAGCCGAGGCGGTGTGGGCAGCGCGGCCACCTGCTCAAGGAGCCGCCCGATCGCGGCCAGCCCGTCCTCGCCACCATCAAGCGCCTGACGAGGCTCCCACAGGCGTATCTCCGGCTCTAGGCTGTCTATCACCCCGCGCTCGACGTAAGGCAGGTTGGCAACGAGCGCGTAGGGCGCGCACGGGCGCACGGCGCGCAGGAGGTCCGCCCGAGCGACCAAGACGCGCCGACCCAGCCCGAGGGCCGTCGCGTTATCCCGCGCTAGCGCGACTGCGTCCCACGAGATGTCGAGCAGCAGCGCCCTTGCTGCGGCGCCCAGCAAGCAAAGGGAAATCCCGATGACGCCGCTGCCGCAGCCGACGTCTACGGCGGTGAGGCCCCGCAAGCCGAGTCGCGACAGACGCTGAGCGACTGCTTCAACCCAGATCTCGGTCTCGGGCCGCGGCACTAGAACCGCCGGGGTGATGGAGAAGCGCCAGTTGAGAAACTGAGTGGTGCCAACGATGTAGGGGAGCGGCTCGCGTGCGGCCCGGCGCCGGAGCGCATCTCGCAGGCGCGCGCGCTCGCCCTGCGAGAGAAGCACGTTCTCCCGGAGCATCAGGTCCGCCTCGTCGAGTCGGAGCACCTCGCGCACCAGCCAGCGGGCCTCGCGCAAGGCCTCGCCGAGTCCGGCTGCGCTGAGCGCCGAGGTCGCCTGCTGGAGGAAGGCGCTGAGGGAGGTTGGCTGTTCGGCGGCATTAGGGGCCAAGGTCACGGCCATCTCCGCGTGGTGGTACGTTGTGCCGCTAATCATAGCAGGCGAGCGCGCCGCTGGGCAGCAGGTCCGCCGCATAGCGAGGCCGCCCTTCCTCGTTCTCCCGTACCCGGAAGCCCAGCGCCCTAAGGTCCAACCCCTCCACAGACTCCCGAATGAAGCGGGCCGGATGGTCCGCGGGCGCCCACTCCTCCAACGCCGGAGGAAACGGATACACCCTCCCATACTCCGCCCCGATCTCCTCCATCCCTTACCTCCTCCCCCCTCCCATGCTATCCCTATACCCACCCGAGGAGGTTTTGAGGCAGGCTCTGCCCGCTCGCCCCTACAGCCCGCCCCGGCTCGTCATCACTACGTAATCGTCAATCGCCTCGGTCGAATCCTGGCACCAGTGGAAGCCGCGCACTGCCCCCGCCGCCTCCACGCTCAGCGCCACGTCCATTATGGTGCCGTCCTTCACGTTCCCGCCGAAAGCCTCGAGTGGGAAGCCCATCTCCAGCCGGTTGCCAAGGAAGACCGCTGCGCCCATGTCCTCGCGAATCTCCTTCATCCCCTCGTAGGTCTGCGGCCCCAGTTCGTCATTGCCCGGACCCCAGTAGGTGATGAAGGTGCGGAAGCGGCTGAGCGGGTGTGCCGGCGGGTTGCCGTAGCCCACCTCGAAGGCGTAATCCGAGCCGATGTTGGCGGGGCAGTACCAGTCGGTGTACTGGGCGTACTGCGGCGGCAGGCTCGGATCGAAGGTGTGAAAACCCGTGTTCATGTTGTTGTCCACGTCGAGGTGGACCATGAGGAAGTAGGCGTCCTTGGCGTCCGGCGCGCCGATCATCATGATGCCCTCGGGCGCCACTTCCACATAAACGTACAGGTACTTGTCGTCGTTGGTGAACTTCCACTGCCGTATGTCCACGTCGGGGTCGGGAATGTCGGCATAGGAGACGGGGTCCTGCGGATGGCGGGCATCGGGATCCCAGGCCGGGTCGGGCAAGGCAGGGATGGAGTCCCAGTCGCTGAAGTCACCGTCGAGGATTATCTTGCAGGGCGCGAACGAACTCACGTAACTGCCGGACCAGCGGAAGGCCTCCCAGGGCCAGGCCGGATCCACGGTCGGAACCGTGCCGCGCGGCGGATTGATCTGGGGCTGCCACAGTTCGGCCGGGGAAATCGGCCGCCCCTGCATGACTCCTTCTTCCTGCGCGCCCACCGGCGCGGCACGCCACACCGCGCAGCAAGCCAGCAGCGCCACCGCCGCCGCCATCAATGTCCAGCGCGCGAACGGACTACACCTCATTCCGTCTCCGCCTTCCTGTGTTTTCGTGGGCGCCATGCCGGCGCCGATTGGCCGGGCATTGTAAACGGCGCGCGGCTTATCAACAACAGGCGCGAGGCCGCGCCAGCCGGTGCTGGGCAACCACTCTTCTTCGGCCGGGAAGCGGGAGGTTGCCGCTGCGAGGCTGCGGCCGCTACTTGGGGAACCAGCCCCCCAGCGCCTCGTGGTGCGCCTCAAACAGGTCGTTCACCAGCGACTCTATCTGGTCCAGGCTCAACTCCGCCGCGGTGTGCGGGTCCATCATCGCCGCGTGGTACACGTGCTCCTTCTTGTGCGTCAGCGCGGCCTCCACCACCAGTTCCTGCACGTTCACGTTAGTGCGGATGAGCGCCGCCAACTGCGGCGGCAGGTTGCCGACGTAGCACGGCGTCACGCCGTTCCCGTCGGCCACGCAGGGAACCTCCACGCAGCAGCCCTCCGGCAGATTGGGGATGATTCCCGTGTTGAGTTTGCTGCCATGGATGATGCAGGAGGTGTTGGTGTGGTGCGCGTTGATGATGAGCGAGCCGTACTCCGCGGAGCGGTGCACCTCCACCGGCTGATCGCTCTCCATCGCCGCCTTGTTCTTCTCCCACCATTCGTTGTTGTCGATGCAGCGGCGGACGTATTCGTCAATGGGGATGTCCAGTTTCTCAACCAGGTCCGGCCGGTCGCGCTTGATGAACCAGGGGTTGTACTCGGCGAAGTGCTCGCTGGACTCGGTCACGAAGTAACCTAAGCGGCGGAAGGCCTCCCAGCGCACCTTGTTGTGGTTGTAGGTCTCCGGCCTCTTCATCGCCTCCCACAGGCGCGGATAGAGGTCCTCACCGTGGTGTTCGAAGCGCAGGTAGAAGGCCATGTGGTTGATGCCCGCGCACAGGTAGGACACCTCCTGCGGCGGGAGGTCGAGATAGCGCGCCAGCATGTGCGCCGTGCCCTGCACGCTGTGGCACAGGCCGACCGCGTGTATCTTGGTCGCCTTCAGCATCGCCCAGGTGAGCATGGCCATGGGGTTGGTGTAGTTGATGAGGATGGCCTTAGGGCACACCTCCTCCATGTCCTTGCCCAGGGCGAGCATCACCGGGATGCTGCGCAGCGCGCGAAAGATGCCGCCGATGCCCAAGGTGTCCGCGATCGTCTGCTTCAGCCCGTACTTCTTCGGCACCTCGAAGTCTATGAGCGTCGCCTCGAAGCCGCCGACCTGAATGGTGTTGATGACATAATCGGCGCCCTCGAGCGCGGGCTTTCTCTCCAGGTGCGCGGAGATGGTCGCGGGGACGTTGAGCGCGGCCGCGACCTTCCTGGCCATGATCTCCGCGATGCGCAGGCGCTCCGGGTCAATGTCCATGAGCGCAATATGCGCCTCGGCAAGCGCGGGGAAGGAAAGGATGTCGCCCAGCAGGTTCTTGGTGAACACCACGCTGCCGGCGCCGATCATTGCTATCTTGGGCAAGTGAGCTCGGCCTCCTCTAAGCCCTTGCGGGCCCTTGGCTATCCGGTCTCGGGAGCGCCCGAAGTCAGAGCCATAAAGCACAACACCCCTTGGGTACGCAAGCAGCCCCTATGACCGCGCCTGCTCGAGCGCCAGGAAACGTAGGGACTGGGCTTTAGCCCTGTCCGCCCCGCCAGAAGCGGGGAGCCGTAGGGGCGTATAGCCGAGTCTGTCTCAAAACCTCGGGATCAGTCGCGCAATCGACGCCTCGGCGCACGGGACATTGACACCGAGCTGTAGGGACCCCCCCTTGGCGGGGTCCGCCCTTCTGAGGACGCCTAGCGTGGTGTTTTGAGACGACCTAAGCAATACGCCCCTACGCTCTCTCGCCGCCCCCTAGCACGCCTCCGGTTTGCCCTCCAGTTTGAGCACAATCACGGAGTCGTAGGGGTCCGGCGCCTTCTTGGGCAAGCCGCGGATGAACAGCCGGTCGCCCTTCTGCACCGGCTCGGCCTGCTGGCCGGTGGCGAGCAGATGGGCCGAGCGCACCTTGCTCTTTACGCCCGCGATGCAGACTTCCTCGCCGGGCCAGCGCACCACGTGCAGGTAAACGACGTTCCCCTTGGCGGTGGTCATGCCGACCATGCCGCCGCCGAAGGGGCAGCGCTCCGACCCATAAATGGACTCGCCGTTGACCTTCATCCAGGCGCCGACCTCCTGCAACCGCTTGACCGAGGGCTGCGGGATGGTGCCGTCGGACTTGGGGCCGACGTTGAGCAGCAAGTTGCCGGCGCCGCTGGCGCAGCGCACCAAGTTGTAGATCAACTGCATCGTGCTCTTCCAGTTGTTGTCGCCCGCGGAGTAGCCCCAATTGTCATTAAGGGTCATGCACGATTCCCAGTTGCGCCCGCCCTTGGAGGCGCTGATGTGCTGCTCCGGGGTGTCGTGGTCTTCGGGCAAGCCCGAGCGGTCGTTGATGATGATGCGCGGCTGCAACTCGCGCACCATCGCGTTCAACTCGCGCGAGCGCCAGGCATTCGCGTCGTGGGGCCAGGCGCCGTCGTACCAGAGAATGTCGAGGCGGCCGTAGAGAGTACACAACTCGCGCACCTGCGCATGCACGTAGTCTACCAACTTGCGGAAGCCCTTGGGGTCCTTCTCCGGCCCCGCCCAGTAGGCGGGCCAGCGCCAGTCGAGCAGGGAGTGGTAGAAGCCGACCTTGAGCCCCGCCTTGCGAGCCGCCCGCACGTACTCCGCGCACAGGTCCCTGCCCGCCGCCGTCTTGGGCGCCGTGTAGTCCGAGACCTTGCTGTCGAAGAGCGAGAAGCCATCATGGTGCCGTGAGGTCAGCACCATGTACTTCATTCCGGCCTCCTTCGCCAGCCAGGCCCACTCGTCCGGCTCGTACTTCTTCGGGTTGAACCTCTTGGCGAGCGGAGCATACTCCTCCACCGGGATACGCTCCACGTGCATCACCCACTCGCCGCGGGCGGGGATGGAATAAACGCCCCAGTGGATGAACATTCCAAAGCGCGCCTGATTCCACCAGCGCATCCGCTCTTCCTGTGAAACCTGTTCTTTAGTGGCCATGCCGCACTCCTCCGAATCGCGAGAAGAATCGCGCGAACGAAGCCCGCGCTACGTGCGCTGGTCCGCGTTCTGGCCCAATAGAGTACCAGGTCGGCCCGCGGCGGGCAAACGCCGACCAAACGCCGTCGAACAGGCGCGTTAGATTGCGCGCATGTTGACGCGCCTATCGCGCCCGTTGCTACCATAGGCACGCCGTGGAGGTCACCACGTCTACCCGCGTGTCAACCGCCGCTGTCAGGCTCACAGCCCTGCTGGTCGGCGCAGGCCTCGCCGCGCTCGCCGGTGTGGTCATTCCGTACGCGGACAACGTTCTTGGAGGCAGCCAGCCCGGGTACGGCCACCTGCCCATCGCCCCCGTATTCCTCCTGCTGCTGCTCGTCGGCGCCTGGAACGGCTTGCCGGCGCGCCGCTGGCCCAGGCTGCGCCTCACCAAGGTGGAACTCGCCCTCATCTACTGCATGGTGCTCGCCACTTGCGCGCTGGCCTCCTGCGGCTACATCGGCTGGGTGCTCACCGTCGTCACCGCGCCCGCCTACTTCGACAGCCCCGAGCACCGCTGGCGCGAGTTGTTCTTCAGATACCTCCCCTCCTGGTTCGCGCCTAAGGGCGCGGCCCGGGAACCGGTCATCAGGTACTTCTACGAGTCCCTCCCGCGGGGGGCGCAACTTCCCTGGGCGCATTGGGTGGCACCCCTCACCGCCTGGACCATCTTCGTGCTCCTCTTCTTCACCGGCTTCCTCTGCCTCGCGGTCCTGCTGCGCCGGCGCTGGCTTTACAGCGAGAGGCTGACCTTCCCGCTGGCGCAGGTGCCTATCGCCATCATCGGCGAAGGCGGGCAGCGCGCCCGGGGCGAGTCGCTCTTCGGCGCCCGCCTCTTCTGGATCGGCTTTGCCATCCCCGTTGCCATCCACAGCCTCAACGGCGTCCACCTCTACTTCCCAGCGCTGGCCGAGTTGCCCACCCGCCGCCTGCCCCTGGGTGACGCCTTCGCGGGCGCCGGGCCCCTGGGCGAGCTGAGTGATATCAACCTCTGGATTCTCTTTGCCATTGTGGGCGTCGCCTACTTGCTTCCGCGCGAGATCTCGCTCTCCATGTGGCTCTTCTTCTGGGTGCAGTCGCTGGAGAAGGTTGCGCTCGACGCCGCGGGAATGGTCCGCTTCCAGGACATCACCATCCCGGAGGTGCTGCGCGACCAAGACCTCGGCATGTGGGCCATCTGGCTGGTGCTGGTCTTCTGGGGCGCGCGCAAGGAGTTTGCGGCCACGGTGCGGCACGCCGCGCGGCGCGGCTGGTGGCGGCGCGACGATCCTCTGCTTGCGCTGCCCTACCTCTTGGCTGCCGTTGGCTTCGTGCTCTCGCTGGCCGGCATGACGCTCTGGCTTGCCGTCGCGGGGATGTTCGCTCCCCTGGCCCTCGCCTTCCTGGTCGCCTACCTGGGCGAGGCCATTGTGCTCTCGCGCCTGGTCAACGCCGCGGGCGTCGTCTTCCCGGACGCCCGACCCTCGGCGGGAGAGGTAGTGCGCCTGCTGGTAGGCACGCGCAACGTGAGCCCGGCAAGCCTGACGGTCATGGCCTATCCGGAGACGATTTTCACCGGGGAGCGCCAGACGACGCTGTTCCCCTACCTAATGGAAGTGATGAAGGTAAGCGACCAGATGCGCGTCCCGGGAAGATGGCTGCTGCCCGGGCTCTTCGTCGCCCTCTTCGCCACGCTCGGCGGCGGCTACTGGTCGCGGCTCCACCTCGCTTATCACCTCGGGGCCAACAACCTCTCCGCCTGGCGCAACCACGACGGCAACTTGCTGCCCTTTGTCTGGCTGAAGACCTACCTGACCGAGCCGCAGGGGCCGGCCGGTGTTTGGCACTGGCTCTTCATTGCGGTCGGCGGCGCCGGCATGAGCGCGCTGGTTATGCTTCAGCGCCGCTTTCTCTGGTGGCCCATCCATCCCGTGGGCGCGCTCATGGCCGACAGTTGGATGATGGACAAGATGTGGTTCTCTTTCCTGCTCGGCTGGCTGTGCGCGGCGCTGATCGCGCGCTACGGCGGCTACCAGACCTACCGGCGCTTCCGCCT
Source organism: uncultured Armatimonadia bacterium (assembly GCA_964528605.1). GTDB lineage: Bacteria > Armatimonadota > Zipacnadia > CAZGSV01 > CAZGSV01 > CAZGSV01. The sequence continues at coordinate 27,452 of CAZGSV010000001.1, forward strand.
GCTCTTCCTCGGCCTGGTCATCGGCGAGGTCTGCGCCGGCGTGCTCTGGATAGGCGTGGACGCCTTCACCAGAAGAACCGGCTACGCCGTCTACCCGGGCGTGTGAAACGGTCAGGGCCGCCTGGGAACGTCGTGGGCGAGGGACGAAGAAGCGGGGGGCTCGCTTGCCCGAGCCCCCCGCCCTCTCATAAGAGAGACACCCGTCAGGGAGATGTTCGGTTACTTCAGGCTGTCGGCGTCGCCCCCCATGTCCCACCAGTGATTGCCGGCGGCCGGGTCATACTTGGACTTGTGGAACCACTCCGCGTGGCCGTCCCAGAAGGCCACGTTCATCCCGTTGTTGTGCCGCGCCTCGCTGAAGCCTTCCGTCGGGCAGTAGGTTTCGCAATCAGGGTCACCCTCATTGCACACCCCGCCGCCCGGAACGTAGCAGGCCGTTACGTGGTCATAACCAGGCCAGGTCTCCATCAGCGACCACTTGCTGCCGGGGTTCTCGATGCTAGGGAGGTTCACGGGTACAATATCGCCGCAGGAGCAACCGAGATGGTACTGCGCCTTGAACTCGCACCAGTACATCCCGTAGGAAACCAGTTGCGTCTTGGACCCCTTGGCCCTGCCGTAGGAAGCACACACGTAAAGGGCACGGCTGTTGTGGTACTTCAGGATCTGGTCCTCCCAACCCCAACCCGCCCCTGACCACATGTCTGCCAAAAGGGGAGGCTTCTCATTCCAGTCTTGCGCGTACTGGAGGATGGCCATCATGACCTGCCGCTCGTTGGAGAGACAGGAAGTTTGACGCCCCTTTTCCCGCGCCTTGGCGAACACGGGGAACAGAATAGCCGCCAAGATGGCGATGATGGCAATAACGACCAACAACTCAATAAGGGTAAAGCCTTTCTTTTTCAACTGTCGCACCTCCTCATAAGTGCTCGCCAGCGCTCATCATTGGCTGGAACGTTTGCCCGCCTCGGGCTGTGTCGGCTGGGCCGGCCTGTTGGGCTCGATTCCCTTGGGCGCCTCCGCCGGAATGGGAATGCCCTTGGCCTCCGCCCACCGTCTCCAGGCGGCACGCTGACCAGGGTTGCCGGTGCGGTACTTCTCCCGCTCGGCGTCGGTCATGTTCTCGAAGCGGGCGATCAGCTGCTCAGTGCTGCCCCGACCGGCCATGCGCGGGCCGCGGTCAGCAGCGGCCCGCGAGGCGGGGGGTAACGGCCGCGGACCAGTGGATCTCACGTAGACTACCGCCACCGCCGCGAGGACCGCGATGATGATGACCGCCGCCACCACGGTTGGCACTTGCTTCTTCACTCTCTCACCTCCCTTCTCACACCGCCGCTTGTTCCTCGGACCTCACCGAGGCGGGGGTACAGGAATATAGGGAAGACTCGCGGACCACTAGCCGCGTAGCCAGTATCGTGCGTCGACAATCGCTGCTGCCCTCCAGCAACTCGTGCAGGTAGCGCACTGCTGCTGCGCCGATGTCGGCGATGGGTTGCCCCACGCTCGACAGCGGCGGCTCGGTGGTGGGGCACCAAGAGGAGTCGTCAAAGCCCACCACTGCCAGATCCTCCGGCACCCTGAGGTCCAGGGCGCGGGCGGCCTCCAGCACGCCCAGGGCGCTGTTGTCGCTGGCGCAGAAAATGGCCGTGGGCGGCTCGCTCAGTTGGTAGAAGCGGCGCAACGCCTCCGCCCCCTTGTCCCGCGCGAAGTTGCCCACAAAGACCAGGTCCGGGTCGTACCTGAGGCCGCACTCGGCCAGGGTGCGGCGATAAGCGTCCAGACGTATCCTGGCATCCACCTGCCAGAGGCCCCCGGTGACGTGGGCGATGCGCCGATGGCCTTGGCCGACCAGGTGCTCGACCGCCGCGCGGGACCCTCCCTCGTTGTCAGCATCCACCCAGGGCACGGCGTCCCTGGCGGTGCGGCTGCCGGCGAGGACGCACGGCACCCGGCTGCTGGTGAGGCGGTCAATCACCGGCCAGTCGGCGGGGGGGGCCATGAGGATCAGGCCGTCAATGTGCGCGGCGCGCAGGCGGCGGATGCTCACCTCGTCCGCGTGGTCTATAAGCGAGGTGTAGAGCAGCAGGTTGTAGCCCAGTTCGCGCGCAGCGGAACCGAGGCCATCGAGCATCGTGCCCACGTAGGTGTTGCCCGCGATCTGCTCGAAATGAGGATTGAAGACCAGGCCGATAGCGCCCACGCGCTTCTTCACCATGCTGCGTGCTACCGGGCTGGGCTGGTAATCAAGTTTGCGCGCGGCCTTGAGTACGCGGTCGCGCGTCTCCGGCGCGACCTTGCGCGGGCCGTTGTTCAGCGCGCAGGAGACCGTGGCAATGGAAACTCCCGCTTCCCTGGCCACATCACGGATGGTGGCCTGGGCCGCTCGGGGCTTGCCCCCGTTTTTGTCAAAACGTTTTGCCAAAGCGTTTTGAACGTATCAGCACTCGCCCCTCCTGTCAACGGAATGTCACAGATTTTCTGGCCCCGTGAGGCAAACGAAAGTTCTACCTCTAGAGCGCCCCGTCTGACGGGCCTAGCCGCCCAACCAGCCCCGCCACCCACTTGCCCGACCGCGGCGTTGCGCCGCTGGGGCCGCGGTGTAAACTAAAGGGCAACCTGATCGGTGTTCCACCCGGATCGTAGCGGCCGCGCGCGCCCGGCGCGCCGCTGCGGACGGAAACGGGAGGTGACCGCAGTTGCGAAGGACCTGTGTCGGCACCTGCTTGCTGGTAGCTTTGTTACTGACAGTGGCCTGCCTCGGATGCGGCAAGAAGGAGCCCACGGCAGCGCCCACTGTCGAGTTCGCCCCCTCGGAGAAGGCCCAACCCGCACCGGCCGCCACCGAGGCGCCTCGGAATGATGCCGAACTCGGCGACGCCTTGGTCGTGGACACCATTGCCGCCCAGTACGGCCTCCAGCCCGAAGAGGTCGCTGAAGTGCAGATCGAGCAGTCCCTCTCCCCCGAGGACCTCGCCCTCGCCTTCTTCCTGGCCGATGCCGCCCCCAAGAATCAGGGGGGGGCCGCCACCGGCTGGAACAGGGAAAGCACGGATTGGCGGATCGGCCTCGCCTCCATCCTCGGCACGCCCGCCTGGGCCGACACCAACATCCTCATCAGCATTGTCATCCGCATCGGCGGCTGGCGCTCGCAGGGCATCGGCTGGGGCGAGGTCGCGCATCGCCTGGGAGTGCACCCCGGCGCCTTCAACAAAGACCGCGTCTGGCTCCAGAAGCACGCCGGTAGGGACACCGACGACGACTTCCGCCTCATCGTCTTCGCCGTCGTCATTCAGAAGTGGTTCAAGGTGCCCTCGCCCGAGGTCATCGTCGTCTTCAAGGCCGGGCAACCTCACATTGACGTCTTTGCCGCTGTCTATCTGGGCTCTCAGGTCGGCAAGCCTTGGACGCAACTGCTCCGCGAGAAGCCCAAGAAGCCTGATGGGTGGGTCGCCCTCTTCGCCGGCAACAATGTGCAAGTGAAACGGCCGAAGTTGGCGCCGGGGCGGGCCAAGCCGAAGGAGGCCCCACCGGGCAAGGCGGGAGAGTTGGTGCCGCCAGGTAAGGCCGGCAAGGAAGCGGGCGCTCAGCCCAAGGGCAAACCGGGCGGGCCGCCTGGCCTAGGAAAGCGCGGAGGGCCGCCTGAGCGCGGGGCCGGCCCGGCAGCCAAGGGTGCTGCCGCGCCACGCGGCAAAGGGCCGGGCGCGCAGGCAGGCCCTGGCGCCGGCGGCGCGGCCCGTAGAGGCCGGGGCAAGCCCAGCGGCAACGCCGCCACGCCCAAGGGTGGCGCCTACAAAGGCAAGAACTAATCCGCGCAACGACGCCGCTCGCCGTCGCTGATGCCGCCCCGGGGCTGCTCCTCAGTCCAGGATCGTCTGCGCGAGTTTCCTCCGCGCGGCCTCCAGGCGGATGGGACTGCGGGTGTAGTGGGTTAGGTCCTGCACCACGCTCTCCAGGATCGCGAGCGCGGCCTGGCGCCCCTTCCTGGCCTCCAGCAACCTCAGGTACTCGTAGTCCTGCGCGCCCTCGCGGATCAGTTCGAGCCGGATCGAACTCACCGGCCCGTCCACGCCCACCTGCTTGCCCGGGTACATCAGCGACCCGTCCCCGTATATGGTCGGACTGATGTCCTTGACGGTGGCGATGTCGGCCCACGGATCCGTAGTGATGCTCGGGTTCCAGTAGGTCGTGCTCCAGTACAGCAGCCCGTGCACCTGCATCAGGTACTGCTGCCAGAAGAGCGCGCGGTGACAGATGCCGGGCAAATCCACGAAGAAGTTGGCGTAGGGCGCGCCGGGACCGCAGCACACGTACCACCAGATCTCCCCTCCGGCGTCGCGCTTGGCGGCGATCTTCTCCGCATTGAAGAACCCCGTGTTGGGGCACCAGATGTCCACGATGCCGCTGAGCCCTTCGTAGACGTCGCCTTTGCCCTCAAAGTCCGGATCCCGGAAATAGGGCGAGACCAACTTCATGTCCGGCGCCAACCGGTGAACCCTGTCGGCGACCTCCTTCAGCCGAGCGTACTGCTCTTGGTTCACCGGCTCGTCCACCACGTAGGAGTACGCCTTGGGCATCCATCCGTGTGCGCGCACGTAGTCGTAGCGGCTCTTGAGCTCCTTTTCGTCGTCCGTGTAGGGCACGATGAAGGCGGTCACACGGGGGTCGTCCAGGAAGCGCGCGGCCTCGGGGCTGGTGACCTCCACGGGAATGTGGTAGGGCGAAATGCGGTGATCCACCAGGAACCAGTAGTACCTCTCGAGCAGCGCCTGCGCCTCAGGCGTCCCAGCCTTCACCTCGTCCTGCTGGTACACGAAGCCGTCGCTTATGCCGAAGGCCGTGCGCATGGTCGGCGCGCGCGGCACCTCAAAGTCGTGAACCCTCAGGGTTAGCGGAATTGCCGTCGGCGGCTGGCCCTGCGGGGCGACGACTATCTCGCCGGTGTAGCGCCCCGGCGCCGCCTCGCTGGGGACGCAGATGTCAACCCAGACCGGTTGGCTCTCTCTCGGCGCCACCTCGAAGGGCGTATAGGGCGGCAGCGGATCGGGATAGTCCCTCTCGTACTTCGCCAGCCGCACGTACGCGACGCGGTAGAGACTGATGGCACTTATCTCTCGCCCCTCGCCGTCGCGCAGCGGCGATACGGCAACCCGCACCTGCGAGAGCCCCCGCGCACCGGCCGTGACCACGACCTGCAGCGCGCGGTGCTCGTCCCTCGCCGCGTAGACTCGCGCCCCCCCGCGGAACGCCCTTGCCACCGGGCTGTCGCGGAAGATCTTGGTCGTGCTGCCTACCACCCAGGCTTGATAGGCGGAACTGGCCACGGCCGACTCTCCCTTCTCGGCTGCCGAGGATGAAGCCAGCAGCAGCACAATGCACCAGGCAAGGGCACTTAGTCTCATTGCGGCATCCACCCGTGCTGTCGCGCCAATCGCTTGCGCCGCCACCCGTGCCAGGGGGTTGCGGCCATCAGCACGCCTACCCTAACGCGGGCCGCAGGCCATGTCCAGAGCAGCCGTAGCGCCGAACGAAGTGGGTCTGGAGGGCGGGGGGGGGCCGCCGGCCGGGTCTGCTAGGGCGAGTGCTGCGCACGCGACCCTGGCTCGCCGGAATCGCGACTGTCCGTAGAACGACCAGGCCGCGCGAACGCCGGCGCTGGACGCCTGGTCAGGGCTGTTCTGGCGATACGGTCGCCTCTATCGGGACCACGCCGGAGCGCGCGGCCTGCAGCAGGGCCTCGCACCGCGAACCGTACTCGGGGAAGTGGCTCAGCCCCAGAAACTCCACCTGTCCGGTTTTGCCCAGGCGCTCCAGCAGCACCTTCGTGCCCTCACGGCCCGTTTCAGGCAGCAGGAGCGCGATCTCCTCGCGCCCCACGCGGCCGACCAGATCGCTGGCGCGAATGGTCTTCACAATGTGCAGCGCCGCGCTGCGGGGCTCACCTAGTGCTCGCACCAGCAGTAGCGAGCAGGTGGAGCGCCGGCGTGCGGCCAGGGCGAGCAGGCGCTCACCCATTGCCAGGAAACTGGGCAGCGTGAACAAGCCCGAAGACAGATCCAGCGCGGCCGCGTAGTCGCGATGCCTGCGGAGATACCAGCATGCCCCCGCAAGCACTGCCGCTGCCGCCGCCCCTCCTAGCGCATAGATAAGATGCAGCACCCCGTTCACCTCGACCGCAATTCTACGCCTCTTCCCACACCAGGCAAAGCCTCCGACCGCCGCGCCTCCACTTAAGGGATATTTACCACATTTGGCCCCACTTAGAGGCATTCCAAAAGCCTTTTGTGCTGCGCCACCAGCCTCCCACGACGTCGGACGCCGGCCGTCTCCGGGACCCCAGCCCTGTCGTTCGTCTGGGGCCTCGCTTGCCGGCGTCTCCGATGGACAGACCCTGACCCCGGTGGTAGAAGGGAACGATACCCCGCGGCCGGTCGGTACCGCTGCAAGCCGGAGCGACGCACAGCGGCGCGTTCGCCGTACGGCGAACCGCCCATCGCCCGTTGTCAGGTCGGCATGGACGATGTGAGCCGTCTCCCCCTTAACGACCGCGGCGGCCGCTTGCCCAAGGCTTGGAAAGGAGTCGTCTCGGTGAGCACCATTCGCTGGGGATATGACGACGGTTCGTGGCGCACGGCTCTGCACGAGAAGGCGATGCTGCTGGAGCGCGACCTTCTGGAGCGGCACTGGATTGAAGGTCTGTACCCTTCCATGGTGCGCGTGCGTCCCGACGGCACGGTGGATTACTCCACCCAAGGCTTCTGCGACATCGCTCATGCGTGCTGCTGGACCTCGAACTATCTGGCGGGGCAGGCGTATCGCTATCTGGTCACGAGCGACGAGGCGGTGCGCGAGCACTGTTGGGAGATCCTGCGCATGCTCCGCCGGCTGCAGGACCTCACGGGAGTGCCCGGCCTCATCTGCCGTGGCTACCTGCTCGGCCATGGCCCCGTGCTCGCCGAGCGTGAGGGCGTGCATAGTTCCGAAGCCTGGCGGCAAGGCAAGGGGGAGTGGTCGGGCTACCGCTGGCGGGGAGACCAGTCGCATCACAACTACGACGCCGTCATCCACGGCTACGGCGCCTACTACAGCCTGGCCGCCGACGACGCGCAGAAGGAGTTCATCCGCGAGGACGTCGGCAACATCGGCAACTACATCTGCGACAACGACCTGCTCGTCCGCGACGTGGACGGTAGAGTCACCACGCACTTGCTCGGCCTCACCGATGGCCGCACCCCGGACCTGCGCACCATCATGGCGGCCCACGGCCTCAAGGCGGCGCACTACATCTGCGGCGACGGCAAGTTCGCCGACAAGTACGCCGAACTGGTCAACCGCTTCGGCTTCCGCCAGCGCACTACCTTCGAGGTGCCTCCGCCTCGCACTGACTTCGACGACGCCGAACACGTCTTCGGCGACCTGGACAATCTCTTCCGCATGGAGACTGACCCGTTGGTGCTTCGCTTCTACAAGGCCGTGCTGGACGCGCTCTGGGAGGTGCACCAGCACGACCGCTGCGCCTTCTACTGCTACCTCTACGGCGGCCAGCCGGGCGCCGGAGACTGCGACCGCCAAGGCGCACTGTGGGACCTGCGCCACTGGCCGGTCACGCGCCGCTACCAGCCCCGCATGAACAGCATCCGCCGAGACCTCGAGTTCGTCGTTAATGCCGAGGGCCAGCGTGTGGCGAAGAACCCGCTGCCGATGAACGAGCGTGCGATGGACAACGAGTACCAGTGGAAGGCCTCGCCGTACGCGCTCGACGGGTGGCTGTCGCAGCCTATGGTGGCCCTCGCGGTCGCCGAGGAGGACCCGGCGGTCATCCACGCCCTCGACGCCGACGGCCGCCTCTACCGCTCGCTCGACGGCGGCGCCGTCTGGGGCGACTTGCCCAGCGTGCCCCCCGGCATGCGTGACCTCGCCATGGCGCAGCGGCGCTGCCGCTTCATGGCCGCCGCTACCGACGCCGGCATCTTCCGGACGCAAGCGGCGGGGCACTTGTGGGAGCGCGCCGAGGTCCCGGGCGCCAAGGCTACCTGCATCTTGGCCTCGCAAGAGGGCTGCGACCTCTTCTACGCCATCACCGACGCCGGCATCTTCCGCTCGCTCGACCTCGGGCCGCTGCGCTGCGGAGAGGGCTGGACCCAGGTCGCGCCACCCCTCCCGGGCGTGCCTGGAGCCCACTACGCGGTCGTTGCGGGCCCCGAGCCCGTCTGCTACGCCGCGACCGAGAACGAGTTGTTCGTCAAACCGACCAGGCAGGAGGACTGGCGCCTGGGCGGCGCTGTCCCCTTTGCGGGCGAGGGCATCGGCTGGGTGCGCGTTGACCGCAGCAATCCCGAAACCGTCTTCGTCCGCTGCCGCCTGCTCTACCACGACCCCGGCGACTACAACATCCTCTGGAAGACGACCGACGCCGGCGCGCACTGGACCGGCATCATCGGAGACGGCCTTGCCAAGTATGCCACCCTCCATCTCGACGCCCACGTAGGAGGGGACGGCCTGGAGGGCCTCATCAACGACCTCCTCATACCGGCAGGCGGGAAGTACCTGTTGGCAGCCTCCTCCTTGGGCATCTTTCGCTCGGACGATGGCGGTGATACCTGGCGCGAGTCTCACGACGGCTTGCACATCACCTACGCCCACCGCCTCTTCGACCGCCAGCCCGACGGCTGCTACTACGCGAGCACGCCGGCCGGCCTCTTCCGCAGCAAGGACGGCAAGCGCTGGGAATTCGCCAACCTGTGCCCCAACGTGCACTCCTGCGGGCACTACGAAGCCGGCGGGGCCGACTACACCATCGCCTACTGGATGGGGCGCTACCACGGCTTCATCACCGCCGACGAGGCCGCCGCCAGACCCACGAAGTGGAAGTAGGGCCGGCGGCGTATTGACACCCTGCCAGCGCCGCGCTTTATTGCGGCCAAGTCTCGGCTACAAGCGCGAAGGGGGCAGTGCCCTGATGAACGCCAGCCTCTTGATCTGCTTGAGCGCGTTTATGCTTCTCTCCCTGGCGGCGCTCCAAGCCCAGCAGACCCCCATCAATCTCGGCTCCGCCAAGCAAGTCTTCGTTGATGGCCTCTTGATTGACTCCAGCGAAGGCGTCACCCTCACCATGAACCCGCCCGTCAAGACCGGCGAGCGCAACCTCGTCGCCGAGAAGCCCTGGGAATCCCACCGCCTCTGCGCCTACAACAGCGTCTTCGAAGACCAGGGCATCTTCAAGATGTACTACGACGCCATAGATAGCCAGGGCGGCCGCTGGCTCTGCTACGCCACCTCCGCGGACGGCATCCACTGGGACAAGCCCGCGCTCGGCATCGTCGAATACCAGGGCTCCAAGGATAACAACATCGTCTTCCCCGTGGAGAAGAAAGACCACGAGCCCGGCTGCGTTTTCATAGACGCAAACCCCAACTGCCCGCCTGACCAGCGCTACAAGATGGTGTGCAGTTACGCCGGCCCGGGCGGCTTCGGCACCTACGTCTTCTTCTCCGCCGACGGCCTGCACTGGCTCCCCCTGAGCGACAAGCCCTCCTTCCGTGGCAGCGACACCGGCAACGTCGCCTTCTGGGATGACCGCCTCGGCCGCTACCTCGCCTACATTCGCATGTGGAACCCTTGGCGCACCGTGGGCCGCTGCGAGACCGACGACCTGCGCGACTTCGGCCCAGAGCAGCAGGTGTTCGCCTGCGATGAGCAGGACCCTCCCGACCTCGACCTCTACACCAACGCCGCCATCAAGTACCCCTACGCCGAGAACGCCTACTTCATCTTCCCCTCCGCTTACCACCACTACCCCGAGCCGCCGGCGAGCAAGTACAGCAACGACGGGCCGCTCGATATCCGGCTCGCCGTCAGCCACGACGGAGTCCTCTTCGCCTATGTTGACCGCCGCCCCTTCGTGCCTCTGGGCCTCGCGGGCACTTTCGACGACAGCACCGCGTATATGACCACCGGCCTGCTGCGCGCGGGCAACGAACTGTTCATGTACTACGAGGGCGCGGACTTCACCCACGGCGCCTATTCCACCGAGAACGACAAGTTCAAGAGCGTCATCTCGCGGCTGGTTCTGCGGCTCGATGGCTTCGTCTCGGCCGATGCCGCCTACGGGGGGGGCTCGCTCACCACCGTGCCCATTACCTTTACCGGTAGCCGCCTGGAACTCAACGTGCAGACCAGCGTGGCGGGCACGGCGCGCGTGGAGATTCTCGACGCCGGCGGCAAGCCGATCCCCGGCTTCACCCTAGCCGACGCCGACGTCATCAGAGGCAACTACATCGCCAAAGTAGTCACTTGGAAGGGGAACGCGGACCTCTCTTCCCTCGGTGGCAAACCCCTCCGCCTCCACCTCAGCCTCCGCGACGCCAAACTCTACGGCTTCCAGTTCCCAGAATAGGCCCTGCCGGATGTAGGGGCCGATTCTGAATCGGCCCGCGACCCCGCCAGCGGCGGGGTCGAGAGGTAGGGGCGAGCCGTCGGCTCGCCCTCTGTAGGAGCGCCCTTGGGTGCGACCCTCAGCCCGCCGTACGGCGGCCGCGATGCGGTGCCGTCAGGCACCGGGCCGTCCCCTGCGGCTCCGAGGCCAAACGTTCTGGGAGGCGTAGGGGCGGGCCGCCCGGCCCGCCCGCGGCGCGTGGGCTCCGTCCCTACGCGTGCTCGCTCCTGGCGATTATTTCGTCCTGCAAGACAGGATCGAGGGCTGTGAAATAGTCCGCGTACCCGCCCACCCGCACCACCAACCCCCTCCACTGCTCTGGATGTGCCTTCGCCTCCAACAAGGTCTCGCGGCCCACAACGTTCACTTGCACCTGGAACCCGCCGTTCTGCAGATACGTCTCCAGCAGCGCTCGCAACTTCTCCGGCCCCTCCGGGCCCTTGACCGCGGACGGACTGAACTTGAGGTTCAGCACCATGCCGCCGTTCGCGGGCACGAAGTTCAGCCGGTTGACCGAGCGCACCACCGCCGTCGGCCCGTTGACATCGCGCCCCTGCGCCGCTCCCATCGAGTCCGCCAGCGCCGTGCCCGCCCGCCTGCCGTCCGGCGTCGCGCCCGTCTGCTTTCCCAGCACGCCGTGCTGAATCCAACACAGGAACCCCGGACGGTACCGCCCGCCCAGCGGGTTCACATACTTCGTCACTTCGCTGTACCAGAAATCGCACAACTCCCGCGCCAGCGCGTCCACTTGGTCAATGTCGTTGCCCCACTTCATGGGGAAGTTGAGCAGCCGCTGCCGCCACACCTCCGCGCCCTCGAAGTTGCGGTCGCACATCTGCACCAACTGCCGCAGCGGCAACTCCCCATGCTCGAACACGAAATGGCGGATCGCCATGAGCGAATCCACCACGTTGGCCGTGCCCACCGCCTGCGGATAGGTGAGGTTGTAGCGCCCCCCCCCGTTGGACAGGTCCGTCCCGCGCTCAAGACAGTCATGCACGAAGGGCGACAGCAGAGGCTGCCTGCTGGCGCCCGCGGCGTGCCGTCTGCCCTCGTCCATCTGCTCCGCGTTCCCCCGCACCATCTCCGCCAACTGCCGCTGGTAAGCCTCGACCACCATCTCGAAGGAGGTCAGACTCTCCGCCGGCCCCGTGCGCACCCCGACGCTCTCGCCGCTCACCGGGTCCACCCCGTCCCGCAGTGCCAACTCCAGTGCCTTGGCCAAGTTGATGTAGCCATGCGCAATCCAGATGTTGCTGCACGCGATGGGCGTTATCTCGACGCACGTGCTGTGGATGTAGCGCCGTGCATCTCTCTCCGCCACCCCTGCCTCTACCAGCCCGGGGATAATCACTTCGTCATTGAAGATCGCCGGATGCCCTACGCCCCGCGCCATCATCCGCGCGGCCCGGCGCATCAGCGCCCGCGGTGTGCGCCGGTTCCACGCCAGCGCGATCGAGGGGTTGACCATGCGCAGCCCCTCCGCCGCCTCCAAGAGCAAGTGCGAGAGTTCGTTGCTGCACTCCCGGCCGTCGGCATCTTGCCCGCCCACGGTCAGCCCCTGCGGCAGCACGAACAACTCGTTTAACTTCACGAACCAGCACTGCAACAGCGTCCGCGCGTGCTCGCGCGTCAGCCGCCTCGCCTTTCGGTCGGCGACGTAGTACGGACACAGGTACTGGTCCGGCCGGCCCGGCGACATCAGCCCCACCTCGGCGCGGAACGCCACGTGGACAAACCAGGCGGACTGCACCGCCTCCCAGAAGTCCCGCGCCGGGCCCGCGGGAACCTGCTCGCAGGCCTCGGCGACGCGCTCCAACTCCGCCCGCCGGCGCTTGCGCTTCTCGAGTGCCGCCAGCCGCCTGGCTTCCGCGGCGTACCGCTTGCCCAGTTGCGCCAAGCCCCTGAGCGCCACGAGCGAGGCCCGGTAGAACTCCTTCTTCTCCTGGTAGCCGGTGTCGCCCCGGTCCAGCCCGGCAAGCCGCTCCTCAATCTCCGCGATGAAGCCGTTGACCCCGACGGCCAGCAACTTCTCGTTGTCAATGGCCATGTGGTCGGTGCCACCCGCCAGCGCGCCCTCCCCTCCCTCGCGCACCTTGTCCCATTCCTCTCGGCCGACGGGCCGCTTCGCCCACCCGCCGACTATCAACTCGTCATCGTCAATTCGTACTGGGCAGTTCTCGAAAGCGTGCGCCTCTGCCTTTGCCCGCCTGACTATCAGACTCGGCTCCTCCGCGCTGGCGCGGAAGCCCTGCGCCAGCGCCGCGGTCAACTCCACCGGCTCGCCCGCCATCCGCCAGCACCGCTCCCGCAGCCTCGCCACGCGCGCCGGCAGCAATCGCTTCCCGTTGGTCGTCTCACTCACCGTCTGTCAGCCTTTGCCCCAATCATGATTCTCCCGTGCCGGTCGGACACCGTCCATCGTGGGCCGGCCCGCGGCGTAGGGGTTTCCCAGAACGATGATACGTCTTCGGCGGCAGCCCAACCACATTTCCAGGGAGTGCGCTCCTGCGGCCGCCAGCCGCGCGGCTATGCCGCCCTCATTTCGTCCTGGTGGCGGCGGTTGAAGTCGGCCACCAACTCGCTCACCAGGCGCACGCGCTCGATGTCCCCCGGCGGCGAGATCTCGTCCGATATCCCCAGCACCAGCCGCGGCCAGAACAACTCCAGCACCCGCCTCGTCCGCTCCACCAACTCCTGCACCGGCGTCTCCACCAGAAAGTCCGTCGCCGGCAGCCCGTCCACTAACGTCAACTCCGCTCCGAACGCCTCTTTCACTTCCTCCAGCGTCACGTCCCCCTGCGGCACCGGCGTGATCGCCTCCAGCCCGTCGAACCCGCACTTGCGCGCGTAAGGCAGCAGCGGCCTCACGTACCCATCCCAGTGCGAATACGAGAACTTGCCCGCCTCGCGTAACTGCGCGGCGCGCCTCTGGTAGTAGGGCAGTATCCAACGCTCGAACAGCGGCGGCGGCAGCATGTCCGAGTGTACGTTGTCCCCCAGGTTCACTATCGGTATCGGCGACTCGCACACCACCCGATACATCTCGTCGTCCGTCTCCTCGATAGCCTGTATGAAGCGCTCCATCTCCTGCGGGTGGTCGTGCAGCGCGAAGATGGTGTTCTCGAACCCCATGTACTCGAGGAACAACCGCTGCAGCGATACGCGCGCGATGTAGATCATGGGCGCGCTCCGCTCCCCCACCTCCCGCAGCCCCTGCTCGTACTTTTCCCGGTCGAACTCCCACCGCCGGCCCCGCACAATCCACTCCATCTTGGGCAGGTCCTCAGGGCCTTTGATGGGGAACTCGGAACGCTGCTGCGCCAGCCCGGTCCGCCGCTCGACCGCCTCCATGCTGCCCACCGGCGTCTCGTAAGTGTACACCACCTGCCCCGGGCGCTCCTCTGCCCTGACCTTCAAACCCGGATCATCAATCGCCCGGATCGTCCGGTTGAAGATGTGATAAGGCCTCACCGAGCAGCCGAGATCATCATAGACCTCGAGCAACTCCATGCCCCGATAGCGCGGCGGCAGCGTGCCCTGCGCCTTGTTGACGTTGTACCAGTGCTCCAGCCGCGGCTGCCACACCACCGGCGCCCGCTCGCCCCTAAACGCCGCCAGAACGCACTCCCTGGGTGTCATGCGCTTGACCGGTTCGTGACCTTTCTGCTTGCGCTCCGGGGATGTTGGCGCGTCGGCTAGGCCCGGTAACCCCACGGACACTCGGTCCGATTCTGACCAGGCTCCGCCGCCCTGTCAAACTGCTGCAGGCCTGGCCCGAGTGTTTGACCTAGAGGCCTCTGGGTCGCTAAACTGACAGGGGTGCAGATGATTGGCGATGTGGGTCGAAGGTGGGCGTCGGCAGGACCCAAGACGCGATGTCATCTCGAACCAAGGGGCCGCCGACAGGTGCTCTCCGGCGGCGGGCTGCTACGGAGGCGAGAAAGGTTGGCAGCTGTCACGACTGTCCTCTCTCGAGGGGACGTGATGCCCGCCGAGCTGAGCAAAGCGTTCCCCTCCCGACATGTCGCGAACGTGGGCTCTCCGCGCTTGGGTGCAGCGATCCCAGGGGGGGAGGCGGGTGAGCGACCATCTTGACCAACGAGGAAACCCGCGCAACACTGTACTCCACTGGGCACAGGCCGACCCGTCCTCGGGGGGTGAGCGGGGATACCCCGGTTGACGCCCTCAACTTGAACTGGACCGAAAGGGAGCTCCCGGAGAGGGAAAGGACCAAACACGTTCACCGGTTGCACCCGTACCTCGGCAAGTTCATCCCGCAACTGGTCGAGGTGCTGTTGAGGAAGTACTTCAGGCCCGGCGAGACCGTGGTGGATCCCTTCTGTGGCTCCGGCACCGCGCTAGTCCAGGCAAACGAGCTGGCGGTCAACTCAATCGGATATGACGTTTGCGCGTTCAACGTCCTCCTCAGCCAGGCAAAGACGGCCAGCTACGAGGTGCCAACCGCACGCGCTGAGGTACTCGACGCACTTCAGAGAACGCGCGCCGCGTGTCGCCCTGCGGCCCACCAGCGGACCTTGTGGGAGGCTGCGGCATCACCGGTCCAGCTGTCGGAACCGGACAATGAGTACCTTCGAAGATGGTTCGCCCCGCAAGCGCTCCGCGAGCTTCTCACCTACCGCGAGGTGGTGGAGACCGGGGGGTACAGCTGCGAGGGTCTACTCAAGATCATCCTCTGCCGCTCAGCCCGCTCCGCTCGTCTCACCACCCACTTCGATCTCGACTTCCCCAAACGTCCGCAGACGGAGCCGTACTGGTGCTACAAGCACTCAAGGACCTGCCACCCCACGGTGGCCGCTCTCAAGTTCCTCGAGCGGTACAGCCTCGACAGCATCCGAAGGATCCAGGACTATGCGCTTGTTCGAACGGGTGCCACCGTCGCCGTGCACCATGCCGACAGCCGGAGAGCCGCAATCCCCCCCGTGTCTGGAGCCATCACCAGTCCCCCTTATGTCGGCCTCATTGATTACCATGAACAACACGCGTATGCGTACCATCTTCTCGGCCTGGAGGACAAACGCGAATCTGAGATCGGGGCAGCCGCCAACGGTTCCAGCCATAAGGCCCGGCAAGAGTACCAGGCCGATATTGCAGCCGTCTTTCGAAATGTCGCCAGGTCCATGCCCTCCGGCGGCCCGATCATAGTGGTAGCTGCCGACCGAGCCAACCTCTACGACACGATTGCCCATCTTGTCGGGGTGCGTGTGGAGGCCATCCTCAAGCGCCACGTGAACCGCCGCACCGGCCGCCGCTCGAGCGAGTTCTACGAGACCGTCTTTGTCTGGCGGACGGGCTAGGGAGGCAGCGCGGCTGGCATCCATCAGTCGTATCACCCGAGCCGAGATCAAGGCGTACCTGGAAGTGTTCATCGAGAACACGGTGACCGAGTACAAGGGGCGCCAAGTACCCACGCTGGGCAAGCCGGCCCAGTATCTCGCCCGCACATCCCCGAAGGGCCAGCTGAAACCGTTCCACGCGGCCATCATTCCCGCCGAGATCCTGCGCATAAACCAGTTCGAACGCGGTTTCAGTACCAGCCTCGGCACCACTTTCGAGGAGTGCGCCCGGCTTGTCGCTCGCCAGCACCACCGCCAGGCCTCCCGGGGGTACGACATCCAGGGCGAGGCTAGCCGCGCGGCCACGCAAGAGATCGACCGGCAGGTGGCGGTTTTCGAGCACGCTACGGAGAGAGGGGCAGAGAAGCCGTCTCTTGACGAGATGGTGGCGGCAGTCCTGGACGCCCGGAGGACCGATGACCTAGAGCTGCGCACCGCACGGGCGGACCTTTTCGTGCTGGCTCGCGACGGAGCGCAGTTCCTCTTTGAGATGAAGTCGCCCAAGCCCAACAGGGGGCAATGTCTCGAGGTCATCCAACGGCTCCTCAGATTCCACCTCCTCCGCGGAGGCGCTCGCCCGAAAGTGTCCGCGTACTTCGCGATGGCCTACAACCCTTACGGGCCCACCAGGGCGGACTACCGATGGTCGTTCGCTCGGAACTACCTACCTTTCGAGCAGGCAACGCTGATCGGGCGCGAGTTTTGGGAGCTCGTGGGAGGGCCCACCACCTATGACAGTCTGCTGGCAATCTACCAGGAAGTAGGCCGCGAGAAGACGAAGTACATGATTGACGCACTGGCGTTTGGGTTCTAGCGCACCGCTACGGCACGCCATAGGTCGCCGCGCAACTTACCCGTCCAGACTCCTGCTGGCTGGCCCGGACACGGGCCCCCCCACCGTGACCTCGCGCGGCCACGACGGACGGTGTGACTCTTACGCTCCTCCACCCTCCCAGGCGCACACCAATCGGGTCACAGCACCCTGTAGTCGGGTCCCGGAACCACTCGCACTTGCTCGCCCTGCTGCGCCGCTCCAAGGTAAGCCTTGCTGCCCGCGGCCACCGTCCCAACGGTCATTACCTGCTCCTCTCTGCCTGCCGCGCGCCGGCCGAGCCTAACCCCCTCCGCGTCCATGCCGCCGATATTGTGCAGCCAAACCTGGCCTCCCTGCGCCCGCTCCAGGGTCAGCACCGGCGCGATGAAGTACCTGTAACACAACTGGTCCGCCCACTCAGCCCGCTACGCCCTTTACCTCGTTGACTTTGCCCTCGTCGTGTGCGAGCCTGTACCGCTACGGGGCAAGGGAGGGAACTCACATGGCCGACGTGCACATCTCCTCGCTCAGCGCGCTGGTGGACGCTCCAGCCACCAGGTGGCACCGCATCCTGGAGCAGCTCCGGCGGAGCCAGCGGACTCGCTTCTTCACCTACAAGCCAGTCCGCCAGGCCGTGGCTCAAACCCTCGGCGGAGGCACCGGTGTTGACCTAAACAAGGTATGGCAGCGTCTCCGGCAAGACGCCCAGCAAGGGGGTCAACGCCAGCTCAGCGCCAACGTCAATCGCTTCCAGATGTTCCTCGACAGGTTCTGTCGGCAGATCCAGGCGCTTCAGAGAGATCTAATGGCGGGTGCGGAGGGCCAGGATCCAATCAGCGTGGGCCGGCTTCTGGTATCAGGTGGCCCTCATCTGCTGGTCACCGACCTCGCAGGACACAGCCGGTACCTCTACCTCCACTGCTCCGCGTGGGACAGCGACAAAGTTAGAGCGTTCTGCGAATTGCTGACCATGGTTCTGGAGCAGAAGTACCAGGCCAAGGCGGGTGCCCTGTGGGTCATGGACCTCCAAAAAGGCAAGGAGATCGACTACCTCCGCTCGAGGCCGCGCGTTCGCAAGAAATGCATCGCTGCGGCGAATCTGCTAGCGGCATTGTGGGCGGCGGAGGCGGAGGAGTAGCTTGGGAGGAGGAGGGACGCCGTGAAGAAGGCCAACCTCACAAGGGTCCGTGACCGAGCGTTGGTTCAGCTCCGGCAGGTGGAAGCCCGCCTCCGCGTGGCGGACCGGGGGCGGGGCATCCCCCGCGAGTTCGCCCAATGGGCGTACTCGATGTTGGCAGCCTCCGCCTGGACACTCTGGGAGCGCTTCGCCGAGGATGTCATCATCGTACAACTCAATCGGGACTCAAATGCGCTATCCGATGCCCTGGACCTGTCCCTCCCCCGCCACATGGCGGTCGACACCGTACGCGCAATCCTCCTGGCGCGTGGGTACTTCGACTTCGCCAACTCGAGCGACCTCATTCGCAAGGCCAACAGGTACCTGGGCAAGCCCCGGAATCCCTTCCACAACGTGACCTCAGGAGACCGCGAGATCCTCGACGACCTGGCGGTCGTCCGCAACGCAATCCTTCACGGGAGCGCCGAGGCGCGCCGGAGGTACGTTCGGCTATTGCGCCACCGACACCACTACACCAACACTGTGACGCCAGGCATCTTCCTGCGCGGCGGCCCTGCGGGCGCTACACGCCTCGACACCTACCTGCACGCCCTCAACCGGGCAATCCGGCAAGTCGTCCCCTGACCCCTCGCCCCCCTTGCTTGCCCGCCCGTGGAGGGCCCACCGTAGCTCCCGTCCGGCAGCGAAGGCGCGTCCCCCTGTCCCCCCTCTGCCTCAATCTGCGCAATCTGCGGCTCCCCCCCGCCCTCCCCTTCCCCCAACACGCAAATTGAGGGACGGGCACTCTTTTTGCGTTACGCCCCCGCGCATCCGGGTCGAAGTGAAGCACCGCAAGCCCCCCCATCGGCCCCCTCGATGTTCGCGCCTTTCGGGCCGCCATCCGGCCCGACGAAACCGGCCTCTTCGTGTCCACCGGCGGGTTCACCAACGAGGCGCTGCGTGAGCCGGAGAAGGCCGGCCGCCCCTTGACCCTGATTGACCAGGACCGCTTCATCGAACTGCTTTGCGAGCACTACGATCGGCTCGAACCCGAGTTTCGCGCCATGGTGCCGCTCAAGGCGCTCTTCATCCCCGTTCCACGCGAATAGCGGAGCGCGCCGAGAAACTGTGCTGCTCTGGAGCGGCTCGCTCTCACTCCCCTGTGCTACTATCTGGCGGCCATGCGCTCTCACTCGACGTGCCTGCTAATGGTCGTGGTTGCGCTGGCGCTGGTGCCCCCGCGTGCGCCGGCGCTCGCCCTCTCCGACAGCCCTTTGGTTTGGGACTTCGAAGGCGACTCTCTCTGTCCCTGGACTGCCACCGGATCGGCCTGGGGTGTCACCGACCGGGACCGCGCCGGCCGGCACGGCCGGCAACACGCGGAGTCGCTCTGCGGGGGCGAAGCGGCCACCGGCGTTCTGCGATCACCCCCCTTCACCATAGACGGCCCCTTCCTCACTTTCCTCCTGCACGGCTGGTCCGGCAACGACCAGATCGGCCGCAACTGCGTCCGCCTCATCCGTCAACAAGACGGCGCCGTGCTCAGGGAGGCTGCCCCCCCCGGCTCGGATGCCTTCGTTGCTGTCCGTTGGGATGTCCGCTCGTTCCTCGGCGAGTCCGTCTTCCTTGAGGCGACGGATGAGGCTGCGGGCGACGCCTACGCCTGGCTTGGCATAGACGATGTTCGCGTTCTCAGCGCACCGCTCAAACGGGCGGGCCGCGAACGGCCCGTCCTCACCGACCTGAGCGATGACCGCCTCGTTCTCGAGACACGTTACTACCGCCTCGAGTTCAACCGCCGGACGGGCCGGTTCGACAGGTGCTTCTTGGACGTCACTGGCGCCGCGCCGCGGTTCGACCCTAACATCTTCGGCGAAACCGGCGGAATGGGCTTCGCCGATCCTGATCCGCCCAAAGAAGGTGACCTCTACCGCGTCGAACTCATCCCTCAGGTGGGCCGCTGGGACGTGACCATATTCCCGTTCCATCGTCCCGCGGGCCTAGCCACCCTCGCGCTCACAGCCGACCCCGACTCGCCGGCCTTGGGCATCGAGATAGGCGTGCTGCCAAGCCCCGGTCCCAAGCGCGACCTGGGGGGGCCCGCACCTGCACCTGGGATGCCTGCTGACACCCAGGACACCTTCCTCATCTCGCTCGACGATCAGGTGTCGCCCACCTGGGTCTTCTACGGCGGCCGCAAGGCTCGCGTGGCCCACGACGGACGTCCCGACGGCCTGCTAGCGGATTCCTCGGTTCCCGTGGCTGGCGTACTCGACAAGGAAGACCCTAACCTTTGCCTCCGGCTCGAGTGGGATCACCTTTCCGCGAGCGCGGTCTGCGGCACTTTGCCCGGGCTGGGCGTGGCTGGATTCGCCTTGCCCGTCCGTGGCCCCGGCCCGGTCTCCCTTTCCGTGCGCCTTATTCCCGGTATGCCGGACATCGAAGGCCCGACTGCACTCTTGCGCGACACCTTTTCCACCGCCGAGCCAGCGGCCGAGACCTTCGTCTTCTGGCTCAGCCATGTGGCGAACGTTCGCGACTTCAGCGGCCACCTCCTGCAAGCCACCGCGGCTCATCTGGCCGACTTCGACCAAGCCTGGCTCACGGATGCCTACTCCAACTGCTGGACCCGCGATGTCGCCTACGGCTGGCGCAGCGGCATCTACGTCGCCGGCCCGGCTATGCTCCAGGTCATGCGCGATGAGATAGAAGTGCTCGGCTCCGCGCACAATGACCGCGGCTGGAGCCCCACTGGCGTCAGCCCCAAACTCGACTTCTTCTACGGCAACCTCGACTCCATGGCCCACCTTATCAACATGACGTACGACTACTACGCCAAGACCGGAGACGACGGTTTTCTCGCGGCGCAAGTGCCCAACCTGCGCCGCCAGGGCGATGCCATCCTTTCCCTGATTGACGGCTCTGGCCTGCCGTCCGTACCGCCCGGAGGAGACATCTGGCCCGACCTCGGCAGGATCCAGGGGCACCAAACCTACCTAACAGCCCTCTCCTACGGTGCCCTGCGCAACCTGTCCCGTCTGCTACAGTTCGCGGGTGAGACCGGCAACGAGCCTTACGGAGTCGCCGCAGGCCGCGTGATGGCAGCGGCCAGCCGGCCCGTTTCCCAAGGCGGGCTATGGGATCCTTCTTGCGGAGCCTTCATCGCATGGCGTCAGCCGGACGGCGCCACCCATCCCCCCGACACGCACGGCAACCTGACAGCCGTCCTGACTGGTCTTTGCCCCCCCGAACGCGTTCCCTCTGTCTTCGCCGCGCTAGACGCCCACCGCGCCCACATATACGAAGGTGGGATGACGCCCCTTTCCTACAGTGTGGAGCCCTCAGACCACACCCTACGGCAATGGCTCCCTTGGATCGCTGGCCTGGATATCGCCGCCCGCGCCCGCTGGGGCGACCCTCGCGCTGCGGATACCTACCGCCTGCTCCTGCATGAGTACCGCCGGGCCCCCTTCCCCTTCCGGGAAGCCTCGGTTAGCCCCAACGATCCCGTTCATGGCGGCAACTCTGGCCGCGTCTGGGACTCCTGGTCTTTGCTTTACGCGCTCTACAATGCCCACTTCGGCATAGACCTCACCCCGGGCCACATCCGCGTCCACCCCAGCCCCCTCCTCCCGATTCACGGCCAGGAGGTCAAGGGCCTGCGCTGGCAGAACAAGCGCTATGATCTGCGCTTCGCGGGCTCGGGCCCCTTCGTTACCGGTGTCCGCTTCGAGGGCCAAAACCTGCCCTCGTGTATCCTGCCGGCCTGTTCCGGCCGCGCGGAGATCCGAATGGGCCAAGTGCGGCGCCACCCCCTTCTCCTGGACGCCCCGGATGGCATGCGCCTCCACAACGCCTCATGGGCCAGGCGCACGCTCTGCCTGTCCCTAGAGCCGCTGACGGCGCACGAATCCCTAACCGTCTTCTGGCCGTCGCGCCTGGGGCCCCCGACCGTGGCGGGACTTCAACCGCGTGACCGCTACCGGTACGACCGCCGCGCGGAGTCCCTGACCATCACCCTCACTGCCCCTCTCCCCAGAACCCTCCAGATCTCCCCGGCCCCTCCTTAGCCAATCTGAACACCCCGGTGCCAGGCACCTGGGTGCCATCTACCGTTCGCTTCCTGCGAGCACCGGCATTCCCTAGGCGCACCGAAGCGGCTCCGCCCAAGCCTCCCTCGTTCTGGGTGCCGTACCTGGCGCGACCGCGCGAGGGCACCGGGGCGCTTCTCTCTCCGCCGAGGGGTGCAGCGCCTCTGGTGTCGGCTGCGCTACAAGGGAATGCGCCAGTCAGTCGTTGACCCCCGGCTCGATCCCCCCGGGGGACATCGATTGACCGCGGGGCCCCGCCTCCACATGTTGCGATCGTCGGCTGGCTGCCGCACCGGAGGTGCCTCCATCCCGCAGCCACTCGTCTATCGCCTCGCGAAGGAACCGCCATCGTCCTCCCACGCGGGCACCAGGAACGATCCCTTGTCTGACGAGCCTGCGGAATGTCCACAGCGTCAGTCGGAGATAGTCGGCGCACTCGTTTGCGTCCATGACAGGCTTCATATCTACCAAACTTACCCTTTTCTTACCCGGTTCAGTACAGTGCTGCACCCTGGCTGGGTGGCGACCCAGTCCCGGTGTTGCCTGAGCACGGGCAGGCGTCGACGGCGCACAGGCCTGCAACGCGACTAACGTCCCGCCGTCACTAACGCGTTGGGAGGCCTGTCGCCGGAACCCGGTACGAGCGCTGCCCCCCGGCCGAGGCCTCCACGCTCCGGCCGACCGTTTTGCTCGTCATGCGGGCTCGCCTGCGTGATCCGGTGTGGCGCAAGGCGCGTAGGACCACCTGCACACGGTTTGCGAATCGCGGAATCCCAGAGACGGGGGCTCGCGTCGCAAGTCGTGGCGGCGGGAGCGCGGACCACCGCAGGGGCACGCTGTTCCCTCAGCCCGGCTCTGCCTGGCGGAACCCAGCGCCCATGTGGGGACGCTCGATTGAACGATGGCGGACGCCTTTGCGCCTGTGGGCGGTTGGCAAGTGGACGGGGCGGGGGGCCCTCACACCCGCGGGCGAGTTGAGTGAATTGTGCGAACGCGGGCGGCGAGAACCGAGGGGGCTGGGGCGGAAGGTGGGCACAGGTTGGCGGGGACTACGCTGGAACGCGGCGTGGCGAGGGCGGGGCCTGCGAGCGCGGTGAGGTTTGGGGGCTAGGGCGCGGTCGCCGGGATTCGGGCAGGGTTGACGCGGAAGGCCATTCCCCGTATAGGAGTGAATGTTGCCGGGCGGTGGATCGGAGGAGTGGGACTGAGAAGATGGGGCGAGGAATATGCTACCAAGTAGTTTAGTAACTGTTTCACGTGAAACATAGGCTGGGCGACTGGGATCGCCACATCGCCGCCGCCGCCGAGGCCCTGGCCTCCGCAGGCATCGCCAGACTCACGGACGCTCAGCGCCACACCCTAACCCTCTTCGGCCAAGCCATACTCGAATGCGCCTACCCCGCTGGTCTCACCACAGCCTCCGAGCCGCGCTCCGTCGTCGACCGACTCATCCTTGACTCCCTACTTGGCTATCCGCTCCTTGCCAACCGCGAGTCGGTCACGGACATCGGCACCGGGCCGGGAATCCCCGGCATACCCCTCGCGATTGCCATGCCGGATGCTTGCTTCACCCTCGTGGACAGCCGCCGCAAAGCCGTGTCGTTCCTCCACTACGCGATCCCGCCCCTCGGCCTCGGCAACGTCTCGTGCCTTCGCGCCCGGGTCGGCCACGACCCCATACCCCAGTCGGAGGCTGTTGTCTCACGCTGCGCGGGTAACCCCCAAGCCATTGCTGGCACTTGCTTGACGGCCGTTAGACCGGGTGGCATAGTGGTTCTATGGGTCAAGAGCGACCTCTCGGCCGCCAGCCTGGGAACAGACTGTCTCGGTGCCGTGTCAGAGGTCCGAACATTCGACATAAGCGCCATGGGGCACACGAGGCGCCTGTTGATGCTACGGAGGTAGCGCCGTGAGTCGGGAAGCCACGCAGCCCTCCGGCTCAGTAGCCAGGACCGTGAGCGTGGTGAACCAGAAGGGGGGCGTCGGCAAGACGACTACGGTAGTCAACCTGGGGGCGTGCCTGGGTGCGCTGGGCAAGCGGGTGCTGGTCATAGACGCCGACCCCCAAGGGAACGCCACCACCGGGCTCGGGGTGACTCGGGGAAGTCTGGAGGCCTCCCTGGCGGACGTGGTTCTCGAGGGAATGCCAGCGGGGGACGCGGTCGTGCGCACGGCGACGCCCAACCTGTGGATTGTGCCTTCTACGATAGACCTCGCCCCGGCGGAAATCCGTTTGGTGTCTGTGTTCAGCCGCGAGAGACAGCTGCTGCGCGCGGTTGAAGCGCTGCGGGGTGGCTATGATTACGTTCTGATTGACTCGCCTCCATCACTGGGGTTGCTTACGGTGAACTGCCTTGTCGCAGCGGAGGGCGTGATCGTGCCCATCCAGTGCGAGTACTACGCTCTCGAGGGGCTCACGCAGCTGAGGGAGGTGCTGGACATGGTGAGGGCGGAGGCGAACCCGTCGCTGCGGATGGAGGGCCTTCTGCTGACGATGTTTGACTCGAGGGTTAGGATCTCCCAGGAGGTAGCGGAAGACGTGCGGCGCCATTTCCCGGGGAATGTCTTTCGCACGGTCATTCCACGGAATGTCAGGCTGAGCGAGGCTCCAAGTCACGGCATGCCGGTGATCTCGTACAGTCCGGAGTCGCGCGGCGCGCAGGCGTACACGGATCTTGCTAGAGAGGTGCTAGAGAATGAGGAGAAGAGGTCTGGGACGTGGGTTGAGCGACCTGATACCGGGGGCGCAGCAGGCTGAGCGGGGGACGGGGACGAGAGAGATCGCCGTTGAGGACATCCGTCCGAACCCGTATCAGCCGCGTACCGAGATTGACGAGCAATCCCTGGAGGAACTTGCCCAATCGATTAGGGAAAATGGGGTGATCCAGCCGGTTCTGGTGCGGGAGAGGGAGGGCTATTATGAGCTGGTGGCGGGGGAGAGGCGGTGGAGGGCCGCACGGATGGCCGGGCTGAGCGCAGTGCCGGGTGTGGTGAGAAACGTAAGCGAATTGGACATGGTGAAACTGGCACTGGTGGAGAATCTGCAGCGCGAGGATGTGAATCCCATGGATGCTGCGCGGTCGTACCATCGGTTGGCGGATGAGTTCGGTATGACGCATGAGCAGGTCGCCGACGCTGTGGGAAAGAGTCGCGCTGCGGTAACGAACACACTTAGGCTTCTGTCGCTGCCCGCGGGGGTGCAGGAGGATGTCCGCAACACGGTGATCTCCGAGGGACACGCTCGCGCGCTCTTGCCTCTTGTGGGGACGCCGGAACTGGAGGTGATGTGGAGTAGAGTGGTGGCTGAGCAACCGTCGGTGCGAGAACTGGAGCGATGGACGAAGGCCGCGTTGAAACCCAAGAGGGTGACGAAGGGGAAGGAATCTGTCGTGAATCCTGCCGTAGTGGAGATGCAGGCCAGACTGGAGCGCGCGATCGGCTCGAGGGTGAACGTGGTGTACGACGAGAAGAGGCGGGACGGTAGGATCGAGATCTTCTACCACTCGTGGGACGACTTGGAGCGGCTGTTCCTTTTCCTGACACGTACCTAGACCCGCGCAGGCGATGCGGGCCTGAGGCGGAACGCTCGACGGGGCGGGGTGCGAAGAGAGAACGGACGGGGGTGAAGCAAGATGACGGTGGTGCTGTTCACGAAGATGTTCGCCTGGGCGACGCCTGAGGAACTGGTGGGACTAGTGCTGGAGCTGGGGCTGAGCGGGGTGGACCTGGCGGTGCGGGAGGGGCATTATGTGAATCCGGAGAACTTGCGCCGGGCGCTTCCGGAAATGGCGGAGGTAATCAGAGCGCATGGCCTGCGCGTCGAGCTGGTCAGCACGGAGACAGTGTTGATTGACCCGAGGGACCCGGTAGTGCGTCCGCTGTGGCGAGGCTGCGGGGAGCAAGGCATAGGGAATGTGAAGATCGGGTATTGGCGTTGGGATGAGACGAAGCGCCATCGGGATCAGGTGGATGCGATCCGGGGGGCGCTCGAGGGGTTCGAGGCGCTAGGCCGGGAGTTCGGCGTGCGTACGCTCCTGCACACGCATTCCGGAGGGAGCTATGGGAGCAACTGCAGCGGTTTGGCGGATCTCCTGAAAGGGTTTGACCCTCAGTTTGTGGGCGCGTACGTGGACCCGGCGCACCTCGCGCTCGGCGGTGAGCCGCTGCCGATGGCCCTCGACATTGTGCGGGACTGGCTGGCAATGGTGGCGGTGAAGAATGCCCGGCGGCTGCCGGCGCGTGACCGTGACACGATGGTCTGGAAGGCCGACTGGTGCCTGCTGCGGGAGGGGTTCGTTGACTGGAGGGCGGCCGTAGGGGACCTGCGTGCAGCGGGCTACGACGGCGCGCTCAGCCTGCACGGGGAGTATTCCGGGCTGGAGGAGACGGCGCAGGTCCGCCGCCGGCTAGCTGAGGACGCCTCCTACCTGCGCTCGGCACTTCAAGCACTGGATGCTCCTCAGTAGTTAGACAGTTCGGTGCCCGGCACCGGGGTGTCCAAGTGTGAGAACTTTGGGCGCTTAGTGGGCGCAGTGGAAGGGCAGGTCGCCCTGGGAGGGGCCGGTCTTGCTTCGCGTGCCGCCGTCGTCTTTGAGGTTGGGGCCGACACTGTAGAGTAGGAAGCCCTGTCCCTGCGGGTGATAGAGCAGGGACTTGCCACTGAACGGGTCCGGCGGGAGCGGGTGCGAGGTGGCACTGCCAAAGTGGGCGAGGGACTGCGGATACCGGCCCTCCTCGGCTCGGTAAGCCTGCAGTTCGAGTGCGGTGCGCGCGAGCGCCAATGGAGCAGCGCCTTTGGCCGGGGGCCGAGCCGTGCCAGCAAAGTAGGGGGCGATCACTACTGTCACCGGTCGGGGGGGCCAGGGCCTCCACGGGGAGGTAGGAACGAAGTCGTCCGGCAAGGGCCTCGCGGAGAGCGCCTCGGGGTACGGCAAGGGCGCGAGTTGTATAGCGCGGTCCATGGCGTCCAAGTATGTCAGAGCGTCGAGCGCCAGCCACAGACGCAGCGGAGGAGAATGGGGCGGAGTCGCCTTCCGTGCCTTGATCGCGGCCTTGCCCGCAGAGTCGGCTGACGAGAGGAGCCTGACCACTGCGAGGGGGTCCGGGCTAGTCCGCAACTGTTCGAAGAGGGTCAAGCCGATAGCGCGCTCGCCCTGAAGGGCCGCGACCAGGCCGGGCACGAGGTCAACGGTGGCTAGCTCGCTCGCCAATCGCCGGCATGCTTCGGCCGAGGGCTGGCTCTCGTTCAGAATGACCTCTAGGCCCTTCTGCGCGATGGCGATGATCGCGTAGCGAACCAGCTGGGAGATCAGACTGCGCTCGGAGGCCAGCGAGTCGGCGATCCGGAAAGCGGTGCCGCAGGCCGCAAGAGCGGCGTCGCCACGCCCTTCGCTGGCGAGCAGCACGGCGTGGGCAACGGTAAGCCGGACGGAGCGCCGCAGTTTGGCCAGATGCGGAAAAGTCGCCTGGTACCCGGCCTGCCAGTCCACGGGGAACTGGCATCGCGGCATGCGGCTGGCCTGCTCGATGAGGCCTACGGCATGGCGGTTGGCCTCGAGAATGCCCCGGACCCTTTCCCGGATCGCCGGGTCAGCGAGGCTGGCCTTGCCGCTGTCCACGGTGCTGAGGAATTCCTCGTCCTCCTTGCTTAGGCTCAGGGCCGCGAAGGCCTTCTGGTAGACGAGGGCCGCGTTCTCGGCGTCGGGAACCTTGGGTTGGCCGAGTTCGGCGGCGCTGATGGGCGCGCCGGAAGCGCGAATCGCCGCCACCCGTTGCGCGAGTCTGCTCTCCTCCCACCTGGCCAGCAACTCGTGAGCCAGCGCACTGCTCGCCCAAGCGGCCAGCAGAAAGAAGGCCAGCCATTTCGCGGCTCGTATCAACCTGCGACGTCTCATCTCAGGCGCCCGGCGAGGCAGCCTCCCGTCCTCTGCAGGCGGCCCGGCTGACGCGATTGGGGAATGTGCCGCACGCCCGGCCTACCTCGCTCGCACCACTACCAACGTGTTGGCGATCTTGTCGTGAAAGCCCTGGTTCTCCGGGTCAACGATGATCCAAAGCAAGCCCAGGCAAAGGAGAAGTTCGACGACCCCGTAGAGGAGCCAAAGCCGGGCGCCGAACACGCACACATTGATGAGGAAGGGGGTGGCGTAGACCGCCGTACGCAGGACGGCGCGGCGACGCTCCAGCCTTCTACCGTCGCTCCGAATCACCCACAGCCGCAGGGCCATCATGCCCAGGGTGCGGCTGCGATAGGCGAGCATGGCCATGCTGTAGGCGACGATGGCGAGGTCGGCGATGAGGTAGCGCCACCAGTTCGCTCCGGTCGGCTCGCTGCTCAGGACGGAGCCGTCCGGGAACGGCACGCCCAAGACCCGACCGACGGCAGGCACAAACAGCACCACATAGACCGGAGCAATAACGACGGTGTCCAGCGCCGTGGCCACAAAGCGCCGGAGGAAACCAGCGGTCACCATTGGCACCAGTGACGCGCCATCATCAGCCGCGCTCATTGCCGTCTTCTCCTTTGGGTTTCGTCTCGGCTGGTTCGGGTGCTAGACCCCTGCCGGCGCGTGCGAGCCGGACATCGCAATACGGCCGGTTCGGCGCCCCGCGGTGACGGCCAGCCGCACGTCGAGGTGTGACAATGCGCCGTTGCCCATCGCCGAGTGCGTTCGAGGCAGGGGCGGCGCCGCGCCTGCTACCGTGTGCACTCAAAGACGAGATCTTCTCCCTCCTTGCCGCGCGTGCGGGGGACACCGTTGTCGTCGCGCAAGTCCGGGCCCCAACTGTAAACGAAGAATCCCGGACCCTCGCGCCGATAGCCGAACTGCTTGCCGGAGAAGGGATCGGGGGCCAAGGGGCTGCCGGTAGTTTGCTCCAAGGCGGAAAGGGAGCCAGGGTAGTCACCGTGCTCGGCCTGGTACTGCTTCAAAGCCAGGGCCGCTCGGGCCAGGCCGAGGTAGGCGGCGGCGCGATCGCGCCCCGCAGGCACGCGCGAGAAGGTCTCCATGGTGCTGTAGGTGATGAGTTGTGGCCAGAAGCGGGAGGGTCGGCCCGGAGACGGGAGCCGTTTGCTGTCGCGGAGTTCCCTGTACGAGACCGGCGCCGACTGCAGTGCCTCCTTCACCAGGCGCAGGTAACTCAGGGCATCGGGCGGGAATAGACTTCTGCTCACGAAGGCCACGAGCAAGCGGGGCGGAGCCTTTCCGGTCGGCTTAGGCGCCCAGCCTTGCCACCCGGGAGGAGGCCCCGCGCCCCGAAAGAAGAGGCGAAAGGTCGCCAGCCCACGGACCCGTTCGCCCGCGAGCGCCGCCTGATAGCCCTTGAGCAGGTCTATGGCGCCTATGGTCTTGGACAGCGCCGCGCACGCCGCGGCCGAGGGCTGGCCAGCCTCGAGGACGCAGTCGAGGCCCTTGCACGCGAGCGCGACGAGAGCATACCGGACCAACTGCGAGATCAGCGACGGCTCCTCCGCGAGGGCGTTCCCGAGCGCGAACACGGTGCCGCAGGTCTCCAGCGCCGCGTCCGGCTGACCGATTTGAGCGAGGAAGACCGCCTCCGCGTTGAGCAGCCGCGCACAGGTGCGCAGGTCCTTGAGATGTTCCATGGTCCGCGGACCGCCGGCAAAGGCGGCCTCCCAGTCCACGTCGAAGCGGCAGCGAGGCATGCGGCTGGCGCGCTGGAGCAGCGCAAGGGCAGGGCGGTTGGCCTCGAAGATGGCTTGGGCGCGCTGCAGGATTGCCGCATGTGCCCCTCGACCCGGCTCGGGGTGGTGAGCGTGTCGAACCACGGACGCCGCTTGACCCGAAACGAGTTTGGCGAGAAGGGCTTCGTCGTCTTGGCTGAGACGCAAGGCCTTGAACGCCTGCTCGTAGATGAGCGCTGCGTTTTCGGAGGCGGGAATGCCGTGCTTGGCCAAGTCGCTGAACCGCGTGGGCGCCCCGGAACGCCGCAGGGCCGCGATCTCGCGCTCCAGCCTCCAGTTCTCCCAAAGCACGGTCAGCGCCGCAAGGGTGAACGCGCAGACCAGCGCGATGCCTATAGTGCGCAGGACTCGCCGTCCCCAAGTTCGCCTCATGAGCATCACTCCCCAACGACAAGTCTAGTCCGCGCTCAACGTCGTGGCAACCGCCACACGCCCGGCGACACGTTTGAGGTTTGCGGTGTGGCCGGTTAAGGTAGGCGCCATGTACACACTTGCGACACTGGCGCTCTGCCTGTCCCTGGTGACACCCGGCGCGCGTGAGCCTGAGATCAAGTGGGTGGCGAATCTCGGCGGCCGCATTTACTGCTCCGTGGTCATCGCGGACCTCAACAGGGACGGGCTCCTCGAGGTACTCGATTGCGACAGCGAAGACCGGCAACTCGTCTGCGTTGATAGTGCGGGCAAGGAGTTGTGGCGCTACGGCGGCGCGCAAGTCTTCAGTATCCGGTTGACCTCCGCGCCCGCGGCGGGCGACCTGGACGGCGACGAGAGTCAGGAGATCTACCTGGCGGGGGGGGACGGGCGACTGATTCGGCTCGACGGCAGCGGGCACGAGGTGTGGCGGCTGCGGCTGCCGGGCAACGTGGACTGGTCCTCGCCGTCGTTGCTCACCGCGCCCGAACCCCTCATCGTCACCGGCACCAACAACGGCTGGCTCGTTGCCGCTACGCCAGACGGTCGTCTGGCCTGGAAGAGACACCTGCGTGGTGGCGTGGGCGGCCCGCTGGGCTTGGCTGATCTCGATGCCGACGGGAGCCAGGAGGTCCTGTGCCCGGGCGGGGACGGGGGCAACTACTGCCACGACTACCGGGGAGGTCTCCGCTGGCGCCTGCCGGCGATGGGGGGAGTTGACGCCGGGCCGGTGGCTGCGCGCCTTCGCCAAGGCGAGCCGCTGACGCTCGTCTGCGCGGATGGCGAGGGCGCGGTGGCCGCGCGCGACGCGGTCACTCGTCGCCTCCGCTGGCGCTACCGCACCGTCGCTCACAACAGCAGCATTGACGCCACTCTGGCGCTGGCCGACCTCGACGGCGACGGCGGGCTTGAGACTCTGTTCTGCGATACCGTCGGCTACCTCTACGCGCTGAGGGCGGACGGGAGTGAGCATTGGGTGGCGAGGATGGACAACGGCTCGTATTCGGCCCCCGCAATCGGCGATGTGGACGGCGATCAGCGCGTAGAGGTCCTGGTCGGCGGGAACGACGGTTTCCTCTACTGCTTCAGCGCGGGGGGGGAACTGAAGTGGCGCTTCAACGCCTTGCCTCTCATCGGCACCTCACCGGCCATCGCCGACATTGACGGCGACGGCGAGGCTGAGATTCTCTTCGGCTCGCACAACGGCCGCCTGCACTGTCTCACCTTGCACGGCCGCTACGACCCCGGGCTGGTCCCGTGGCCTACGCGGCGATTCGACCCAGCCCAGACCGGCTGGCTGCGCTAGGGGGCGCCGAAGATGCTCCGTCTGAGTTCACTCGTCGCCGTCGCGATTGCTCTTGCCTGTTCGCCCGCGGGGGCGTGGACCGACCTGAACCTGATGCCCAACCCGTCCTTCGAAGCGGAACTGCAAGGCTGGAGTGGCGCCGCGCAGGTGACCGCGGATGCGCACAGCGGCAGCCGGGCGCTGCTCGTCGCCGGCGGGTACGCCTCCAGCCCCGTGCTGCATCCGCCCATGACCGTCGAATACCGCCTGGGCGCGTGGGTGCGGTGTGCGGAGGGCGCGGGCCAGATCGCGCTCGCCCATGGGGAGCATCTCTCCGCGCTCGCGCCCATTGCCGACATTCGTGCGGCCGCCGGATGGCAGTATATCGCCGGACGTGTCGTGCTCCGGCGTCCCGCCAAGACAGCGCGCCTGCTCATCCGGGCCGTGAAGTCGCTGGCCATAGACGACCTGCACCTGTGGACTTCGACCAACCTGCTGAAGAACGGGGACTTCGAGGAAACGGAGGCTTTCCGCAACCCAGGCCCCGGCACGCCGCCTCAGCCCTGGCGCGAGCGTA
The DNA here is from genome assembly GCA_964528605.1 of uncultured Armatimonadia bacterium. GTDB lineage: Bacteria > Armatimonadota > Zipacnadia > CAZGSV01 > CAZGSV01 > CAZGSV01. Next base: position 59,241 of record CAZGSV010000001.1, read on the forward strand.
CGCCTTGGGGCTGGCGGCCTGAGTGGGGCGCGGGGATGTTCGCGCTGGCGCCGGCGCGCATATCCCTGGACGCGGAGGCCGCTTCGAGCGCTCGCTCATTGCTCGCTCGATCGCCAGGGCGCTGGGGCGCGGTTACCAGCGAGACGGTGATTCTGCCGGGCGCGGGGTGCCAGGCGCAGTGCTCGGCGCGCGTGCGGCTGGAGCCCGGTGCTCAGGCCCGGCTGGGCGTCCTCTACTACGGGCCCCCCGGCCTGATGCACCACCTCATGAGCCTGCCCGCGGCGGCGGATGGCGAGTGGCAGACGCTGGAGGTGGGGCAGTTGGTGGGCTCTACCTATCTGGACCGACTGCGCGTCGCCTTGGAGGTCAACGGGGCCGCCCGCTTTGATGACGTGCGGCTGTTCGTGGTCGCGAAGGAAGAGCCCGAGGTGCGCGCGTGGGTCAACCAGGTCGGCTACGAGACCGATTCGCCCAAGGCCTTCGTGGTGGGAGCAACTGAGTGGTCGGCCGGCCAGCCCGCAGCCTTCGACTTGGTCAGCGAGTCGGGGCAGGTGGTTCTGGCAGGTGCGCCGCTCAAGGCGGTAGGGCGCATCCACGAGGCGCGTTCCGACGATTGGGGCTACTACTTCTTCACCGGAGACTTCAGCAATGTCACGACGGCGGGGCGCTACCGCATCAAGGCACGCATCGGTTCCCACGAGGCGGAGTCTTGTCCCTTCGACGTTCAGCCGGACCTTCTGACCAGGGCCACGGCGGAGTTGGCCTATCGGTTCTTCTTCTACCAGCGCTGCGGCGGCGAAGTGCCCGGCCTGCACAAGCCTTGCCATATGGACGACGGCCGCCTTCCCGACGGCTCACACCTAGACGTCACCGGTGGCTGGCACGACGCGGGCGACTACAACAAGTACTTCGGCTTCACGCCCTTCGCGGCGTACTCCCTGATCCACGCTTACGACGAGAATCCCGCGTTCTACGACCAGTGGGACATGGACAAGAATGGCCGCGCCGATATTCTCGACGAGGCCGAGTGGGGTGCCGCCTTCATGAAGAAGATGCAGGACCCGCGGACGGGCGGCCTCTACAACTGCGTGTCCACCGGCTACGGCTTTTGGGGCGCGCCCGAGAAAGAGACCGACAACATCCCGGGCACGGCCGACGACCGGCCCATATTCGGCCCCCCCGGTAACAACGAGGCGGCGTACGCGGCCGCAGCCTTCGCTGCGCTCGCAAGATGGTCTGACCCCGCAGCAGCCGCCGACTACCTCCAGCGCGCCCAACGGCTGTATCAGATTGCCGGCGGCGGCTCGGGAGGCGGCGCTCGCAATCTGCTTGCGGCCATGGAACTCTTCCTGACGACAAGGGACCAGACCTACGCCAACGACGCCGCCAGCCTAGCCGCGAGCATGTGCGAGGGCACCATCAAGGAAGGATCGGATGCCGGCGCCTTCGGCTCTCCCGGCAGCCCTGCCTACAGCATCATTGACCAAGGGCTGTACGCCGGCGCGTTGGCGACGCTCATAGACCGCGTCCCCGACACTCCGGTGCGGCAGAAGGTGCTCGACACGCTGTCTGCCTACGCCGAATGGAGTGCGAAGCAGACTCAGAACGCCTTCGAGCTTTTCCCGCTCGCTCCCGGCGAGGTCTTCTTCAACCGCTCCGAGGGCTGGAATGTCGGGCAGAACAGCGAGTATCTTTCGCAGGCCTGGGCCATGACGCTCGTGGCTCGGCTGACCGGGTCGGAGGCTGCCAAGCGACAGGCCGTGCGTCTCGCGGACTGGGTGCTCGGCTGCAATCCGACTGGCTTCTGCATGATGGAAGGCGTCGGCAGCAACAACATCCCGCGGTATCACCACCGCTACTCCGGCATCCCCGGCTTCGAGCGCGGCGCGGTGCCGGGTTGCGTCCCGAATGGCATCACGCGCCCCTCGCCGGAGGAGGACAAGCCCTTCATGAGCCTCACGGCGGACTACCAATCGGCGGAGCCCTGGCTGCCCCATAACTCCTACTACGTCCTCTTCATCTCGGCCCACTCCCGCAATTGACATTTCCGTGCCAGGCACCAAAGTGTTCAACTTGAACATCCTGGTGCCTGGCACCGAGGTGTTCAAGTAGCAAGATGAGGTTCGAATCGGAGTACGCGCATAGGCCGAGTGAGCGTTTTCTGCAGTGCCATTGCTCGAGCATTGCGGAGTGCGCTAGCGGGGACCTGCTCGTCGCCTTCTACGCCGGCAGCCATGAGGGCCAACCGGACGTCGCCGTCGTGACCGTGCGCAAGCCCGCCGGCGCGAGCGCGTGGGAGCCGCCGGTCATCGTGAGCGACACCCCGGGCAAGCCCGAGGGCAACTGCACCCTCTTCGCGCATCCGGCTGGCAGGCTTTTCCTCTTCTACGGCACCCACGAGCGGCGCCCACGCGAAGACGACCCCTCCCAAGAGCGCTGGATGACCCGCAATCAGAAACTCAAGGTTTCGACGGACGACGGCCACACCTGGTCCGACGACCTCATCATCAGCGAGCACTGGGGTTTCCTGTTTCGCAACAAGCCCATCGTGCTGAGCAACGGCGACATCATCGTGGGCCTGGAGGACGCCCTTGGGCGCTGCTCGCGCTTTCTCATCTCCGAGGACAACGGCGAGACGTGGTTCTACTCCGAGCCCGTGCTCGGCATTCCCAACGAGCAGCCCACGCTCATCCAGCGCAGCGACGGTTCTCTGCTGGCGCTCCTGCGCCCGAGGGAGCCGCAATCCATTGCGGAGTCGAGGCGCCGCATCGGCCGGGCCGAGTCGTTCGACAACGGGCGCACCTGGGTGAACGTTCGCTGGACCGACCTGCCGAACCACGGCGCGGCGTTCGACATGGTGAAACTGCGCGACGGCCGCCCGCCGTACGTCGGGCTGGCCTTCAACAACTCTGAAGTTGACCGCTCCGTGCTCACGCTTGCGCTCTCTGAGGACGAAGGCGAGACCTGGCCGCACATGCGGAACCTGGAGAACCCGCCGGGGTCGTACGAGTACCCGGCGATCATCCAAGACCGCGCCGGGCTGCTGCACGTCACGTATTCCGTCGGCCCCAGAACCCTCAACCGCGACCATATCAAGCACGTGTGCGTGAGCGTTGACTGGATTCTGGGCCGAGAGTGAACGGTTCGGTCGCGACAGTTGGACCCCGCCATCGGCGGGGTTCAAGTAGCGAGTGGGCGCGCTGGCTCCCCGGGGCGGGCGTGGTAGAATGCCGCCACCTGCATACCCGCTGAGGGAGTGACACGCCATGGCCGACACTAGAAACCTCAAGGCTCGCCTGCTGATGGGGCCCGGACCGTCAGATGTGCATCCCCGCGTGCTGGAGGCGATGGCGCGGCCGACCGTCGGCCACCTAGACCCGCAGTTCCTGGAGATCCTCAACGACATCAGCGAGATGCTGCGCGCCGTCTTTCAAACGCGCAATTCCTTGACGCTCGCCGTCAGCGGCACCGGTTCCGCGGGCATGGAAACCTGCGTGGTGAACCTGATCGAGCCTGGGGACAAGATGCTGGTGTGCGTCGCGGGCGTCTTCGGCCAGCGGATGGCCGAGGTGGCGCAAAGGGCGGGCGCGCAAGTCACCACTATCGAAGTGCCCTGGGGACAAGTCTTCACCCCCGAGCAGGTCGAGGAGGCCATCCGGACCAAGGGGCCCTTCAAACTCGTGGGCATCATCCACGCCGAGACCAGCACCGGCGCGGCGCAACCCATCGAGCCCATCAGCCGCGTAGTGCACGAAGCAGGCGCGCTGCTGCTGGTGGACACGGTGACCAGCCTCGCGGGGATGGAAGTGGACGTGGACGGCTGGAAGATAGACGCCTGCTACAGCGGCACGCAGAAGTGTCTCTCTTGCCCCCCCGGCCTGTCGCCGGTGACCTTCAGCCCGGCCGCTGAAGAAGTGATGGCCGGCCGAAAGACCAAGGTGCAGTCTTGGTATCTCGATATGACGATGGTGCGCCGCTACTGGGGTTCGGAGCGCCTGTACCACCACACCGCGCCCATCAACATGAACTATGCCCTCCACGAGGCCTTGCGCATAGTGCTGGAGGAAGGGCTGCGGGCCCGCTGGCAGCGCCACGCCGAGCAGCATCGCGCACTCAAGGCCGGACTGGAGGCTCTGGGGGTGTGCTACCTGGCCGATCCGGAGCACCAACTGCCGATGCTCAACGCCGTCGCTGCGCCCGAGGGTGTGGACGAGGCAGCCGTGCGCAAGCGCCTATTGGAGGACTACAGCATTGAGATCGGCGCCGGCTTGGGTGAGTTCAAGGGCAAAGCCTGGCGCATCGGGCTGATGGGCGAGAGCGCCAGCGAGCGGCACGTCAACGCCTTGCTCACGGCACTGCGAGAGATCCTGGCCTAGGCCCAGCCGCTGCTCCGAGCGCACTGGTTGGCCAAGACGACCGAGTACTGGCATTATCTCACGTCCAAACGAGCGCCTTAGGAGGATGCCAATGTTCTTCTTGCAAGCCGAGATCGCCTTCGCCCCCACGGACCGCTTCGCTCGCTGCCACTGCTCCACGATAGTCGAATGCGCCAACGGTGACCTGCTCGTTGCCTTCTACGCCGGCACCGACGAGGCGCTTCCCGACGTCGCCGTCGTCTCCGTCCGCAAGAAGGCCGGCTCCGACAAGTGGGAGCCGGTGACCATCATCGCGGACACGCCCGGCAAGCCCGAGGGCAACCCTGTGCTCTTCGTGGGCCCCACGGGCAAGGTGTGGCTCTTCTACGGCACGATGCACGGCCCAGTGCGCGGCGACGGAGAGGGCGTCAGTTGGGGGACCGTGGACCAGAAGTACAAGGTGTCCCTGGACAACGGCTACACTTGGTCGGAGGACCATATGCTGCGCGAAGAGTGGGGCTACGTCTTCCGCAACAAGCCGATACTGCTCGCCAACGGGGACATCATTCTGGGCACCGGCTGCAACGACGGCCAGTCGCGCTTCCTCATCTCCGAAGACATGGGTGAGCACTGGTTCTACAGTCAGGGAGTGCCCGGCGTGCCGAACCACCATCCCACGCTCATTCAGCGCTCCGACGGTTCGCTCTTCGCGCTGCTGCGGCCCGCGGGAGTGGGGCACAGCCCCGAGGCGAAGGCGCGCATCGGCCGCACGCAGTCGTTCGACAATGGGCGCACCTGGGCGCCCGCGACCTACACGGACCTGCCCAACCACGACGCCGCCTTCGACATGGTGAAACTTCAAGATGGGCGCCTCGTCGTCGTCTTCAACAACTCTGAGGTTGACCGCTCCGTGCTCACGCTTGCGCTCTCTGAGGACGAAGGCGAGACCTGGCCGCACATGCGGAACCTGGAGAACCCGCCGGGGTCGTACGAGTACCCGGCGATCATCCAAGACCGCGCCGGGCTGCTGCACGTCACGTATTCCGTCGGCCCCAGAACCCTCAACCGCGACCATATCAAGCACGTGTGCGTGAGCGTTGACTGGATTCTGGGCCGAGAGTGAACGGTTCGGTCGCGACAGTTGGACCCCGCCATCGGCGGGGTTCAAGTAGCGAGTGGGCGCGCTGGCTCCCCGGGGCGGGCGTGGTAGAATGCCGCCACCTGCATACCCGCTGAGGGAGTGACACGCCATGGCCGACACTAGAAACCTCAAGGCTCGCCTGCTGATGGGGCCCGGACCGTCAGATGTGCATCCCCGCGTGCTGGAGGCGATGGCGCGGCCGACCGTCGGCCACCTAGACCCGCAGTTCCTGGAGATCCTCAACGACATCAGCGAGATGCTGCGCGCCGTCTTTCAAACGCGCAATTCCTTGACGCTCGCCGTCAGCGGCACCGGTTCCGCGGGCATGGAAACCTGCGTGGTGAACCTGATCGAGCCTGGGGACAAGATGCTGGTGTGCGTCGCGGGCGTCTTCGGCCAGCGGATGGCCGAGGTGGCGCAAAGGGCGGGCGCGCAAGTCACCACTATCGAAGTGCCCTGGGGACAAGTCTTCACCCCCGAGCAGGTCGAGGAGGCCATCCGGACCAAGGGGCCCTTCAAACTCGTGGGCATCATCCACGCCGAGACCAGCACCGGCGCGGCGCAACCCATCGAGCCCATCAGCCGCGTAGTGCACGAAGCAGGCGCGCTGCTGCTGGTGGACACGGTGACCAGCCTCGCGGGGATGGAAGTGGACGTGGACGGCTGGAAGATAGACGCCTGCTACAGCGGCACGCAGAAGTGTCTCTCTTGCCCCCCCGGCCTGTCGCCGGTGACCTTCAGCCCGGCCGCTGAAGAAGTGATGGCCGGCCGAAAGACCAAGGTGCAGTCTTGGTATCTCGATATGACGATGGTGCGCCGCTACTGGGGTTCGGAGCGCCTGTACCACCACACCGCGCCCATCAACATGAACTATGCCCTCCACGAGGCCTTGCGCATAGTGCTGGAGGAAGGGCTGCGGGCCCGCTGGCAGCGCCACGCCGAGCAGCATCGCGCACTCAAGGCCGGACTGGAGGCTCTGGGGGTGTGCTACCTGGCCGATCCGGAGCACCAACTGCCGATGCTCAACGCCGTCGCTGCGCCCGAGGGTGTGGACGAGGCAGCCGTGCGCAAGCGCCTATTGGAGGACTACAGCATTGAGATCGGCGCCGGCTTGGGTGAGTTCAAGGGCAAAGCCTGGCGCATCGGGCTGATGGGCGAGAGCGCCAGCGAGCGGCACGTCAACGCCTTGCTCACGGCACTGCGAGAGATCCTGGCCTAGGCCCAGCCGCTGCTCCGAGCGCACTGGTTGGCCAAGACGACCGAGTACTGGCATTATCTCACGTCCAAACGAGCGCCTTAGGAGGATGCCAATGTTCTTCTTGCAAGCCGAGATCGCCTTCGCCCCCACGGACCGCTTCGCTCGCTGCCACTGCTCCACGATAGTCGAATGCGCCAACGGTGACCTGCTCGTTGCCTTCTACGCCGGCACCGACGAGGCGCTTCCCGACGTCGCCGTCGTCTCCGTCCGCAAGAAGGCCGGCTCCGACAAGTGGGAGCCGGTGACCATCATCGCGGACACGCCCGGCAAGCCCGAGGGCAACCCTGTGCTCTTCGTGGGCCCCACGGGCAAGGTGTGGCTCTTCTACGGCACGATGCACGGCCCAGTGCGCGGCGACGGAGAGGGCGTCAGTTGGGGGACCGTGGACCAGAAGTACAAGGTGTCCCTGGACAACGGCTACACTTGGTCGGAGGACCATATGCTGCGCGAAGAGTGGGGCTACGTCTTCCGCAACAAGCCGATACTGCTCGCCAACGGGGACATCATTCTGGGCACCGGCTGCAACGACGGCCAGTCGCGCTTCCTCATCTCCGAAGACATGGGTGAGCACTGGTTCTACAGTCAGGGAGTGCCCGGCGTGCCGAACCACCATCCCACGCTCATTCAGCGCTCCGACGGTTCGCTCTTCGCGCTGCTGCGGCCCGCGGGAGTGGGGCACAGCCCCGAGGCGAAGGCGCGCATCGGCCGCACGCAGTCGTTCGACAATGGGCGCACCTGGGCGCCCGCGACCTACACGGACCTGCCCAACCACGACGCCGCCTTCGACATGGTGAAACTTCAAGATGGGCGCCTCGTCGTCGTCTTCAACAACTCTGAGGTTGACCGCTCCGTGCTCACGCTTGCGCTCTCTGAGGACGAAGGCGAGACTTGGCCGCACATGCGGAACCTGGAGAACCCGCCGGGGTCGTATGAGTACCCCGCCATCATCCAGGACCGCGCCGGCCTGCTGCACGTGACCTACTCGGTCGGCCCGGAGTTGTGGAACCGCGACCACATCAAGCAGGTCTGCGTGGGGCCCGAGTGGATCCTGGGTGCGGAGTAACCGGCTTAGTCGCGAGCCGCCTGAGGCGGGCTCCTACGGCGGGTGGAGGCACCAAGCCACCGATGAAGGGTCGCGCGTGAGGACATGCAGGACCTGGAGGCGATGACCATGCGAGCGAGGATCTCACTAAGGGTCAGCACGCACCTCTGGCTCGACGAGCGCCGACGCGAGGAACTACTTCCGTTCCTCAAGAACTACGCGGACACCATCGAAGAGGTGGCGTTCTTCACCGCCTTCACGCACTCGCTCGCTACTCTGTCCCTCATACAGGAGCGCGCGGCCGCACTCGGGGACATCATCCCACGTTTCAAGTCCCTCGGCCTCTCGGTCGGCGTCAATCATCTTTCCACCGTGGGCCACCTAGACGAGAACCTGCCCAATTCCCTCAACGAGCCGTGGCAGCGCATGATGGATATCGAGGGGAAGGTGAGCCTCGGCTGCTACTGCCCGGCGGACCCCGAGGTGCAGGCTTACATTGCCGCGTGCTACCGAGCGCTCGCCAAGGCCAAGCCCGACTTCATCTGGATAGACGACGACGTGCGCTTGATCGGCCACGGCCCGGTCGGCTACGTCTGCTTCTGCGACAGGTGCCTCGCTAACTTCAGCGCCGAGACGGGCCGGCCCTGGAGCCGCGAAACCCTCAAGGCCGCTTTCAATGGCGGCCCCGTCGAGGACCAATTGGCCATTCGCAAGCGCTGGCTGGAGCACAACCGCCGACTCATCGTCGGCCTGTTGAGCGGCATCCGCGCAGCCGTTGACGCCGCTGACCCCGCCATCGTGCTCGGCATGATGACCGGCGACCGGTTCTACGACGGCAGCGCCTTCGACGAATACGCGCGGGCCCTAGCCGGCCCGCGGGACCTCAAAGTGATGTGGCGGCCGGGAGCGGGCTTCTACGGGGACCAGACGCCCGTGGCCATGCTCGACAAGGCCCATTCGATGGGGAGGCAGACCACGCTGCTGCCCGCCACCGTCACCGACATCCAGTCCGAGATCGAGAACTTCCCCTATCAGCGCCTGAGAAAGAGCGCGCACATCACCGCCACCGAAGTCGCCGCTTACAACGCCGCGGGCTGCACCGGGGCCGCGCTCAACGTGATGGGCCTCTCGCCCGATCCCTTCGACGAGTACCTGCCGCTCTTTGAGGGCGTCAGGAAGTTGCGCGAGTTCTACGACAAGCAGATCGCCGCCTTCGGGCGGAGGCCGTGCGAGGGCCTGTGGGCCGCCACCAACCGCGACTACTTCGCCACCGTCAACCTCGGGCGTCCGTGGTTTGGTCCTTCCCGAGGTCCGGGCCCCAACGCCATCCTGGAGATTGGCGAGATCGGCCTCCCCATCGCGTACTCGCGGGAAGGCGCGGCAGTGACGGTGCTCGCCGGTGACTCGTGCCGTGCGTTCTCTAAGGAGGAACTGCTGGACCTGCTATCCGGCGGCGTGATGCTGGACGCCCCTGCGCTCAGCGCGCTCAACGACAGGGGCCTCTCCGAGTACACCGGCTTCGAAGTGGCGGGCGAGCACCGCGTGGACACGCTTGAGGTATTCGGCGATGACGGACTCAACGGCCGGTTCGTGGGCTGGGTGCGCGATTGCCGCCCCTCCTTCTGGCCCGAGACGGCCTACACCTTCAAGCCCCTCCGCCCCGAGTGCCGCGTCCTCTCAGAGGTGTGTGACTTCGAGTGGAAGCGGGCGGGCGCCGCCACCGCCATCTTCGAGAACCGCCTCGGCGGCCGCGTCGCTGTGTGCGGCTACTACCCCTGGCGCTGGGTCTTCAGCCTCGCCAAGACTTCACAACTCAAGGCCCTCTGCCGCTGGCTGTCGCGCGACACGCTGCTCGCCTATGTGGCCTCTTATGAGAAGGCGTCGCTCTGGTGCCGCCGTGACAGCGCCGGGCATTCGGCGCTGCTGCTTCTGAACACCTCTCTCGACACGCTGGCGCGCCTCGTCATGCACGTCCGCGACGGAGGCGCCGCGATGGCACTCACGCGCACTGACTGCTCCAGCGAAGTACTGGCCCGCTCCGGCTACGACGGGCCCTATGCGATCTACGAGACGGAGAACCTGAAACCCTGGGAGGTCGTGCTGCTGACGCAGGAAGGGTAGGGAGCGGAGCGCTGGCCTAGGGTCTCCAGTGGCGGCCGGTCTTCTTCAGGACTCCTTGGCTTGCTGCGCGGCCTGGTAGGCGGCCGCGTCCTCCTGTACGAAACTGATCCGGCTCATTATCAGGTAGCCCAGCAAGCCGGTGGCCGCGGTGACGCACACGGCGATGCGCAGCCCGAGCAGGTTCTTCGTCAGCAGGTCGTACAACCCCCAGAGCACGGTCACATACAGGACTCGCCCCAGCGCCAGCGGCATCTCGCGGGCGCACACGTACTCCACCCTCTGGCTGGGGTCCTTCGCCGTTCTCCCGATAACGTCGAGTTGAATGGCCGAACTCGGAATGCTGAACAGCGGCGTGCTCACCGCCAGCATCAGCCCGAAGGCCCACACGGTAGGCAAGTGAATGGGCCCCAGCATGATCAGGCCCGCCGCCGTCCCCGACAGCGCCCCGGCGAGCATGAACGGGATCCGGCGGCCCGGGGTCACCGCGCGCCCGACGGCATACGAACCCACTATCCTGATCGCGCCCGTGACCAGCCCGTAACCACCCACGGCCATCTCACTCCCGGACGCCATGTACATCAGCAGGCCCACGATGAACACGAAGATGCCGAAGCGGCCGCCGAACACCGCCCACAGCAGCATCACCAGCCGCCAGTCCCGGTGCTCCCTGGGCGGCAGCAGCGCGCGCCGAATGAGAAACGGCCGCGGCTCCCTGTCCGGCGGCAAGCGGAATGACAGAATGACCGCGGCCACGTACATGGCCACCGCGAGCGCGAAGACCATCACGTAGCCGCGCAGGCCGGTCGCCAGGCCAATGATGCTCCCCGCGGCAAACGGCGCCACGGCGCCCGTTATCCCGCTGGTGAAGGAACTCACGCCAACGTAGTAGTCCCGCTCCCCCTGCGCTGTCACATCAAACGTCAGAGTGTGGATGCCGGCGAAGTAGAACCCCATGGCCACGCCCAGCAGAATGCCTAACCCGACCACGTGCTGGGCCGCGCCCTCCCTGAGCCAGAGCAGGCTCAGGTAGAAGATCGCGTGCAGGGCCAGCCCAATGCGCAGCGCCCAGGTGCGGTCCCTGGCCTGCGAGAGCCAGCCCGCGATGAGGAAGAAGGTTGGAATCGTCAGCCAGCACGCCAAGTTGTAGCGCAGCAGCACCGGGAATTCCTTCTGCACGCGCCACAGGTAGATGTTGACGAACATGGAGCACAGGCCATCGGCGAGCCAGAACAGGGCGTTGATGACAAGGAGGTTCTTTGCGGGAGGGGTTAGGGCTCTCTTGGGCGCCGGTGCGCCCGTCCGCGGTGCGTCGCTGTCGGTCATGGTAATGGCCCGCATTATGCGTCGGAGCGGCCCTGCTGTCTAAGGTTCCGCCCGCCCGCGACTCGCTGCCTTGACAAGTCCTCCCGAACTGACATTCCCTGGGTCACTACGCGCGGTTCCGGCTCGCGAGTTGAGGAGGCCAGCAATGTCGCACAAGCGTCCCAACATACTTCTCTTCACCACCGACCAACAGCGCGGCGACCACCTAGGCCTCGCAGGCCATCCCGTAGTCGAGACCCCCAACCTGGATGCTTTCATCAACCGCGGCGCCTACTTCCCCACCGCCTACTCAGAGATTCCCTCCACCACGGGCGCCCGCCGCTGCCTTCATGGCGGTCAGGGGAGTTTCGCCTGCGGCCTCATCGGTTACTCGGGCGCCGAGTGGCACGAGCGCAACACGCTCGCGCAAGTGCTGGCCGACGCTGGCTACCACTGCATCAACGTCGGCTGGCGCAACATGCACCCCACCCGCAAACTCTACGGCTTCCACACCGTCATCCCCCACGACCTCGCCGAAGGCGCGGACGACTACGCGGAATGGCTCAAGCGCGAGGTCGGCCCCTGGGCGCACGAGCGCGGCCATGGCTGCGACGCCAACGGCTGGCTCGGCCGCCCCTGGCACCTCGAGGAACGCTATCACCCCACCAACTGGACGACCGAAGTCGCCCTCGAGCAGATAAAGAAGCGCGATCCCACGCGCCCCTTCTTCGTCTGGTGCTCGCATATGCGCCCCCATTCGCCGTATGACCCGCCGCAGTTCTTCTGGGACATGTACATCAACCGCGAATTCCCCCCCGTCCCCGTCGGCGATTGGGCGGCCAAGCACGACGTGCCCGGCCCCGTGGGCCGCACCGCCTGGCGGGGCAGGCTGACCCCGGAACAGAGCCGACGCATGCGTGCCGCCTACGCTGGCCTCTGCACGCACATTGACTACGAATTGGGCCGCCTGCTCGAGCGGGTCGCCCGAGAAGAAGGAGGCCAACTCCTCGAGAACACCCTCATCATCTTCACCTCCGACCACGGCGACATGATGGGCGACCACAACCTGCACCGGAAGACGTATGCCTACGAAGGCTCCGCCCGCGTTCCTTTCGTCATCCGCTATCCAGCGGGAATGGACCTGCCTACCGGGACTTTCGAGCAAGTCGTCGGGCTTCAGGACGTGACGCCGACGATTCTGGAGGCGGCCGGGGTGGCCGTTCCCGATTCGGTCACGGGCAGCAGCGTCTTCCGCGCGATCCGCGGAGAATCGTGGCGCGAGCATCTGCACGGCGAACACTCGCCTTGCTACGCGCTGGAAGAGGCGGTGCAGTACCTGACCGACGGCAAGGAGAAGTACCTATGGTTTCCCGCGACCAGCGAGGAGCAGTTGTTCGATCTGCGCGCTGACCGCCAGGAACTCCACGACCTCGCCAAGGACGCCGGAGGCGCCGAGCGCGTGGCTTTCTGGCGCGACCGGCTCATCCGACTGCTCGGCGAGCGCGGCGACGGCTTCTCCGACGGCACGCGGCTGCTGCGCCGCAGCGACTGGTGGAGCCCGGAAGTGGAGCCCAGCGCCTCCTCGACACGGTGAGCGCGGGGTGGCGCGCTGGTCTGTTACGGGCGGGCTCGCTCAGCGCGTGCGGGGGCCGAATGTTGTTTCAATCCACCGCCTGCTCTCATCGCGGCAGCGGCGGAACGCTTGGAGTATCTCCGCTTCGGAACCGGACACGGCGGCCGGGTCGTCAAACGACTGATGCAGGATCCTGGTCCCAGGGAAGAAGGGACACGTCTCCTTGGCGCTATCGCACAGGGTGACCACGTAGTCGAACTGCTGCCCCCACAACTCATCCACCATCTTCGCACGTTGACCCGAGATGTCCACGCCTGCCTCTGCCATCACGCTCACCGCATTGGGGTTGACCACGGTGGCCTCCGTCCCCGCGCTGTAAGACTCGTAGCGGTCGCCGTATAGGGCGCGCAGGAGGCCTTCTGCCATCTGGGAGCGCGCTGAGTTGTGGGTGCAGATGAACAGCACTCGCGTTCTACTGCCCATGGGGCCGTCCTCCTCGCAGGCCGACAAGCAGCCGGGATGCTGCGCACGCAGATTCCGGGCGGCTGCCAATGGCGCACGGTCGGCACAGGCTGTATTATAGACGGTACTGCCGGTGGTGGGGGGGAGGCGTATGAGAGGGGGGCGTCTGCCATGCGGTGCGGCAAGTGTGGAGCCGACGTGCCCGAGGGGCGGAAGTTCTGCACCGCGTCAGCCACATCTGAGCAGGGGACGGCGGTCGCCGGGGCTTTGGGCCGTTGCGTTCGTGCTCCGGCCATCCGCGAGGTGAGCGCGCCTTCTGCTATACTCTCGCTGCGGATAGCGAGCCAAGCGGCCCACCCCGCGCGAAAGGACGGATCGCCATGGCGCCGAAGATGTCGCGACGCGAATTCCTGAGGAAATCGCTCTTGGCCGCGGCCACCGCGGGAGCGGTCGTCCCCTCGTTGGCAGCGGAAGAGAACACGCCCACCCGGCCCACCAACCTTCCCACCCGCGTGCTCGGCCGCACGGGCGAGGCCGTGTCTATCTTCGGCCTCGGAGGCCAAGGGATACTCGAGATCCCCGGCCACTACGCCGAAGCGGAAGCCCTTATCAACCGCGCCGCCGACCTAGGCGTCACCTACTTTGATTCGGCGCGCATCTACGGCCCCTCGGAGGAATACTACGGCCTCGTCCTGCCCTTCCGGCGGCAGTCAATGTTCATCACCTCCAAGGTGGACGTGCGCACCTACGACGAGGCCCGCCGCAGCATTGAGACCACGCTCACCAATATGCGCGTGGACGGCGTGGACCTGCTTCAGGTGCATCGCGTGCGCGACCTGGAGGACGTGGACAGGATTACCGGCCCCGACGGCTCGCTCAAGGCCATGATCGAGGCCCGGGAACAGGGGATGTGCAAGTACCTGGGCATCACCGGTCACCACGACCCGGCGGCGTTGATAGAGATGATCCGCCGCTTCGACTTTGACACCGTCCTATGTCCTCTTAACGCAGCGGACATTCACTTCCTGCCGTTCCAGACTGAGTTGCTCAAGACCGCGCTGCTGCGGCGCATGGGCGTGATCGCCATGAAGATTCCGGCGCTCAACCGACTCTTCTCGCCGCAGATCACCTCGATTGTGCCGCTCCTGCGCTACTCGCTTTCCCTCCCGGTCACCACCGCCGTAGTCGGGTGCATGACAATATCGCAGTTGGAGGAGAACGTGGCCGTGGCGCGCGACTTCACGCCCATGACCGAGCAGGAGAAGCGCGACCTGGAGGAACTCACCAAGCCGCTCGCCCTCGAGGGCACCTTCTTCAAGAAGGGCTCGGCGGGCTGGAACGACTAGCGGCAGACGTATGGGGCCCCGCTCCCCCTCCTTCATCGCGGTGAGAGGGGCCTCGTGGTCGTGTCGCTTGCGCCTGCCGCACCGCCTGCTACAATCGCTCCCTCTGCGAAGGAGGAGACAACGTGGACTTCACCCAACTGGCATGGCAGGAACTCGAGTTCGCCCGCCTGATGGTCGCCAACCGGCGCGAGCAGGGAATGGAAGTGCAGGAGGCCGAGGCGCGCGTGAAAGAGGCCAAGCACCTCTTGACGCTCGAGGTGCCCAACCCCGCGCTGCGCTTGCTCGCCGAAGCCCGCGGCCTGCTTCGCAATCCAGCGATGCGTTCGGATTTCCCTTATGAAGAGCCCTCCTCTTGGGAGGAGATCAAGGCCTCCTTCCGTCCGGCGCAGGCGCGCAAGTACGACTTTGCCGATTACGATGACAAGACGCTGGGTGGCTGGCTCGGCAAGAACATAGGCGGCGCGCTGGGAGGGCCGGTCGAAGGCTGGCCGCGAGAACGCATCGCCGCCGAGTACGGCGAGGTCATCGGTTTCCTCGCCCCCCCTAGCACGCTGAACGACGACACTGCCTATGAAGTCCTGCTCCTGCACGCTTTGCAGATGTGGGGTCTCGACGCCACCAGCACCCAGATCGCCCGCGAGTGGGTCGAGCACTTGCCCAAGGCTTACACCGCCGAGCGCGTCGCGCTGGACAACATTCGGCGCGGCCTGACGCCACCAGAGACCGCCACCACCGACAATCCCTACAGCGAGTGGATCGGCGGGCAGATGAAAGGGGAGATCTGCGGCTGGCTCGCCCCGGGCAATCCGGGCCTGGCGGCGGAACTTGCCTATCGCGACGGCATCATCGCCCACGAGAAGAACGGCGTCTACGGAGAGGTCTACAACGCGGTCACGTGCAGCCTCGCTTACGTCGAGAGCGACGTGCGCAAGATACTCGAAATGGGGCTGGGCTATGTACCGCCCAAGTCGCGCTTTGCGGAGATCGTGCGCCAGACGCTCGCCTGGTGCGACGCCAACGGTGATTGGCTGGGTGCCTGGCTCGAGGTCGAGAAGACCTACGCGCGCGAGTACGACCCTGTGCATACTCTGTCGAACATCCCCGCGGTCATCATCGGGCTCGTCTACGGCGGAGGCGATTTCGGCAGAACCGCCTGCATCACCACCATGTGCGGGCTGGACACTGACTGCACTGCGGGGCAGGCCGCCGCTCTGGTCGGAACCGTGCTGGGCGCGAAAGGCATCCCCTTCGGGTGGAAGGACGCGGTGGGCGACGACTTCGAGACCTTTGTCATCGGCTACGAGCACCTCAAGACGTCTGAGATCGCGGCGCGCACGTGCCTCTACGGCCGCGCCCTCGCCGACCGCTCGTAGCACCCCCGCCATCCTCCCGTAGGGGCGAGCCGCCCGGCTCGCCCAGGTGTGGGGACGGCCCGGCGGGCCGCCGAGGGCAAAATGGGGACAGCAACGGTTCTCCCTCGGAGTGGGACGTGGCGCACACGACTGCGGAAAAAGGTTACTGTCCCCATTTTGCCCCTACGTTCCGGTGCCGGCAGTGTGGCCGCCCTGGGGCCTCGCGGGACGGCGTTCCTTCGGCGGGCGAGCCAGGCGGCCGTCCCCTACGGGCGCGCGGCCTGCGCCCGCTTATGACTTGGGCACGGCCTCGATGTGCGCGGAGAGGAACCCTGGCTCGTCGCGCGCCGTGTGCGCCAGGTCGGCGCGGATTACCACATCCGGCAAGTGCCGATACTCAAGCACTCCCGGCTTCCCGTGCTCGGGGTCCGGCGGCTCATAGACGAAACTGACGTCGTCCCAGCCTCCGGGCGCGCCCGGCACATGGAATAGCCCGCGCACGTATTCCTTGTCGGTGCTACGGAGCATGTTCATGCCCCACTCGTGGCTGAGAGCCCATTCCCGGAGGGTCGCCAGGTCAGGCGGGT
Source organism: uncultured Armatimonadia bacterium (assembly GCA_964528605.1). GTDB lineage: Bacteria > Armatimonadota > Zipacnadia > CAZGSV01 > CAZGSV01 > CAZGSV01. Next base: position 75,780 of record CAZGSV010000001.1, read on the forward strand.
AGCGTTTGCCCTCCGTGTCGTAGTACCTGCCGAGTAGGAACACGATGTAGTCCAGGCGCATCCCCGCTTGCTCGCGTTGGTACTCTTGGGCGCTGATGCTGGCCGCCTTCGCGGCAAACGAGGCAGCGAAGTCGCAGTCCTCCTGTATCAGCCCGGCTTGGGGGTAGTGCGCGGGCAAAGCGCGCAGCGTGTCCGCGGTGCGCATCGCCGTCTGTCGGTGCCGTTCCAGGTCGCCCCTCCACATCACGTCCAACTCTTCCGGGTCGGTGCCGGTCCTCATCTTGCGCAACACGTCGGCCACGGCCCGAGTATCTTTGAGTTCGGCCTCCGGCAGCGGGCTGGCCTCGGCGGTAAGGCTCACACTGTGGCGCACCCCGGAGCCGTCGGCGGCCACGACAACCAGCGAATCGCGGGTCATCACCGCCAGGCTCTCGCCATCGGGGAGCCACTCAAAACGTGGGCTCTTGAGGCCTACGGCGCGATAGAGGACCTGAGACCTGGGCTGCCCGGGGGAAATGACGCACAGTTGAACCGGCGCCTTCTCTCGGTCGCGCGAGCTGCGCACGCCCGCAGGCGGCCCATGCAGGTACGCGACCCGAGTGCCATCCGGGGACCACCGCGGGTTCAGGCCACGCTCGCCGCGACGGGTGAGTCGAGTCACGCGCCCGCTGCTGAGTTCCAGGCAGTAGAGCGGCCGGTAGGCGCCGATTCCTCGGAAGAAGCCTCTGTCCTCCGGCCGGAGGTCGGGTGGCCCGCTTGTGTATGCGATGAGGGTCCCGTCGGGGGACCACGAGGGTTCCGCCCCCTTGACGCCGAGGTCGGTGACCTCGCCGGACAGCGCGTTGACGACCACGAGCGCGCTGTCCGCGTCGTACTGCTGCGAGGCGGAGACCACAACGTGCTTGGAGTCAGGCGCCCAGGCGAAGCCCGAGGTGGGCCACGCGCCCAGCACGCGCCGAATCTGGCCAGTGGCGAATTCGAGAACCCACAAGCCATCTTCCCGAGGGGCCGGCTCGTGGAAAGCCGGCTCGCCCAGCCGCTTCGACCCCCTGAACGCGATCTTGGAGCCGTCCGGCGAGGGTGCCCAGTCCCTCGGTACCTGGTAGTGGTCGAGCGGGTGGAAGAGCGTCGCCCGAGGCTCGCCTACGTCGACGACCCATGTGGGACCGAATACGCTCTCCGGCATAAGCAGAGCGTCCCGCCCCGGTAGCCACGGAACGCCGACGCCTGAGATGGGACGCAAGAAGGTGAAGAGCCGGCGCCTGTTCGACCCGTCCGGCGCGACCGTCCACAGTTCGGTCATCAAGGACCGGTTCTCGGCATTCCTGTGGAAGAGGTATGCCACCGCGCCCGACATGGGGCTCGCCAGGCTTCCCATTCCCTGATACCACGTCTTTGTGTTGGGCGCGAAGGCTCCCGGAACATCCAGCAGGCGGTTCGGGCCCAGTTGCAGTTGCTCGCCGGCGGAGAGCCTCCGCCTGTCGGCGCCGGAGGTCACCTCAACGGCTCCCCGGATCACGCGCACCACGGCAGTGGGCGCGTTGCCGTCGGCTACCGACACGTCGAGTTCGGTCCCGACGATGGAGACTGAGCCGACTGCGGTCACAATCTCGGCGGGGCCTTTGTCGGGCACGACTTTCGCGTAGCAGTCGCCGCGGGCAAGCCACAGCCGCGCGCGGCCCTGAGCCGTCGGCTCGGTGAAGCGCATCTGCGTGCTCTTGTTGAGCGCGATGATGCTGCCGTCGGATGTGGCGAGCACGAGCAGCCCGTCCGGGCCGACAAGCACACGCTGGCCGACCTTCACGGGCCGCCCATTCCAGGCGCCATCGCCCAGTAGGCGCGGGCCGCCCTCAATGCTCACCTCGCCGGAGAAGTGGCGGACGAAGGCGGCCGGTCTGGCGATGGGCGGCAGGCCCCCAACCGGTGGCGCGCTATGGGACGCGCGCCACACTACCGCGGCCAAGGCCGCCAGCGCTACCAGGCCTATCGCTCCCGCCAATACGTAGCGCGACCTACTCGGCGCGCTCGCGCCCGTCGCCTCACGGATGACCTGCGCCCGCAGACGGCGTCGGAACGACGGCCTCGGGCGGGGGGGGCGACCGGCGCCGCGGAGCAGTTCGCCCCAGGCGCCGTCGGCCGATTCGACTTGATTGGGACTCCGCACTTTCATCTCACTCACCCCCTCCGGGTTCTTGCCCGGAGACATTGCGCAAACGCTCGAAAGTCAGGCGGAAGGCCTGCCGGGCGCGCGCCAGCGCGGATTCTACCGCCTTGGGCGACGTGCGGCTGCGGTCGGCGATCTCTTTGACGCTGCGGCCGAGCACGTATTTCTCGCGCAGCAGTTCCGCGTAGCGGGCCGGCAGCAGCGCCAAGGCGGCCGCCACGCCGTCCCTCGCCTCCAGTTCGGAGGCGCTGGGCAGCGAGTCGGGAGCCTCGGGGATGCCCGGCAGGTCCTCGATCTCCTCGAGTGAGAGCGAGGGCAGCGCCGAGGCCCGGGCCTCGAGCAGTCTGCGTCTCCAGAACCGCGCGATGTGGTTGCGGGCGATGCCGCGCAGCCAGGCCTCGAGGCAGCCGGCGCCGGCGTCGTAGCGCGCGATGGACTTGACCGCCGTCAGCATTATCTCCGAGGTGACGTCCTCGGCGTCCTCGGCGCTGCGGCCCACTTGGTAGAAGACGAAGCGGTAGAGCCAGTCGAGGTGGCGGTCGTGGAAGAGGCGCCAGGCGCGGCGTTCGCCCTTGAGCATGCGGGCGGGGAGGCCCTGGTCCGCGTCGGCCAACGGCTCTGGCGGGCCGCTGAGGGCTGGCTCGTCAGGTCTCGGAGCCGGCCCCGCGCTGGGCTCGGAGTTTGGCTCTTGCGCGCCGGTCATGATCCCTCCGCCTTCACAATACTATTCGCGCGGGAAAGAGGGAATCATTCGCGAGCAATCATGCTGTCGGGGCGCCCCGGCATGTCGCCCCGAGCAAAATGGGGACAGCAACCGTTCTCCACACTCGTGTCGGCCACGCCTCGCTCCGAGGGAAGGTGGTTACTGTCCCCATTTTGCCCTCGTAGGAGGGTGCCTGCCTGGCTCGGGAGGGCGGCCGGTCGTACTCCTGTTCTCGCAGGCAAGCCTGCTGCTACATGGCGCCGCCGCGGGGCGACGGTAGGTACGGAGTAGGGTCGGGCTGGCTACGTGCTAGGCCCTTGGGCGGGGCGGACGAACAGGCCCGCGACGCGGCCGACGCCGTCGAAGGTCACCTGGACGTCGGCCTTGGCTTTCTCGAACTCGCAGGTGACGAAGACGACGTCGAACCCTTGGATCTTCTGCGTGCGCGCGCCGGTCCGCTTCTTGAAGGGGCCGAGTTGCGCCGTCGCTTCCTTCCAAGCCTCGGCCAGTTTCTCCTGAGGCAGGCCGCGCTTCATGGTGTCATCGAAGCGGGCGACCACCGCGGCGAAGTCCTCCTTGGCGAGCAAGTCAGCGAGTTCCTTGGCCGAGGTCACCAGGGGGTTCTCTTTGGCCGGCGCCTGCTTGCGCGCGCAAGAGACGGCAATGACAACGCAGAGGCCGACCAGCAAGGCAAATCCCCATCGCCTCAATACGGTTCCCTCCCGATCCCGTCCGCAATACGGACGACGTTACCAGTAGAATAGGGACGACGAGGTGTAACGGGCAAGCGAGGCGCGAACGCAGCGGCGGCTCGCCCCGACACTTACCGCCGGCCGCTCGCCCGCGCTCTGGGCGCAACGCGCTTCCCCGCCGGTGACCTCCGTGCTCGCGCAGCCTTCAGAGACCGGGCTGTCTTGGCTGCCGGTCGCGTGGTGGGGCGCGCGACCCTCTTCTTGGGGGCTCGCCGCAACTTCTTCCCCAGCGCCTCTTCGAACACGGCGAGCACGTTGCGCAGCGGCGTGCCGGCCTGAATCGCGTGCGCCGGGGCGAAGATGTAGCCGCCACCCTTGCCGATCACGTCAATGCGGTGCCTGGCCTCGGCGCGGCATTCCTCCTCGGTGCCGAAGGGCAGCGTCTGCTGGGTGCTGATCAGCCCGCAGAAAGCCAACTTGCCCTTGCACATCGCGCGGATCTTCTCGGGGTTCATCCCCGGCGGCTCCGGCTGCATGGCATCGAGGACATCGAGGCCCATCTCTATCAGCGTCGGCATTATCTCGTGCGTGTCGCCGCAGGAGTGGAGCATCACGCGCGCGCCGTAGTTGTGGCCGAGGTCTATGAAGCGCTGCAGCCGCGGCCGGAACACCTCGTCGAAGTCCTTGGGCGACACCATGCGGCCGTACTGGTGTCCCAGGTCCTCGCCGAGAGCGAGTATGTCAATCTTCCCCTTGCCCGCCTCCAGCGTGCGGCGGGCCACCTCGTATCCGAAGTCCACACGCTTGTCTATGACGGCGAGGCCGACCTCATCGCGCGTGACGATGTCCATGAGCACGCGCTCCATCCCGCGGCCGCGCGAGACGCCGTTGACGATGTCGGGCGTGCCCGCGCCCATGCAGGTGATGGCGTAGTTCCTGACGCGCCTGCACTGCTCCCCGATCGTGGCGTAGTCGCAGTCGTCGGGCTCGGGCCAGGGGTAGGCGCGCACGTCGTCCATGGTCTTCAAGTCCGCGAGCGGCTGGATCACCGCCTCGTCGTAGAAGCCGCCGGTGGCGTTCTCCACGCGCCGGTATCCGGCGCCCCACATGTCGAAGCGGATACCACCCCTCGAGCGCTTCGTCTTGCCGCGGTACTTGGCGCCGACGCCGCGAAAGTCAACACCTAGGCGCTCGATGACCGACTTGCCGCCGAAGTACTCGTCCAGCAAGTGGTGGATCTCCGGCGTGAGGTAGACCTGGATCGGCACCCGATCGGGTTCCTGCCACGAGAGGGAACACAACACCCGTTCCTTAGAGGTCATCGGCCGCTCCTGTGGGATCGTCGCTGGCGCGATGGTAAACCAGTGGGGCACGGGCCTCAACAGCGGGGCCCCGCGTTTCGGGCGCCGCGCTAGTTGCCCTTCGTGACGGTTCGCCGCTCCCGTACCTTCTGCAAATCGAGGCCATTCTGCGCCACCACTTTGGCCTCCAGGAACATGCCGCACTTGGGGCATTTGCCCGGCTGGTCCTGGATGACCTCGGGGTGCATGGGGCAGGTGTAGATGACCTTCTCGCCCGCTTTCACCTTGGCCTCAAGGTAGGCCTTGCAGGAGTCGCACCATCCGGGTTGATCGGTCTCGGTGCCGGGCTGGCCGGGACACCAGTAGGTGATCTTCTCGGCCTTTCCGGCTTCTGTTGGGCCTGCCTCTTGCGATGCGCGAGCGGGCGGCCCCGCTTTTGCCGACGGCCCCGAGGGGCCGCCGCCCTTGGCACACCCAAAGACCACCAACGCAGCGGCTAGAGCAATGACCAGAATCACCCAACGCCTTGCCATTGCGGCACCTCCCCTTCCTGCCATTGCATTCTCAAGCGCCGCGGCGGCCCACGAAGTTCCTCTGGAGAGCGCGGGCCTGCGTCAAGGAGCCCGGGGCGGCTCTTCGGAACCGGCCTTCTCCTCGGCGTAGTTGGTGCGGTGGCTGGCGGCGAGGTCCTCCATTCGGCCGGTCTCCATATACGCTACCCGCTCGGCGATGTTGACCGTGTGGTCGGCGACCCGTTCAAGATAGCGCGCCACCAGCAGGAACGCTATGGCCTGCGGCACAATCGAGGGGTCCTGCTGCATCTTCGTTTCGAGTTCGTCGAGCAGCCGGTACCACATCCGGTCTACCTCGTCGTCGTCACGCACGACCTTGGCGACCAAGTGGAGATCGTGATGCACCAACGCCTGAAGGGCGTTGCGCAGCATGGTGCCCACGAGTTCGGCCATCTTGGGTATGTCAACCAAGGGCTTGAAGTATCGGGAACCGGCCAGTCTGAGGGCGGTGCGCGCGACGTCCACCGAGTAGTCGCCGATGCGCTCCACGTCGGCGATGACCTTCATGGTGGTGCCGATGATACGCAGGTCGCGCGACATCGGCTGCTGTAGCGCGAGCAGCCGCATGCAGTGCTGCTCGATCTCCAGATCCATCTTGTCCGCGGTGTCGTCGTCAACGAGGACCGCTTGGGCCAGGGCGGGGTCTTGGTCGCGGAGGGCGCGGACCGCTTTCTCGAGCATGGCCTCCACGAAAGCGCTCATTTCAAGAAGGCGCTGCTGCAACTGCTCCAGTTGCTCGTCAAATGCCTGGCGGGTGCGGCGCATCAGCCATCGCTCCTAACCGAACCGTCCGCGCACGTAGTCGTCGGTGCGGCGGTCCTGTGGGCTCTCGAAGATTCGCGCAGTGAGGCCGAACTCGATCAACTCGCCGAGCAAGAAGAACCCGGTGTACTGGGAGACACGCGAGGCTTGGTACATGTTGTGGGTGACGATCACGATGGTGTAGCGCTGCCTCAACTCCAGCATCAGTTCCTCGATGCGGAACGTCGCCGTGGGGTCGAGCGCGCTGCACGGTTCGTCCATGAGCACGACCTCAGGCTCCACGGCCAGCACGCGGGCGATGCACAGGCGCTGTTGCTGGCCGCCTGAGAGGTCGAGCGCCGACTGGCGCAGTTTGTCCTTCACCTCGTCCCACAGGGCCGCCTGACGCAGGCTGCTCTCCACGATCTGGTCCAGCCCGGTGCGGTCGGGAGCGCCGTGGAGGCGCGGCCCGTAGGCGACGTTGTCGTAGATGGACATCGGGAAGGGGTTGGGCGTCTGGAAGACCATTCCCACCCGCTTGCGCAACTGCACCACGTCCGTGCCGGCAGCGTAGATGTCGTCCTCCTCCAGCAGCACCCTCCCCTCGATGCGCACGCCCTGTATGACGTCGTTCATGCGGTCAAGGCAGCGCAGGAAAGAGGACTTGCCGCATCCTGAGGGCCCGATGAGCGCCGTGATGTGCCGCTCCGGTATGGCGACGCTCACGTCTGTGAGCGCCTGGAAAGCACCGTAGAACATGTTGAGGCGCTGCGTCTCGAACTTTATCGAGCCCTGCGGCCTGACTATGAGTTGACTCGCCTCGCCCTGCACGGCGTTCACCACCTACGCGCGGCACGCAGGCGAGCGCGCATGACGATGGCCACGGCGTTGAAGCCAAGCACTACCATCACCAGCGCGAGAGCCGTCGCCCACTTGGCCTCAGCAGGGACGTTGGGAATCTCGGTGGCCATGACATACAAGTGATACGGCAACGCCAGCACCTGGTCGAAGACCGAGCGCGGGTAGGGATGCGTGGAGGAATAGGCAGCAGCGGTGAACAGGATCGGGGCGGTCTCGCCCGCCGCGCGGCCCACGGATAGTATGAGGCCGGTGATGATGCCCGGCAGTGCGTTCGGCAGCACGACGCGCCGCACTGTCTGCCAGCGACTCCCGCCCAGAGCCAGCGAGCCGTCGCGCAGGCGTTGAGGCACCTGCCGCAGCGCTTCCTCCGAGGCGGTGATCATCAACGGCAGCACCAGCAGCGCCAAGGTGCAGGCCCCCGCGAGCAGCGACCGCCCGAAGCCGAGCAGCATCACGAACAGGGCCAAACCGAATAGGCCGTGCACCACCGAGGGTATGGCCGCCAGGTTGACGATGGCGAGTCGGATGAGCCGGATGGCCCGGCCCGGCCGCGAGTACTCGCTGAGGTAGATCGCCGCCGCGACCCCCACCGGCGCCGCTATCAAGGTGGTCAGCGCCACCAAGCAGGCCGTGCCGGCGATCGCGGGCAACAGCCCACCTGAGACCGCGGTCAGGAACCTCCACGTCAGCCCCCTGGCCCCCAAGAGCACCATCACCGCCACCACGGCTATGACCGGCAACATCACGATCACCGCGGAGGTCCACAGCAGCGCGAAGGCGGCTGCCTGCGAGACCTTGGGGCTCAGGACCCGGCGACCGATCATCTCCGTGCCCACGCGCTCCGGCGCATCACCAAGTCCGCTGCCACGGTGACCAGAAACGTGATGAGAAAGAGCAGCAGGCCGATGGCGAAGAGGGCGAAGTAGTGCGGGGTGTGATAGGCGGTCTCGCCCATCTCAGCCGCGATCGTCGCGGTCATGGTGCGCACCGGGCGCAGGAAGCCGAGCAGGCCCCGAGGAATCACGGCCGCATTGCCGGTGACCATCAGAACAGTCATGGTCTCGCCGATGGCCCTGCCGAAGCCGAGCAGCACGCCGGCTATGATGCCGGAGCGCGCGGCCGGCACCGTTACCCGGCAGATGGTCTGCCACTGCGTTGCGCCCAGCGCCAGGGAGTTGTCGCGCAGCGCGTTCGGCACCGCCCGCAGGGCGTCCTCCGATACCGACACGATGGTGGGGATGGCCATGAACGCCAGCAGCAGGGAGCCGAGCGCGGCGAACTGTCCGATGGGCAAGTGCAGGCGAGTCGCCAGCCAGGGCCCGATCAGCAGCAGGCCAATGAAGCCGAAAACCACGGAGGGCACGGCCGACAGCAACTCCACCGCCGGCTTGAGTATCTCCCTGATGCGGGCGGGAGCGACTTCAGCAATGAAGATGGCGCAGGCCAGGCCGAGCGGAACCGCGATGACGAGCGCGCCCAGCGTCACGTAGAACGACCCAAGCAAGAGGGGCAGAAACCCGAATTGGGGGGGCTCGGCGGTCGGCGACCAAATCCGACCGAGGACCAGTTGGCCCAGGGAGCGGAGGCGGAAGATGGGCAGCGAGTCCCTGAGCAAGAAGGCGAAGATGAGAAGCACAAACACGATGGCCAGGAAGCCGGCCATCCTGATGGCCCACTCAATGACAAACTCCCATGCGGGATGGCGGCCCCGGCGCATGATGTGTCCTCGGGCCTAGTGTGCACCAGCGGGCCTGGCCTCCGCAAGGCAGCCGGACCTGCGCTGCGGGCGCTCGCCAGTCGCGCTAGGGCAGCGGAACGAAACCCAACTTCTTGACGAGGTCCTGGCCCTCCGGACCCTTGATCCAGTCCAGGTAGTCCTTGAGCGCGCCGCTCGGCTCGCCGTTGGTGTAGCAGTAGAGTTTGCGGGATATGGGATAGGTGTGGTTGAGCACGTTCTCGGCCGTCGGCTGTACCGCCGCGCCGCCTTGAAGCGGGACGACGGTTAGCACCTTGACGGTGGAGTTGAGGTAGCCCAGGCCGACGTAACCGATGGCGCTCTTGGTCTGCGCCACCAGGTTGAGGACCGCCTGGTTCGAGGACTGCTTCAACGACGAGGCAGCGTAGTCGCGCGACTTGTCCTTGCCGTCCAGCGTCACCACCATGTCCTTGAACGCCTCGTAGGTGCCCGAGGCGGAGTCGCGACTGACCAACTGCATCTCGCCCAGGCCCTTGGCGCCTGCTGCATCCCACTTTCTGATCTTGCCGGTGAAGATGTCGGACAGTGTCTGGAAGGGGATCTCCGAGAGCGGATTCGAGGGGTGCACGATGACGGCGATGCCGTCGTAGGCCACCAGGTGCTCCACCGGCTTGACGCCCGCGGCCTGGGCCTGCTGCGTCTCCTCAGGCTTGATCTCGCGCGAGGAGTCGGCGATTTCTGCGGTGCCGGCGATGAGTGCCTTGATGCCGGTGCCGGAGCCTCCGCCGGACACCGCGATGTTGACCTCCGGATGCTTGGCGTTGAATGCCTGGCGCCACTTCTCCGCCAGCGGAAGCAAGGTGGTCGAGCCGGTCTGGCGTACGGTGGCGCCCGTCTTGGAGGCGCCTCCAACGGCGCCCGGCGCACCTGCCTTGGGCCTTGAACAGCCCGCCAGGCCAACGATCAGCCACGCCGTCAACGACACGCTCAGACAGACTACAATTAGTCTCCTGCCAGCCATCGCCAGGCTCTCCTCCTCCGACTTGTGTCCCCAAGCCCGTCCCGGCCGTGCGCGCCGCCCGAGCATCATCTGCCAGCGGTGGGGTAAGTCGCCGTGGACGGTGGCAGGGCGCGGTGGGAGTATAGCACGACGTTCTCCGCTAGCGTGCTCGGCCCATGTCTGCTAACCTTTGGCGACCTGAGGTGCGCTGGCCGCCCGCGGTGGCGGCGCCCGGGAGAGATGCCGCGTGAAACACGGGCCCTTGATGCTAATCTGCCTTGCCCTGGCGCTCTTTGGAACGCCCTGGGTGATGGCTGCGCCGCTCTCGCCTTTGCTGATTGACCTCAGCGCCTTCACCCCCAACTATCTGGGCCAAACCAGTGCCGCCGGCGGCGGACAGGAGGAATCCGCAATAATGATCGTCAGACCGCAGCCATACGAAGTCATCCAACGAGCAGAGGGCGCCGCCGAGGTGAGCGTGCGGCTGGCACAGCCCGCGCCCGCAGCGTGCATCGCGCAGGTCAAGTGCGCGGGCGAGGCTATCGTTTGTGAACGGGCTCTTTCGCCGGGGCAATCCGAGGTCGTGCTGCCCGGCGTCCCCGAGGGCGGCTGGTATACCCTCGTGGTGAGCAGCGGAGGCAAGGAAGTCGCCTCCGTGCCCTTTGGCGTCGGCGATGTGTTCCTGGTCGCCGGGCAGTCAAACGCTGGCGGCAACGGCGATGGCTTCATACCGGACCACTCTGGAATGGTCTCCGTGAAGGCCTGGGAACAGGACCTCTGGTTGCTGGCCACCCGGAGAGATGAGCGCATGCACCCCGAGATGCAGCCCGGGTCGGCGTGGCCGATTCTGGGGGAACTGCTGGCGACCGCTCGCGGCGTGCCCATCGGCTTCATCAACGTCGCTCGCGGCGGCAGCAACACCGACCAGTGGCTGCCCGCCAATAACGACCTCTATCCTCGGCTGCCGAGCGCGCTCAAGCAGTACCAGGTGAGCGCGATCCTATGGCACCAGGGAGAGTCGGACGCGGCCTCGGGCTGGCCCACGGAGAAGACGCGCGCCAACATGGAGACCATAATCCGCCAGTCGTGGCAGGACGCGGGATGGCAAGTGCCTTGGTACCTCGCCTTCGTCAGTTTCATCCCCGGGCTGGAGCAGGAGAAGATGGACGCGACGCGGCTGGCGCAGAAGCAACTTTGCCAGGAAGGGCTCGCGCACTTAGGGCCCGACACCGACGTCTACGTTGACCCCGACACCATGCGCCACGACCATCTGCACTTCAATGGCGTCGGGCTGCGGGTGCACGCGATCCTGTGGTTCATGACGCTTACTTGGGGCGCTCCGGGTAGCGGCTAGCCTGGCTTCGCGCCGGCAGCCGCGAGGTTTCACTGACCCGGCGGCCGGTCTCCGTCGTTGACTGGAACGGAAGGGGTGCCGGTGCTTGTTGGCCCGGCACTTTAGACGACAAGGGTAGGTGAGTACTGTGGCTCAGTCGGTGCGCGACATCCTGGCGCTCTGCCAGGAGAGAAGCGTCGAGATGATTGATTTCAAAGTCGTTGACCTCGTGGGGCGCTGGCATCACCTCACTATGCCGGTCTCCCTGCTCGACGAAGAACTAATGGCCCAGGGCATGGGCGTGGATTCCTCCTCTTACGCTGGTTACCGTTCCGTGGAGCAGGGCGACATGCGGGCGGTGCCCGACCCCGCCACCGCGTGCCTAGACCCGTTCTGGGAGCGACCGACCTTGAGCCTCACTTGCTCACTGGTCCAGCCCGACGGCAGCCCCTACGAACGCGACCCCCGCGGCGTGGCCACGCGCGCGCAGCAGTATGTTGCCGCCACCGACGTCCCCGGGGAGGCCGTGTTCAGCCCTGAGTTGGAGTTTCACGTCTTCGATGCGCTCCGCTTTCGCCTAGGCGACCACTACTGCTGCTACGAGGTGGACTCCAGCGAGGCCTGGTGGAACACCGAGAAGGCCGACCCCTCCAACCTGGGCTACAAGGTGCGCCGCCAGGGCGGCTACCAGGTCGCTCCCCCGGCCGACGCCCTCCATGACCTGCGGAGCGAAATGGTTGCAGAGATGCTCGCGCTCGGCATCCCCGTCAAGTACCACCATCACGAGGTCGGCAGCGCGGGCCAGTGCGAGGTCGAGGTCTTCTCTGAGTCGCTGCTCAAGATGGCTGACGCCACCATGTGGATGAAGTACATCATTCGCAACGTCGCCCGCCGGCACAATCAGATTGCCACCTTCATGCCCAAGCCGCTCTTCGCCGAGGCTGGCAGTGGCATGCACGTGCACCAGTTCCTGCGCGACGGCGACCGGTCTCTCTTCTACCGCGCGGGAGGCTATGCCTGCCTGAGCGACCTGGCGCTGCACTACATCGGCGGCCTGCTAACCCACGCGCCTGCCCTGCTCGCCTTCACCAATCCCAGCACCAATTCCTACCGGCGCCTGGTGCCCGGCTACGAGGCTCCCGTAACTCTCTTCTTCTCGGTCGCCAACCGGACGGCCGCCGTCCGCATCCCGGGTTACTCGCTCAACGAAACCGAGCAGCGGATTGAGTTTCGTCCGCCCGACGCGACCTGCAACATCTACCTGGCGCTGGCCGCCATGCTGATGGCTGGCCTGGATGGCATCGAGCGCAAGATTGACCCCAGCGCCGCCGGCTTCGGCCCCTACGACATTGACGTCTTCGAGATCCCGCAGGAGGAGCGCGCCAGAATGCCGGCGGTGCCGACCAACCTCAACGAGGCCATGCGGGCGCTCGAGCGCGACCACGAGTTCCTGCTCCCCGGCGGGGTTTTCAGCGAGGACTTGATCTCCGCCTGGATTGACTACAAGCGTACCCGCGAGGTGACGCCCATGGCGGCGCGGCCCCATCCCCTGGAGTTCGAGTTGTACCACGACCTTTAGTCGCGCTCGTTGACTACTTCGCCCTCGCGCCCATAATGGTGCGTCGGCCCGCCTGTGGCGGGCAAGCGAGGTGAGCGCCGTGGACCTCAAAGGCTTCATCGCCAGCCAGAAGAAAGCCATCAGCGAAGCGGTGGGCAGCGGCACCGCCCTCGTCGCTCTCTCGGGCGGGGTTGACTCCTCCGTTGTGGCCGTGTTCGGCCACCAGGCGCTGGGCCCGCGGCTCACCTGCCTCTTCATTGATGACGGGCTCATGCGGGAGAGGGAGGGCGCCAGCGTCCAGCGTATGTTCGCTGAACTGGGCATCAAGGTCCAGATCCTGGACAAGGCCCAGGAGTTCTTCGCGGCGCTCAAGGGCAAGACGGACCCCGAGGAGAAACGCAAGGCGTTCCGGGACACCTTCTACGCCACCCTGGGCGAGGCCGTGCGGGCGGCGGGCGCCGGCTTCATGCTGCAAGGCACCATCGCCGCCGACGTGGTGGAAACGCAAAAGGGCATCAAGACCCAGCACAACGTCCTGGAGCAGATAGGCCTCGATCCCAAGACTTACGGCCTTACCATCCTCGAACCGCTGAAGGCCCTCTACAAGCCCGAGGTGCGGCAGGTGGGGCGCGCCCTGGGACTGCCGCCGGTCATCACGGAGAGGATGCCCTTCCCCGGCCCGGGACTGGCCACGCGCGTGGTGGGGGAGGTGACGCCGGAGCGCGTCGAGACGGTGCGCAAGGCCACGGTGATCGTCGAACAGGAAGTCGGCGACCTGCGCCCCTTCCAGGCCTTCGCGGTGCTACTGAGCGACCACGCCACCGGGCTGAGGGACGGCAAGCGCGAGTTCGGCGAGATAATCGTCGTGCGCGCCGTCCATTCCACTGACGCGCTCAGCGCCACGGCGGTCGAGGTGCCTTGGCCCACGCTGAACACGCTGCAGCAGCGCATCTGCGCGGAAGTGCCCAACATTGTGAAAGTGCTCTACGACCTTACCCCCAAACCGCCGAGCACTATCGAGTACATCTAAGGGAGAGTGGCCAGTACAGGTGGGCGGTGGAGGGCTAGTAGGCGTAGAGGTTGCCGTAGGGCCGGCGGGACTGCGGCGTGAGTTTCACGAACTCTTCGCGCCGGAGGCCCGTGGCGTCTAGGCCGACGGCCTCGGAGTACTCGGCCAGCCAGCGGGTCAGCGCGTCCCAATCGCCGTCGCTGATTTCGGACCGCCCGACCTCCTTGCCCAACTGGTAGTCCTCCACCTGCCCGCGCACGTAAAGCACGCCGCCGTGCATGCCGGTCGCGACGCGGTTCCCGGTCACTGGCTCGCCCCGCGGGCTGGTAAGCCCGAGCACCACCAACACCCCACCCGCCATATACTCGCCGAGAAAGTCCCGGGCCGTGCCGCCCGCTATCACCACGGGGAACCGCTCGCCATAGGACTTCATGTGGATGCCGACGCGGTAGCCGACGTCTCCCTTGACGAAGATTCTGCCCCCCCGCATGGAGTAGCCGACGATGTCGCCGGCGTTGCCGCGCACAATCACGGCCCCCCGGTTCATCGCGTTGCCCACGCCGTCCTGAGCGTTGCCGTTGACCGTTATCTCCGCCCCGTCCATGAAGGCGGCCAGGTCGTTGCCGGGCACGCCGTTGATGGTGATGCGCAGGTCGCCGTCAAGCCCGGCGCCGAGGTAGCGCTGGCCGTTGACGTTGTCGAGGATCAGTTCCTTCTCGCCAGCGGCAGCGGCCTGGCGCACGCGCTCGTTGAGTTCGCGGTAGTGTAGGCGCGCAGCGTCAACGCGCACCGCTAGACCTCCATCCCCGGTCCCTCGACCAGATGCTTGCGGTAGTCCTTGGGCAGCCAAACGAGGCCGAAGTCGTCGCGCAGCAACTTGTCCTTGAAGAGGGCCACGTTGGCGCGGTCGCGGATCAGGCCGGTGATGATGCCCGCGCGGCTGATGTCGCCAACGAAGATGCTCCCCACCACGGTGTCGTCCTTGATGACGACCTTCTTATAGGTCCCGTTCTGCTCGTCGGCCCGCGTCATCACTTCGTAGTCTTGGCCGGCGGGGTCGGTCACCCCCACGGAGATGGTGGGCACGCCCGCTATCTCCACCGCGTTCATCGCCAAGCCGCCGTCGTAGTGCGCCTCCGTCCCGGCCATGTTTGCGCCCGCCACGCGGCCCTGCAGCATCGCGTTGGGCCAGATGGCGATGGTGCGCTGCTCCGCCGAGAGCAGGTCGTAGGCCTGCGTCACATCGCCGGCGGCGTAGATGTCCTCCACGCTGGTACGCATCTGGCGGTCCACGACAATGCCGCGATCCAGGTTGAGCCCCGCCTCGCGCACGGGCTCCAGGTTCGGGCGCACGCCGATGGCAACAATGAGCAGTTCGCAGTCAACCGTGCCGCCCTCGCGCAGCACGACCCCGGAGATCTTGCCGTTCCGCTGCCTTGGGTCAAAGACGGTGTTCCCGGTGATCAACTCGCACCCGGCCGTGCGCAGCGCCTGCTCGACCAGCTGCGAGGCCTTCTTGTCAAAGGTCAGGCTGAGCACGCGGTCCGCCAACTCCACAACCGTGGTGCGGATGCGCCGCTCTATGAGCGCCTCGGTCGCCTTCAGCCCTATCAGCCCGCCGCCGAGGACGACGGCCCGCGTCACTCCCTCGCGTTCGATGTAGGCCGCGATGGCTCTCGCGTCATCCCAGGTAGTGAAGTTGAAGACTCCCTCCACCGCGTCCTCCATGAAGGGTGGGCGAATCGGCACTCCACCACAGGCCACCAGCAGCCGCTCGTACCCAAGCCTCGACCCGTCCTCCACCTCCACTTCCTTCGTGGCCGGCCGCACCGCTGTGGCCTCCACGCCCAGCAGCGCCTCGACGCCGTTGCGGGCGTAGAAATCCTCGTCGCGCAGAGGCATGCGGCTCTCGTCAACCAGCCCGCCTAGCAGGTAGGAGATCAAAGGCCGCGAGTAGGCGACGTAGGGCTCGTCCGAGACCACGGTGATAGGACCCTCGCGGTCGGTCTTGCGGATGGCCTCGATGGCCCCTACGGCGGCGGCGGAGTTGCCCATAATCAGGTACTTGCTCACGGCGTCGCCTCCACCAACAGCAGGGCCTCGTTGGGACAGTTCTTCACGCACGCCGGCAACTCCGCGCCGTAGCATAGGTCGCACTTGGACGCGATCTTGCGCTGCGCGCTGCGCTGAATCACCCCGAACGGGCAAACCATGAGGCACATCCAGCAGCCGACGCACTTGTCCTCGTCGCAGAGCACCGCGCCGGTCTCCTGCTCGCGCCGCATCGCGCCGGCCACGCAGGCATCGAGACAGGGCGCCTCCTCGCAGTGGCGGCACTGCAGGGCAAAAGACACGAAGTCGTGCTCCTCCACCAGCACGCGCGGCTCGGGGCGGGGAAACTCCCCCTTGTACGCCTTGATTATGCGGCGCGACTTCGAGTGCTGCACCACGCAGTGAATCTCGCACAGCCGGCAACCGATGCAGTGCTCCTCCTGGATCAGGATGCGCTTCATCCGACCTCACCACGCCTCCCCGGCAGCCTTGAGGCCCAACAGCCGCAACTCGGTGTCGTTCAGGCCAATGCCGCGCAACTGCTCCCGGTTGCCGCGCAGCGACTCGATGGCGTTGATGCCCATGCCGCCGAGCATCTCTTTGATCTCCAGCGACCACGCCCGCAGCAAGTTGACCAAGCGCCGCGTGCCGATCTCCGGATTGAGTCTCTTGGTCAAGTACGGGTCCTGGGTGGCAATGCCCCAGTTGCACTTGCCCGTGTAGCATTTCTGACATAGGTGGCAACCGAGCGCCACCAGCGCGGCGGTGCCGATGTAGACGGCGTCGGCGCCCAGAGCGATCGCCTTGATGACATCCGCGCTGCTGCGGAAGCCGCCCCCCGCCAGCAGCGAAGCCTGGTGGCGGATGCCCTCCTCGCGCAACCTCTGATCCACGACCGCGACGGCCATCTCGATGGGGATGCCCACGTTGTCGCGGATGGCCGTGGGAGCCGCGCCCGTGCCCCCGCGGATGCCGTCAATGCACACCGCGTCCGCGCCCGCGCGCACGATGCCGCTCGCAATGGGGGCCACGTTATGGACCGCCGCTATCTTCACGAAGACCGGCTTGCGGTAGCGCGTGGCCTCCTTGAGGGCGAAGATCAGTTGGCGCAGGTCCTCTATCGAGTAGATGTCGTGGTGGGGCGCCGGCGAGAGGGCGTCGGTGCCCACGGGGATCATGCGCGTGCGCGATACTTCCTCGCTCACCTTCTCGCCCGGCAAATGGCCGCCGATACCCGGCTTCGCCCCTTGCCCTATCTTGATCTCGATGGCTGCGCCCGCCTCCAGATAGCGCGGGTCAACCCCGAACCGGCCCGAGGCCACCTGCACGATGGTGTGCTCGCCATACTTGTAGAGTTCCCGGTGCAGCCCGCCCTCGCCGGTGTTGTACATGGTGCCGAACTCGCTGGCCGCCCGGGCCAATGACAGACAGGCGTTGTAGGAGATGGAGCCATACGACATGGCGCTGAAAAGAATGGGCGTCTCGAGCAGCAACTGCGGTGCCAGTTCGGTCTTCAGCGTCGCCGCCGGCCCCCGCTGGTCTATCTCGACCCTGTCCGGCTTGCGCCCCAGGTAGGTGCGCAGTTCCATCGGCTCGCGGAGCGGATCAATGGAGGGATTGGTGACCTGCGAGGCGTTGAGCACCATGTGATCCCAGTAGACCGGGTAGGGCCGGTCGCACCCCATGCCCGTCAGCAGCACGCCGCCGCTCTCGGCCTGCCGATAGAGGTTGCGCATATGCTCGGGTGACCAGTTGGCGTTGGGCTTCACGGGCAACGGCGTGTGCTTCACCGCCAGCGCCCCCGTAGGGCACAGCCACACGCAGCGGCTGCAGCCAACGCAGTTGCGGCTCTCCGTGTAAACGGCGTCGTCCTCCGGGTCGTATTGGTGCGAGTCGTTGGCGCACTGCCTCACGCACACCTGGCAGGCGATGCACTTGTCGTCATCCCGCTCTATGGTGAACTCGCCTACGGTCAGCGGCAGCGGCATCTTCCTCTACCCCTTCAACTCCCCGACCACCGGCTCTCCCGCTTTGGGCGCCCACACCGTCTCCGGCGAGGGGCAGATCGCTCTGATGGCGCATTCCTCGCTGGCCAGGAACAGCAGATCGTTATCTCGCCCCGCCACCAGGGGGCGCAGTTTGATGCGGTCGGTCAGCCCCACCATGCCGCGGTCGTAGCCGACCACGATGCCAAAGGGGCCGTTGACCAGCGCGCCGCCGTAGGTGATGCGCAGCGCCTGCGCCAGCTGACGACGCTCTTCCGGCAGGCGCTCGATCTCGTCCCAGAAGCGCGCGCACAAGACCTCGGCTACGTTGTCGAAGCCGAGAGAGTGGCGACGCACGAGCAGATCGAAGAGGTAGGCCAAGACCTCGGTGTCGGTGAACAGATTGCACTCGTAACCGAAGTTGGCCAGGTAGCGCTTGTTGATCCCGTAGGAGGATATCTCGCCGTTGTGCACGACCGACCAGCCCAGCAGACCGAACGGATGCGCGCCCCCCCACCAACTCACGCTGTTAGTGGGAAAGCGCCCGTGTCCCGTCCAGGTATAACCCTGGTATTCCTCCAGGCGGAAGAAGCGGGAGATGTCCTCGGGGTAGCCCACGCCCTTGAAGATGCCCATGTTCTTGCCGCTGGAACCGACGAAGGCGTCGGCGATGTGCCCGTTGACGTGCATCACCGCGCGCACCACGT
Organism: uncultured Armatimonadia bacterium; assembly: GCA_964528605.1. Taxonomy (GTDB): domain Bacteria; phylum Armatimonadota; class Zipacnadia; order CAZGSV01; family CAZGSV01; genus CAZGSV01. Next base: position 94,154 of record CAZGSV010000001.1, read on the forward strand.
AGTCGTCCTCCGTGAGGGCGCCGTTCAATCTCTCTGCGGGCGCGCGCAGGAAATAGCGCCAGAGCAGCGGCTCGTTGCTGATGCCGTCGGTGCGACGCGTGGGGACGGGCTCGGCGTGGTCCACCACGAGCTGCTGCCGCAGGTAGGCCTCGGTTTCCTCCTTGGCGGCCTCGCTGCCGTAGATGAGATGGAAAGCGTAGTGGTCGGCCCAGTCCGGGTAGATGCCGTAGCCGGCGAATCCCCCCCCTAGGCCGTTGGTGCGCTCGCGCATGACCGCCATGGCCGCAGTGATTGTGTCGCCGCTCAGCCGCCTGCCGGCCTCGCTCATTACGGCGGCGATGCCGCAGGCGCTCATGTCTTTCTCTTGTCGGATCTGTGCCCTGGTCACGGCTGTCAGTCTCAAACCCTGGAGATCGCTTCAGGCCGTCTGCAAGCCCGTGCAGGGAAGGCCTAGGCTGGCGTCCAGAAGCCAATAACAGCCCGCCGCCGCGTTCCGTTCCCAGGCGGCCCGCCCGCTCGGGGCAAAACAGCTTAGCAGGCCCCCACCGAGCCGTAAAGGGGCCTCGCGCCGCTCAGAGCACCGGCAGGTAGTGCTCCAGTTCCCAGCCCGTCACCTGCGCGCGGTAGCGATCCCACTCTATCTTCTTGTTCTCGATGAACTTCGCGAACAGGTGGTGGCCCAAGGTGCGCCGCACCAGATCGCTGTTCTCCGCCAACTCTATGGCCTCGTAGAGGTCGCCCGGCAGGCTGCCGATGCCCAGTTCCGTCCGTTCTTTGTCGGTCATCTCGTAGACGTTCCGCTCCACCGGCGGAGGACATTCATACTCCTTCTCGATGCCTTCCAGCCCCGCCGCCAGCATCACCGCGAAAGCCAGGTACGGGTTGCAGGCCGGGTCCGGCGAACGATACTCGATGCGGGTCGCCTTCTCCTTCTGCGGCTTATAGACGGGCACGCGGATGAGGTCCGAGCGGTTGCGCAACGCCCAGGAGAGATAGACCGGCGCCTCGTAGCCCGGCACCAGCCTCTTGTAGGAGTTGACCCACTGGTTGGTGACCAGCGTTATCTCCGGCGCGTGCCGCAGCAGGCCGGCGATGAACTGCTTGGCGACCTTCGACAAGCGGTAGGGGTCATTCTGATCGCGGAAGGCATTGTCCTCGCCGCGGAAGAGCGACTGATGCGTGTGCATCCCGCTGCCGTTCTGGCCGAAGATGGGCTTGGGCATGAAGGTAGCGTAGCAGCCGTTCTTGATGGCGATCTCTTTGACCACCAGCCGGTAAGTCATCACGTTGTCCGCCATGGTGAGCGCGTCGGTGTACTGCATGTCTATCTCGTGCTGGCTGGGCGCGACCTCGTGATGGCTGAACTCCACGCGGATGCCCATCTCCTCGAGCGCCAAGACCGTCTCGCGCCTGAGATCGGTGGCTACGTCCAACGGCGTCAGGTCAAAGTAGCCCCCTTGGTCCAGGCACTGGGTGGTGCCGTCGTTGGAGCGGAAGTAGAAGTACTCCAGTTCGGGGCCGACGTAGTAGGTGTAGCCCATCTCTTGCGCGCGCTGCAGGTTGCGCTTGAGGATGTAACGGGGATCACCCTCGTAGGACGTGCCTTCCGGCTCGCGAATGTCGCAGAACATGCGCGCCACCGCCGATTCCCGTGGACGCCAGGGCAGTATGGCGAAGGTCTCCGGCACCGGCCAGGCGACCATGTCGCTCTCGTCTATGCGCGCGAAGCCTTCGATGGAAGAGCCGTCGAACCCCACGCCCTCTGTGAACGCCGCCTCCAACTCCTCCGCGGTGATGGCGAAACTCTTCAGGAACCCGAGAATGTCCGAGAACCAGAGACGGATGAACTTCACATCCTGCCTCTTGACCATTTCCATCACATAGTCTGCGTCCCTAGCCTGCACTTGGACCTCCTCAAGCGACGGGATGTGACCCGGAGATTACGGCCAGGGTAGCAGCCCAATGTTTCAGGAAGGTCTCAGGTTTGTATCAGTTCGGCAAACTGTGCGCGGTCGCTCTAGGCCCGCAGACGGTAGCCCACGCCCCGGACCGTCTCAATCCCCGCCCCAGCCTGGCCCAGTTTAGCGCGCAGCCGTTGCACATGAATGTCAACGGTGCGGGTGCCGCCGAGGTAGTCGTAACTCCAGACCGCCCCGAGCAGTTGCTGGCGCGTGCAGGCGCGCCCCGCCTGGCGCACCAAGTAGCACAGGAGTTGGTATTCCTTGGGCGTCAGGCTGATGGGAACACCGCTTACGCGCACTTCGTAGCGGTCCAGGTTGATGCTGATGTCACCGGCGGTGAGCAGCTGCTCGCCCTCTGCTCCCCGCCGCTCAGCCAGCAGGGCCAGGCGCGCCAGCAGTTCCTCCTGATTCACGGGCTCGCGGATGAAGTCGTCGGCCTGCGCGACCAGGTCATATCGGGCCGCCACCCCGAGCCCGAGCACCAGCAGAACCGGCGGGCCCCCGGGGCCCCGCCGCACGACCCCGGGGAGTTCCGCGGCAGTCCCGTCGCTCAGCCCCACCACGACCACATCCGGCTGGGGGTCCGGCGCCCGGCCATTCAGTACGGCCATACCCGTTCGCCGCACCGCGGCCTGCACGCGCTCCGCCATGGGCGCGTCATCCGAGATTACAGTCACGCAGAATACCCCTGCCACGGTCACATTATGCCCCTACGCACGTCGGCCCACAAACCGGGACTTAATGCACTGTAAGTGCAACTGATGGCGGGCAAGTGAAGGGCCTGCGTTGCCGCAGCCGAGCCGTTCGCGTAGACTCCCGCAGACTTGTCTGCCGGAAGGGCCCGAGGAGGAGCAAAGATGAACTACCGCCATTTGGGGCGCGCAGGCGTGAAGATCAGCGAGATCGCGCTCGGCAGTTGGCTCACCTACGGAGCCGTGGTGGAAGAGAAAACCGCCATCGCTTGCCACGAGCGCGCCTACGACCTCGGCATCAACCTCTTCGACACCGCCAACGTCTATGCCCGCGGACGCGCGGAGGTAGTGGTCGGCAAGGCCCTGAAACAGTATCCCCGCGATTCCTACGTCCTTGCCACCAAGGCCTTCTGGCCCATGGGCGAAGGCCCCAACGACCGCGGGCTGAGCCGCAAGCACGTCTTCGAGCAACTCCACGCCAGCCTCAAGCGCCTGGGCACTGACTACGTGGACATCTTCTGGTGCCATCGCCACGACCCCGAGACTCCGCTCGAAGAGACGCTCCGCACGCTCGACGATTTCGTCACGCAGGGCAAGGTGCTTTACCTGGGCGTGAGCATGTGGACCGCCGCGCAGATGGTGGAGGCCCTGCGCACGCAGGAGCGCCTCAACCTCGACCGTCTGGTCGCCGACCAGCCCGAGTACAGCATGCTCGACCGTACCATCGAGCCGGAGATCATGCCGATGTGCGAACGCGAAGGCCTGGGCATAACGCCCTTCTCGCCCCTGGCGCAAGGCGTGCTCACCGGCAAGTACAAGCCCGGCCAGAAGCCGCCCAAGGGCACGCGCGCGGCCGACCCTTCCTCCAACATGTTCATGGGCGACCTGCTGAGCGCGGAGAACCTGGCCAAAGTGGAGAAACTGAAGCCGATCGCCAAGCGCAACGGCCTTGCTCTGGCGCAACTCGCGCTTGCGTGGTGCTTGCGCAAGCCGGTGGTATCGAGCGTCATTATCGGCGCCAGCCGTCCCGAACAGATCGACGAGAACGTAAAGGCCGGCGGCGTTGCCCTGCCACCCGAGGAACTCGAGAGGATCGAGAAGATCCTGGCGTAGCGTCCGCCGCTAGCCGCAAGGAGGCTCGCAACAACGACCCTCGGCGCCGCTGCGCTGCTTCTCGTGCTGGGCGTCGCCATCGGCGCCTTCGGCACCCTAATAGGCGCAGGCGGCGGCTCTCTGCTGGTTCCGGCTCTCTTGCTTCTGTATCCGCATGAGGAGCCCAAGGTGATTACCGCGGTCTCGCTCGCCGTGGTTTTCTGCAACGCGCTCTCGGGCACCATCGCATATCACCGGCAGCAGCGCATAGACTACGCGAGCGGCTGGCGATTTGCCGCCGCCGTCGTCCCGGGCGCCGTGCTGGGCGCGCTCGTCACCGGCTGGTTTCACCGCACCGCCTTTGACCTCCTCTTCGGCACGCTCATGGTCGCGGGAGCCGCGTATCTGCTGGTCTGGCCGACATCGGGATCCTCTGGATCGGTGCGGTCCGGCAGCACGCACCGGATACTGGTAGACCGCGCGGGCACCAGGTACGAGTACTCCTTCGAGATGTGGGTGGGCGCGCTGGCCAGCACGGGCGTCGGCTTTGTCTCCAGCCTGCTCGGCATTGGAGGCGGCATCATCCATGTGCCCGCGCTGCGGCGACTGCTCAACTTCCCGACGCACGTCGCCACCGCCACCTCCCACTTTCTGCTGGTGGTAATGGCTGGGGCCGGCACCTTGGCGCACATATTGGCTGGGCATTTCCACCGCGGGGTGCGCCGTACGGCACTGCTAGGCGTTGGGGTGATTATCGGCGCTCAGATTGGCGCGGCCATCTCCCAGCACGCCCGCGGGCGGCTCATCATGCGCCTGCTCGCGGTGAGCCTGCTGTTCGCCGGCCTCTGGGTGCTAGTGGGCAGGGCTCTGCATCCCTGAGGTATGCCGCGGGGGGGGCACGCACTATTCGCTCTGACCGGTCTGCGCCGTGCGTTTGACCCAATCGAGGGGCATCCGCGTATACTCCCCGCGAGGCTCATTCATACTCGCACCGGGGGACACCATGGCCGAGCCAACGCGTCCGCGTCACGTTCTTGTCAGCGACACGGCGATCATCCTTTACTTGGCGCTCCTGACCCTGGCGCTCCACTTCGCCACCAACAACCGCTACGGCTACCACCGCGACGAACTGTACTTCATCGCCTGCGGGCGGCACCTGGCCTGGGGCTATGTGGATCACGCGCCCTTGGTGCCTCTCATTGCGCGGCTGAGCGGCGCCGTCTTCGGCTATTCGCTCTTCGGGCTGCGCTTCCCTCCCGCCGTGGCGGGAGCGCTGCTCGTCCTGCTCACCGGGCTAATGGTGCGCGAACTGGGCGGCGGCCGCTTCGGTCAGTTCCTGGGGGCGCTGTCAGCGCTGGTTGCGCCCGTCTTTCTGCGCGCCGACAACATGCTCTGCCTGCCCGCCTTCGAGCAGTTGCTCTGGGCGCTGTGCTGCTATGTGGTCATCCTGCTCATCAAGAAGGACAACCCTAGGCTCTGGCTACTCGTCGGGCTCCTCGTCGGCGTCGGCCTGCTGACCAAGCACAGCATTCTTTTCTTCGTCTTCGGACTGGCCGTGGGAATGCTGCTCACCCGCCAGCGCAGGTTCTTCTTGAGCCCCTGGCTATGGGGCGGTGTGGCCATCGCGTTCGTCATCTTTCTGCCCAATCTCATCTGGCAGATGAGCAACGGCTGGCCCACGCTGGAGTTCCTGCGCAACCTCAACCGCGCCGTCATGGCTCGCATTTCTCCGCTCGAGTTTCTTGCCGGGCAGGTCCTCTATATCAACCCGATGAACCTCCCCGTGTGGGTCGCGGGCCTATGCTACTTCCTGTTCGCCAAAGACGGCGCCCGCTACCGGCTCTTCGGCTGGTCCTATCTGGCCGTCATCGCCCTGCTGATAGCCGCGAAGAGCAAAGTCTACTACCTAACCCCTGCCTATCCGGTGCTGCTCGCGGGGGGGGCGCTCGTTTTCGAGCGGTTCGGCGCCCAGGCGAAACGCCGCTGGTTCCGGCCGGCATTCGTGGCGTGGCTAGTCGCCGGTGGGGTGGGCATGGCTCCCCTGGGCCTGCCGCTACTCCCGATAGAGAAGGTGGAGCCCTATGCCACAGCCGTATCAGGCGGCCTGCTGAAGAACTCGCACGAGGTCGTCCAGGATTACCGGGATATGTTCGGCTGGCAGAACCTGGTGCGCACGGTGGCTCGCGTCTACAACAGCCTGCCCCCTGAGGAGCGGGCCAAGTGCCCGGTCTTCGCCGGCAACTACGGGGAGGCAGCAGCGATAGACCTGTGGGGCGCCCGCTACGGGCTGCCGCATGCGATCAGCGGAGACAAGACCTATTACCTGTGGGGCCCGGGCGACTACTCGGGCGAACTCGTGCTCGTGCTGGGCGTCTCCGCGGACCGGCTGAAAGGTGCATTCGGAGAGGTCAAAGAGGTGGGCCTGGTGAGCAGCCCGCACGCGCTCGAGAACAACGTTCCCATCTACCTCTGCACCAAGATAAGGGTGCCTCTGCGGGAGGTCTGGCCCCTGACGAAATCGTACGGGCCCTAGCCACCGTCGCCAAAGCCCGCACCCAAGCAGAGCGCTCCCACGCCAGCCTGCCCCTGCGGTCGGCCGGCCGCTCATCCTGTGCCGCTGACTATGCCCAGTCCCCCGGCCCGCCTAGCGCCCTGCCTCAGGCGTAAGAGCCGAACTCCTCGTAGGCCTCGAAAAGCGAAACGATGTTCGCCGTCGGCGTGTCGGGCAGGATGTTGTGCGCGGTGCAGACAATGAAGCCGCCGCCTGGCTTCCCGGCCTCCATCTTCCGCCGCACCTCCTCCCGCACCTCGCTAGGCGTCCCGTGCGGCAGCGCGCCTTGCACGTCTGTCGCGCCGTGGAAGCACAGGTCCCTGCCGAACTCGCGCTTCAGTTCGCTGAGGCCCATGCCCGCCGCCTGTGGCTGGAGCGATTGCAAGATGTCCAAACCGCACTCGATGAAATCGGGGATCAGTTCGCGCACCGCGCCGCAGGTGTGATGCATCACCTTCAGGCCGTAACGATGCGCCAACTCGACGAACGCGCGGAACCCGGGTTTCAGGAAGCGGCGCCACATCTCCCGGCTCACGTAGAGGCCCCGTTGGGTTCCGAAGTCGTCGCCCATCATGAAGATGTCTATCGTGCCGGCCGCCGCCTCGAACACGCGCCGGTTGTACTCCAGGAAGTAGTCCTTGATCCTGCCGAATATCGCCTCCGCGACCTCGGGCTCCCCGGCCATGTCCATGAGAATGCGGTCCGTGCCGCGCAGGTACATCGCAGGCTTTAGTTGCGCCGTGCGGTCGAGCCGGTCGCCCGCGAAGACCACGGCGCAGCCGGCGTGGGCGGCGCACTCCTGAGCCACCGAGGAGTAGTCCCACCAATCCGCCGACGGCCAGCCCTGATGGCGCTCGACGTCTTCCGCCGTCTCCGCGCCCGCCAGCGGCGACTTGACCACGTGCTGGTATGACCAGCCGCCCTCAGCGGTGTCCACCGTCATGGCCTTGCGCCGCACGCCCCACAGGTCCTCCACGCTCCCATCCTCGAAGCGCCGCCGCTGCAAGCCGACGAACCCCGGGCCGGCCACGTAGCGCAGGTCCACGCCGAAGTGCCGAAGCAGCGCCTCGCGATCCAGCAAGCACAGTTCCCGCAGCAGGCGCTCCGTCACCTCCGGCACCGCCCAGTAGTCGCGCGGCACCCGGTCCGGCTCGCGATGGTCCAACGTGGTCAGTACCCGCTCGCGAGAGTCGCGCATGGCACAGCAATACTAGCCCGGCCTCGCTCGGCCTCCAAGCGCGCGCGTTGGCGGCGGATGCAGCGATTCGCTAGACTTCGCCTCAGAGTGAGTGCGATGGGTGTCAGGCACTGGGTTCTCAAGGTAACGACTGGGGTGGCCGCCTTCGCGTTGGCCTTCCTTGCCGCGGGCGTCGTTTCCCCGTTCTGGTGCCGGACCGCCTGCGCAGAGGAGGTGCCTCAGAACGTGACGGCCTCCGCGGATGTGCCCCCGCTCAAGGTCACACTTGTGCCGTATCCGGTCGAGGGCGCGCTCGAAGTGGAATCCGACGCTACCGGCCTTGTGCAGGCCGGGCGGAACCCCGCCTGCTTCCGCATCGCCCTTGTGCGCGATGGTCACGCGGTCTGTAGCGCGGTGCACCGCCTCGCCAAGGGCGAAGGGCGGGCGACGGTCTCGCTGCCCATACGCGATCTCGCGCCCGGCGACTACGCTGTTTCCGTGGTCGCCGAGGACGACGCCCAACTGGTGCTCGCGCGCGCGACGGTCCCCTTCGAGATGCCGGTCCGCCCCTACTGGCTCGGCTCAGCCGAAGGCCTGAGCCCCGACCTGCCGGCAGGCTGGCTGCCGGTGGAAGCGCAAGGCTCCGTCGTCCGCGTCTGGGGCCGCGAGTACCGCTTCGACAACGGGCTGTTCATGACCGCCGCCACCGCCAAGGGCGCGAGCCTGCTCGCGGGTGCTCCCATCGAGGCGCGCCTCCGCTGGCGGGGGGGCGAGGCGGCAGTGAGCGGCCCGCCTGCCTCCGTAGGCGAACTCTCCTCCGCACGTGTGGGCCTGGCGGCGAGCGGCGAGGCCGGGCCGTTCCGCCTCGAGGGCACCATCACGGTGGAGTTCGACGGCATGGTCCGCACCGACTTCACCCTCTCCGGCCCCCCCGACGTGCCTCTCGAGGAGTTGATCGTGAGGATTCCGCTCAAGGCCGAGCACGCGAAGTACCTCTACCATTATCCCGGTCGCTGGGGCACCGCCTACAACGCAGGCGCGCTGCCGCCTGGGGGATGGACGCACTCCTTCAAGCCGCTCGTTTGGCTCGGTGACGAGGAGCGCGGCTTCTGCTGGTTCGCGGAGTCTGATCGGAACTGGGCGCCGCTCGACAACGAGGAAGCCATCCAGATCAAGCGCGAGGGCGAGCGCGTGGTGCTGCAACTCAACGTCATCAAGTCACCCCAACTGCTGGCGAGTCCGCTCCAGTACACCTTCGGCTTCCAGGCCACGCCCGTCAAAGAGGTCACCGAGGACGTGTGGGACTTCCGCATCTGCCACCACGGCTCCTACGGCATCGAGTCTCAGCCCTTCCGAGTCTCCAATCCGATTACCTACCCGGCGGAGGGCAACATCAGTCTCGACCAAGGCACTATCGAGATGTGGGTCGTCCCGATGTTCGACCCGGATGTGGTCGTGCCCGAGGGCGCCGGCCGGGGCGACTTCAACCAGGACCTCTTCACGCTGGCGCTGCCGAACGACGGCGTGGTTGGCTTCTACTGGAACATTGACGATCGCGGCATGCGCTTCTACCTCAAGGATGGGCCGGACTACCCTCTAGTCGTCGGCGCGCGTTCGCGCTGGCAGATGGGCGAGCCGCATCATGTCGCCGTGACTTGGGGCGACGCGGTGCGCATCTATGGCGACGGGGAGTTGCTCGCCACGGCCGACTACAAAGGCACCATCGCCCGCGACCTGAGCAAGGCCGAGATGAGGCTGGGCGCCGCGCCCTCGCGCTTCATCGTGGATAGCATCCGCATCTCGGACATCCCGCGAACCACCTTCGACCTCTCGGGTCCGCCGATGCTCGACGAACACACGCTCCTGCTCGACAACTTCGACACCGAGGCGTCCGACTCTGCCGAGCAGCCGCTCCCACCCGAGAAGTGCGCCGGGCAGAGGCGCCTCCCGCTCGGCGGCTCCCCCTTTGTGCCCGCCAAGTTCGGCGCAGCCGTCCGCCTCTACCCCGAGGGAGACGAACAGCTAACCGTCCTTGATCGCCTCGCGCAACTCGGGGTGCGCACCCTCTGCTTCCACGAGCACTGGGCCGACATCCAGAACTACCCCTTGCCCGCGCGTCCCGAAGCCCTTCGCCGCTTGGTGGAGGAGTGCCACGAGCGAGGCATCCGCCTACTGCTCTACTTCGGTTACCTGATGTCGGACCTCGCGCCCGAGTATCCTCTGTACTCCAACGAATGCCTCGTTCGCCCTCGCGGCGGCGACTACACGCGCCAGCCCCAGCAGACCGCCTATATGGTCTGCTACGCCAGCCACTGGCAGGATTTCATCGTGGAAGGCATCGCGCGCATGATGGACGAGTACGGCATTGACGGCGTCTATCTCGACGGCACCTCCGAGCCCTGGGCCTGCACCAACACCCGCCACGGCTGCGGCTACCAGGCGCCCGACGGCAGCATTCGCCCGACTTACTCCTTCTTCGAAACGCGCCGAATCATGAAGCGCATCTACAACGTGGTGAAGGCCCGCAAGCCGAACGGACTGGTCAACGTCCACCAGTCCACCGCGATGACGCCACCCACCCTCTCCTTCGCCACCTCCTACTGGGACGGGGAGCAGTTCGGCAGCATCGAGCGCGGGGCCGAGGTGTTCGAACTTCTTCCCTTGGATGCGTTCCGCACGGAGTTCATGGGGCGGCAGTGGGGCGTGCCCGCCGAGTTCCTCTGCTACAACCGGCCCTACACCTACTCCGAGGCGATGTCGTTCACGCTGCTGCACGACGTGCTCGTGCGAGGGAACCTCGGCGGGTCGCTCGAGATGGAGTCGGCCCTGTGGCGGGAGATGGAGGACTTCGGCCGGCGCCAGGCCGAGCGGCTGCCCTACTGGTCCAACTCGAATGTGGTTCAGGTCGAGCCCAGCACGTGCAAAGCCAGCCTCTACAACCGCGGCCCGCTGGGCGCCCTGCTCATTGTCTCCAACCTGGGAGAAGCCGCGGCACAGGCTATCGTGACTCTCGATGCCGGCGCGCTTGGCCTGCCTCAGGTCGCCGCCCTCGACATCCTAACGCGCGAACGGCTCGACTGGGACGGTAAGGCCCTTCGCGTGACGCTTGAGCCTCTGTCGTTCGCAGCGGTGCGGCTTGTGCCTTAGGCTTTGCTCAGACCGAGGCCGCTGAGGCTGGGTCGGCGGGCCCGTATGCTACAATGACCGCGCGCTCAAGCAACGCCTAGCCTGGGAACCGCCTAGGGGCCGTGCCTCGGCGCTAACGGAAGACCGGATCATGTCGGTGCGCTCGCTCGTCGTTCGTGCGCTGCTAGTGGCTCTCTTGCTGCCCCTGACCACCTGGCGGCGGTGCGCTTGCGATGGCCCGGGCTCTTTCGTGCGGCTGACCGCAGCCTACAACCCCGCCGATGGACAGCCGCTGCGCCTAAGGGTGTCCAGCGTGACCCTGGTCCGCGACGACTCCAAGCCGCTGCCGCTTATCACCGAACCCGTCGCACTGCGCTTCGCCGGGAGCACCGGCGAGGAGGCTCTGTTGGCCGAGGTCGCCGTGCCGCCGGGGCGCTACAGGCTGATTCGCATCACGCTCGACGGCATCTCGCAAGGGGGCGCGGCCGCGGGGGGGCGGCCTGAAAGTCAGGCCTTCTCCTTGGACACGGACCTCGCGCTCGCCCCCGGTTCTCTTGCACCTTTGCTGCTGGAACTACAGACCTTGAACGCCGTGACGGCCGCGCCTCGAGGCGCGGAGACGGAACTTGCGCTGATGCTCGTGCCCAGAGACCAGGCCGCGACCGTCGCCGGATCGGTAGGTCCTCTGTCTGAGCCGCAGGCGGCGACGGTGACGCTTACTCACACAGGCACCGGCAGTGCGGTCACCGTCCATTGCACGGCCGCCAGCGCCTTCAGGCTCGTCGTGCCCGCCGGAACCTACGACCTGGTCGCAGCCGCTCCGGGCGGCCATCCGTTCCACTGGCCCGCACTCGAGGTCTACCCGAACGAGAGTAAGCGACTCGGTCCGCTCGCCCTGATCCCCGCCATCACAAACGCCTCAGATCCCGACCCTCGCCTTTTCCTTTCGCCTCCACGCGCCGCCCGCCGGCTCGACTATCTGCTGCAGAACCAACTGCCGGGCATGTTCCCCATCCTCGACGCGCTCGGCGCTGGTGGGGTCGTCACTCGAATGCACCCGCAAGAGGGCGGGCGCTACCTGCTCGAGGAAGCCGGCTGGGCGAACATGAAGCAGCGCCTAGCCGAGGCGCGCCGCCGGGGGATGCGCGTCTGGATCTACGACGAGTGGGAGTACCCCTCGGGATATGCCGGAGGCCTCACGCTGGAGGGCCATCCCGAACTGCAAGCGCAAGGGGTGTTGGCATATTCCTTGGAGGCCTCGCCCCCCCGGTTCGACCAGGCGCTGCCGCGGGGCCGTCTCCTCCGGGTCGTGGCCTTTCGCAAAGACCGCCCCCCCGCTTCCCTACGCGCCCTCCTCGACCTGACCGGCTACGCGCGCGCGGGCCGCCTGCTGTGGCAGCCCCCCCCGGGCTCGTGGCAGGTCCTGGCTCTTGTGCAGCAGCCTCTCTTCGAGGGCACTCACGGTCAAGCCACCTGCGGCGCATACCCCAACCTCCTCGACCCCCGCTTTCTTGCTCGCTTCCTGCAACTCACTCACCAGCAGTACTACGCCCGCTTCCCCGACTTCTTCGGCAAGGAGATCGAGGCCTTTTTCAGCGATGAGCCCTCCCTGCAATGCGGCTTCACCAGCAAGGGGCCGGCCCCGGCGATTCCCTGGGTTGACGACTTGCCGCAGCAGTTTCGCTCGCGCACCGGCCGTGACCTGCTGGGGGCGCTGCCGGCCCTCTTCTACGACCTCGGCGCCGAGACCACGCCCATCCGCTGCGCTTTCTACTCCCTCATCTCCGACCTGCTCGTCGAGCGCTACTTCGCGCCGCTAACGCAGTGGTGCGAGCAGCGCGGCGTCCACAACGCCGTGCATCTCTTTCAAGAGGAGTCGCTCCCGGCGCACGTGGCCTACGAGGGCAGCGCCTTTGCCGCCGGTGCCGCCTCCTCTTGGCCCGGCATTGACTGGCTCGGCGCCTGGGTGATCGGCGAGCCGAACCGCATCCTTGGCCCCAAGACGGCCAGCAGCGCCGCGCATCTCTATGGGAAGCAGGTCGTGTGGAGCGAGGCCTTCGCCACCGCTCCCGCGCGCACCCCATTCGGCGCCGTCATGGGTTCCATCGCTGCGCAGGCTGTGCTGGGCGTTGACACCTTCGTCACCATGCCGCCCATTGAGGAATCGTCGCGCACCTACTCCCCGGAGCAGTACTTCCGGCTGAACAACTACTGCGGCCGCATCTCCTATCTCCTGCGCGGCAGCCGGCACGACTGCGAGGTCGCCATCCTCTACCCCATCGCCTCCGTCTGGTCGCACTACGTTCCCTCCGCAACTGGCGCCGTGGAGGAGTTCTCGCCACGAGCGGCGGCCACGAGCGACACACTGGCGGCGCTCTCGCAGGCCTTGCTCAAGAACCAGGTTGACTTTGACTACCTCGACGAGGAATCGCTCGTCCGCGCGGGCATCACCGAGGGGGCGCTCTCGCTCGCGGACCATCGTTTCCGCTGGGTGTTCCTGCCGGCCGCGACCACTCTTTCCCGCGCCTCCGTGCGCAGCCTCGATCGCTTCCTGGCGCAAGGGGGGAACCTCGTCGTTGTGGGCGATCCTCCCTCGGAGTCGAGCGAGCGCGGCCCTGACGCCTGGGTTTCCGCGCGCGCGGCGCGATGGCTTGCGCTGCCCAACTGTGTGCGCGTCTCCATTGGTCAAGGGGCGGCCGGAGCGCTCGGGGTAGAGAGCCCGGGGCTGCAGCCTCTCGGCGTCGCTGTTGAGTTGCCTCCGAGCCTGGCCGCGCGGCTTCCGCACGCCGTGCGGCTGCTAGGCGCTCCTCCTAGGTCGGAGGCCATCTACGCCAAGCGGGCCGCTCGGGGGCAGCGGGGTTTTGTCATGCTCGTCAACACTTGGACGGAAGCGGCCCAGTTGCGGCTGGCGGCGCCGTTCCCCGGTGCCCTCGAGGAATGGAACCCCGACACCGGCCGCCTCACGCCGCTTCAGGTCTCGCCCAGCGGCGAGGTCCGCCTCTGCATAGCCCCCCTCCGCGCGACGTTCATCCTATCCCGCTAGCCAAGCGGCAGCGCGCGCAGCGTCGGGGCCGAGCGGTTCCATTGGCCCGCCCGAAAACACTACCTGGATCCCTCATCAATCGCCTTCAATCGTCCGTCGGCGCCCACGAGCAAGACCTCCAGCAGGCCGTCCGCGTCGCAATCTGCCAGGACCGGGTTGCCGCAGCCGCCCACGGCCAGCTCCCACACCTGTTCGCAGTCCGTGCCTCTGAACGCGCGCAACACGCCATCGCCCGTCCTGAGGATGAACTCAATGGCGCCATCGGAGTTGATGTCGGCCGCGGCGATGTCGGTGGCGCCCGCCCCTATCGCCCGCTTCCAGCGGAGCGAGCCGTCGGCCCCGGAATAGCACCGCAGCGTGCCATCGAGGCAATCCGCCGCTATCTCGCAAACGCCATCGCCGTCAACGTCCACCACCGCCTGCTCCGCGCTCGAGCCCTCGTCGTTCTGGACGAAGTTGCTCCAGATGGGTTTGCCCTCAAGCGTCATCGCCGCGTACGCTCCGCGGGCGTACGAAGCGCAGCTCAGGAACACTTCGGTGCGGCCGTCTCCGTTCAGGTCCGCGGGCACCGGCGTGGAATAGGCGACCCACCGGCCGAAGTGCTCCGCGTCCGTCATCGCCACGCTGGGAAAGACCGGCGTCCCGTCGCGCCCGCTTAGGACGGAGTAGATAATCCAGTGCGCGTTGAGCGCGTCCTCCGCTCCGTCGCCGTTGGCGTCAAACACCGCGCTCAGGCCATCGCCCGCGGGCATCTTGAGCACGCTGCCGCCCGTGGGCGCCTCCACCTCTCGCAAGTGCCACACCAGTTCACCCGTCCTGCCGTCGAGCACTGCGCACTCGCCGCTGCCGCGCGAAAGCCGGTGGAAACTCACCCAGATATCCTGGCCCTCGCGGCCGGTGAAGCGGCCAGGGACCCAGAGGTCCACTCCCGCCTCCAGCCCGCCCGAGGGCGTGCCCTCGAAGACGTGCCGCCACCGCACCTTGCCGCTGGCGTCCGCGCAAAGGAGCGACTCGGTGCCGTCCCTTTCGACGCCGGCGAAGAAGACTTCGAGCCGGCCATCCGCGTCCACGTCTCCAGCCGCCACGCCCTTGGTGCCCGCCAGCCCGTAACCCGGCGAGTAGTTCATCGCGTGTCCGTCGCGCGACCAGACCACCTCGGGCTGACCCGCCCCAGCCCGCGGCGCACGCAGGGCAAGAATCTGCGCGCGGCTGTTCTGCAACAAGATCTCAGGCACGCCGTCCCGCTCCAAGTCGGCACAGATCGGCGTGGTCACGAATCCTCCCGGCTGCCCCCCCGCGGTCCACTCGGCATCACTCTTCGGCGGGCGCAGCGTTACCAGGTCTCCGCTCACCAGGTCGCGCGCCCTCAGGACGACGGCGCCGGGCGCGCCCTCGCAGGAGAGCAGGTCGAGGTCCGCATCCGAGACCACTGTCCGCCATTTCTCGGAGAAGCGGCCGCTCGCATCCGCGCCTATCGCCAGCGCCACGTTCGCCCGCGTCGCCTCTCCTTCGTATGCTTGCAGCAGCAACTCCTCCTGCCCATCCGCGTCCATGTCCAACGTGATGGGCGTCAGCGTCCCGTCCTCGGCGATAGTCGCTGCGTTCTCGGGCATCGCCACGCTCTGCCGCGGCACGGCGAGGTTGAACCCGTGCCAGGCGGTCCTGAGTCGCCCCCCCCGCCATTGCAGCAGCCGCAACCGGTCGAAGCGCGCCGGCCGCTTGGCCTCGGTGCGCGAGCAGATCATCTCCCACACACCGTCGTGGTTGAGGTCGCTCAGCCCCCAGAGCCACCAGCCCTGGCGGTCCGCGACCACCTCGCCCGTAACCGCATCGCGGATGACCAAGTGCCACTCGTTGTCGCCGTGATCGTTCAGCAAGTTGTAGGCCAACTCGAAGCGGCCATCGCCGTCCAAGTCTTGCAGCGGCGAGGGCCCCACGTGGAGGAACTTCTCCCGCGTGCCGCCCCTGTCCGGGATCATGTACCTCTCGCCCCACACGTGGCGCGGCTGCCCGTCGTCGAACTTGAGCATGTCCACGTGCAAGACGAAGTCGCAGACGATGATGACCTCCTCGCCCGGGTCCTGATCTATGTTCTGCACCAGCAGCAGCCCGTAGTTGCGGCCCACCTCCCAGGGCGCCTCGTACTTGACCGCGCCCGTGCGGCCGTCCAAGACCTGCACGCGATAATGCGGCGAGAGCACGATCTCCTTGCTGCCGTCGCCGTCCACGTCTCCCAGCGCCAGGCACGGGGCGTACTGGCTCTTCAGATCATCCGTCGCCCATATCAACTCGCCCTGCGCGGCGCCCTTGCTGAACCCGAACAGGTACGCCCTACCATAGCCGGTGTCCATGTGCGCCGAGGAGCACGCCACCTCGAGCCCAGGGCGCTCTGGGATGATGTCCCCTACCTTCATCCTACAATCCGCGAACCCGTCCTCCTCGAACTCGTACGTCCAGAGCACCTGCCCATCCTCGCTGAGCACGGTCAAGGTACGCCCCCAGGCGCTCACCGACTCACGTCGCCCGTCACCGTCGAGGTCATACAGGCCTTGCTCGCGCGCAGCAGCGGAACTCACCACGCCCACGCGCGGCGGACCCAGGTAGTAATCCCAGGCGACCGTCGGCTTGGTGATGTTTCCCTTGCCCATCGAAGCGCCGGTGTAGCGGACATCGTGACGGTAAACGGGCCAGTCGAGGTCGGGAGCGGCCCCTGAGGCCGGTTCCAGACCGAGCATCACGAGCGCCAGCAGAATCGGCCATGCAAGGGCTAGTGCGCGAGCGAATCTCATCTCCGCCTGCGACTCCTCTCCCATTCCACCAGCACCATCTCTTCCCTCCCGAGCCTGCCGCAGCACCCTAGCGAATCGCGCCCACCCGCTGACCGGAACGAATCGTCCGGACGGGGCAGGCCGTTGCGCGAGAGCACGGTGAAGCGGGCGGCGCCGTGGTCTCGCCAGCCGTATCGCGCCAGCACGCGCTTCGCTGTCGCGAGTTCCACCTCGGCGGGCGAGCGCGACCCGTTCCAGACCGCGGCCAACACGCGCCTCGGCCCCGCCCACACCACGCCGCTCAGGCCCTCACGCCCAGGGCTCAGGCGCACAGCCCCGGTCTCGATGACCAGCGGAGTGCTGTTGCACTTCGCCGAGAACGCCGCGAGCGCGGTCAAAGGCTCAAAGGGGCTGCCCTCTAACTCCCTCCCGAACCTGCCGCTCATGGTGACCCCGTAACTGAGGTGCCGCATTACCGCGCGCGGCCATTCCTCGTCCGGAAAGATCTCGCGGTAGTAAAGCCCGGTGAGCGCCGTGCGGTAGCACTTCACCGATTCCGCGGCCAACTCGTCTATGTGGTCGCCGGCCTCGAACATCATCGCGTGCGCGTACAGTTGCGAGGGCGAGCCCTTGGACTCGTTCAGCACCATGCGCATCCAGGGATACCTCTTCTGCACCCACTTCCAGACGTCGTGCTGAATGCGCACTGAGGCGTGGTGCAGGCCATCGCCCGGATGCTTCACGCAAGGCCCCGATTGCACGTCCCCCCAGCCCATGTCCCAGGCTACGCCGTCCGGCTGGTAATACGCCAGGGCGCGTGTGATCTCCCGCGTCAGCCACTTGCGCGCCTCGTCGTCGCACAGGTCAATGTAGGCGCAGGTCGTCCCCTCGCCCTGCACTGCCTCCCCGTAGGCCTGCTTTATCCCCTGCGGAATGGGCTCGACCGTAGGCGAGGGGTAGCCGTCCAGGGTGTAGTTCCAGGGATAGCCCTCCTTGGTCAGGTAGATCCAGGCGCGATACGGGGGACGGTCATCGTAGAAGGCGGCGGTCTGCCGCAGTTGCCGCACGTACAGATACACCTGGAAGCCCTGCTTGCGCAGGTCCGCGATCTCCGCCTTGACGCCCTCGGCGGTCTGCCAGAAGCCCGGCTCGAGGTACCACCGGCCCTTAGTCGGATGGTCTTCCGTCCAGGGGAACCAGCCCCCGTACCATATGTGCGTGGCGTGCATGCGCTGGGCGTTTGCGCGCACGCGCGCCTTTTCTTCTTCCTCGTGGGGCTGACAAGCGGGATAGAAGCCGATGATCACGTTGCCGGGCGCCAGCGTCCGCGGCCTCAGGTCCTTGGGCAGCCTCACCATGCCGCGCGTGAGGCGGTTGGTGCTGTAGCAGTTCTCCACGTACCAGCGGCAGGCGTCGCTCAACTCGTTCGGCGGCCGCGGCAGCACCTTGTAGGTGAAGGCGAAGGTGTATCCCCCCCCGGCCTTGATGCCCTTGGGCGAAATGCTAAACGCGGGCATTCCTCCCAGGCGGTTCGGAGCCAGCACCGCGAAGCAGTTGAGGTCCAGCGACCCCCAGACCAAGAAACGGTCCCCGCGCTCCAGTATCCCGTACGGATAGCGCGCCCGGTACATGCGCTCGCCCTCTCCGGGAGCAGTCGTATCCCAGAGGGCGGCGTAGTAGCGCTCATAGCCGCACTCGTCCATGTTCCAGGCGCGCGTCGTCCGGTTGACGTCCAGGTAGACGTGCCGCTGCCACTTCTCGCGCTGGTACGTCTGGGTGATGCCCGCCTCGAACTGAGCCTCACTGTCGCGCAGATACTCAAAGCGGAACCGCACCTCGAACCGGTCCGCGAACATGCGATACTCCGCCCCAACGCCAGCCCACTCACCCAGCCCCTTGCCGAAGCCCAGATCGGCGTTCAGCCCCAAGTACGGGCGCCCCTCGAATCGCCCGCGGATTACTCTCGTGCCCGACGGCTCGCCCGCCGCCTGGAACTCGCCGCTCTCGCGATTCCAGAAGTAGGGCATCAGGCCGTTCTCGCGGGGCGGCAGGAGGTCGAAGGGCTTGGGCAGCAGACTGGTCATGCGCACCACCAGCCCGCTTGCCTTCGACACGACAACCACCAGTTCCTCACCGCGCAGCACCCAATAGCCCGCGTTCTCGTGAAGCAACACGCCCTCCGCGCGCGCCCGCTCCTCTGCCCTACGCCACCCACTCGACGGCGGCCGCCCCCCCTGGAGACTCCCGACCCTACTCAGGATCTGTGCCGGCGCTCTTGCCATGCTGAGTCAGTGTAGTCCCCCACCTGCGCCCCGACAAACGCCGGGTCTCCACGGCGTCGCCGTCCGCCGCCAGCGCCAGCACGTTCTTGCGGTCCAACTCCTGACCTCACCCAGGCGCAGGCATGACCTCTGTGCCGGACCTGCATGGGGACTCTCGTTGACCCTTGCCGCGCCTACGGGTACACTGCCGGCTGCGGAGGGATGCCAGGTGCGTTACCTTTTGCTGACAATAGCGGCCGCCGGGCTCTTGTGGGCGCCGCAGGCCGCCTACTGCCTTGACTTCATGACCATGCCCACCGCCGACCAACTCCCCCCCGGCGGCTTCTACGCGGGCTACTACCTCATTGATATCCCTGACACGCCGGGCGGCGCGAGCAGGATCAACCTCTACGAGACCGCCTTCGGCTTCGCCGACAAGATCGAAGTCTCGTATCTGACCTGGCGGCCGGACCAAGGCTCCTCCTTCAAGGCTTTCAACCTGTCCTTTCAGGTGGAACAGGAGACCGAGGACAGTTGGTCCACCACCATCGGCGTCTACAACCTCTTCTCCAACGACTACCTGCGCGGCAGCAAGCCCTCGTACTTCATCGCGGCGGCCAAGACCGTCCAACTCTCGCAGCAGGCCTCGGGGCGCGGCCCCGCCTATCGCGCGCTTGTGGGTTACGGCACCAGGAGCCACGACCGTTGGTTCTACGGGCTGCAAACCTTGCTCGACCCCCAACTATCGGCCACGGTCGCGCGCTACGCCAGCCAGTCCATCTACGGCCTGGACTACGCGCTCCAGGCTAAGCAAGATTCTCCAGTCCTTCACGCCGGCACCTTCGACGGCGACCCCTATTACGGCATCTCCCTTACGCGCGCATACTAGCCTCGGCGTCATCCGCCCTATGAGGGCGTCGCTCTCGGCACTCTCGACGCGCGCCGACGCCCTGGGAGGTTTGCACCATGGCATCCGCTGATCCCCTGGTTCTCTGGGTCGAAGGCGAGGCTTGCAGCCGGGGGGCCGGTCCCACCGGGCCTGACTATAAAGTAGCGGTGGCGGGCGCCGCCGTACGCGGAGTGAACTGGGGCGCCGAGCCTGGGCACTTCGCGGAATACGTCTTCGACCTGACCGACCGCGTTGAGCGTCCGACGCTCGTGGTCCGCTATCTACGCGCCCGCTCGGGTCCCTCTTTCTTCGACCTGCTCCTCGATGGGCAGCGCCTCGGCCAGACCCCCTCCTTGACCTTCACTCCTACACCGGGGTGGGGCGACTCGCCCTCGGATTACGGCCTGGCGTCTTTGACCCTTCCCGATCTCGCGCCGGGCCGTCATACCCTCCGCTTCGTTTCCCTGCGCGCCGCCAGTAACACCCACATTGACTGTTGGGCCTTGCTGCGCGCCTACGTGCCGGTTCCGCGCAACTCGGACGAACTTGCCGCGCTGTACGGGCCGCGCGTGGAGCCCCTGGCCTTCCACATCTTCGAAGCCGCCTTCCCGCGCCTGCCCGTCTACCCTGACCTCGATACCCCCTGGGACCAGGCGTTGTCGGCCGCCCTTACCCCTCACCTGCGCGACGTGCTCATGCTCTCCGCTCGCAGCCCCAGCCCTTATCTGGTCAAGGCGCACGACTTCGGCGGCCACACCAACTATGCCGAGGACTGCGCTTGGCACAGCCTGCAGAAGGAGAGCGCTTTCGACTTGCCCTGCGGCGGGCGCCTGGGTGTGGTCGAACCCAAGACCGACCTCAACTTCTTCGCGGCCCTCTCCCCCCCCGGCGGCGAACCGCAAGAGCCTCTCGACGCCAGCACCGAAATGCACCTGATTGACCTGCTGGCCCACAAGGTGGTCTACGATCGCTGGCTGCAAGTCCGCGCCTGCTTCCTGCCCTATGAAAGCAACACGCTGCTCCTCATTCTTCTCCTCAGCAACCTCAGCAACGAGGCCCGCGGGGCGGACCTCCATTTGATCCTGCGCAAGAGCCCCAATCAGGTGTCTGCGGCCCGCTATCAGGGAACGCTGCTTGCCAGCGCGGGCCAGGCGCAGTGGTCCGCCTACGACCCCGGCAACCGCACCGCCTTCGTCAGCCTGGAGGACGGCGACTCATTTCCGGTCCCCGGCGAGCAATCCGCACTGGCGGCGCTCACCTGCTCACTGCCGGTCGAGTCCTGGAGCGCCGAGGCCGGAGAGGAGTTCAACCTGCGTCTGAGCTGCCCTGTGCACTTGCCCGCGGGCGGCGAGCAGACTGCCCTGGCGGCCCTGCACCTGACCCGCTACTCCCCAAAGACCGGCCTCCTGCGTCGTGGCGTCCACATCTACCCGTTCCGCGACTGGACTTCCGCCGCCGCCTCCGCCCTCCGCCACTGCGCCGACGCCCTCTCGTCGGACTGGCCCGCCCTGGTCCGGGGGAGCATCCGGGCCTACCAGGACTACCCCTTGTTCACTTTGCCTCAGCGTTCCTGGGAAGCGGACCTCTTCGCCTGCCTGCAACTACCGCGCGCCGAGACCTTCAGCCCTTCCGGTTCGATGCCCCACCCCTTCTACAACTTCTGCCGCGCACACGCGAACGAACTTCGCGGCTGGTGGACCTACGGGGAACACGGCCACGAGCACCTCTCCATCTTCACCACCGTGCTCACCGACCCCCTGCTGGCGCAGCAGCACCTCCGCGGACACTTCCGGTTCCAGAGCCGCGACGGCGGGTATCCCTACGGCGTCAGTCAAGACTCGGTCACCCTCGACCTCACTGAGGGCGCGACTTGCCCCTTCGTCCTCTGGGAAGCGTGGAACGCCTACCTCTGGAGCGGCGACCGGGCCTTCCTCGAGGCCGCCTTCGAATCCGGCGTCCAGAACCACCACTGGTGGACGACCACCCGCGACCGCGGCCGCGAGAGGCCTCTCGGCCTCTCCTACTGGCTCAACTTCTGGGAAACCGTGCGCGACGACGCCGACCACCCCACCTGGCTCAGCACCGAGGGCGCCCACAACCAAGAAGCCCTGGACCTGAACTGCTATCTCCTGGTGCAGGAGCGCGCCCTCGCCCAAATGGCCGCCGAACTGGGCCGCCCGGACCAAGCCCAACACTTCAATGTGCTCGCTGATTGCCGGGCCCACCTGATCAACGAACACCTGTGGCACCAGGACGACGGCTGTTACTACGGCCGCGACCTGTCGGCCGAC
>CAZGSV010000002.1:0-89520 GCA_964528605.1 uncultured Armatimonadia bacterium
ATCGGAGCCTCCTGCTTGGGCGCGAGCAGGTCGGTGCCGAACAAGAGTTGGCGCCAGTGCTTGCGGCAGAACTCCCGCGCGTATTCGCGGTCGCGGTTGAGCGCGTTGAAGCCTGACCCGGCCGAGAGGTCGCCATAGAGATGGGAATGCCGGTCCAGTAGTTCCCCGACGCGCCCGCCCGGCACCAGGGGCCGCGTAGGGTAGCCGTCATCCCACCTCACGTCGGCGGAGATCTCGCGCCACCAGCCGGGCCCGTGCGCGATGAACGCGGTGTCGGGGAATTCCCGCAGAATGGCCTCGAACTTGGGCAACCCCAACTCGTCCACGTTGTGCGCGTTGTCGAAATGCATCAGGCAGGCAACGCCGAACTCGCCGCACGCCGCATACACGATCTTAGAGCGCGGGTCGTCCACCGGCGTGCCCGGCTTGTACTCGCCGAACCCGGCGCAGCCGGCTTCGAGGTACGCCTGGATGACCTGACGGAACTCCTTCTCCAGGTTGCCTCGCTCGAGTCGCGGGTCCAAAGTGCAGAAGGGCACCAGCCGGTCGGCGTGCTTCTTGCACTCCTCGAGCACGTACCAGGTGGGCAGCGGCACATAGAATGCCTCCGGGCTTTCCAGCGGCAGCACCACCGCCTTGTCTATCTCCCACTCGTCCATTTCCCGCAGCAAGACTTCGGGCGGGTACACGGCGGGGACGCCGAGGGCGGCGGTAGGCGTGATGTGCGTGTGACAGTCGAATAGCATCCTGTTCACCCCCTGGCATCTCCGCGTTTGCGTGGCACACCTACCCTATGGCATCGCCCTTCGGCTGTCCAACATGCGGTGCGCGCCACGGCTGTTGGCGCCGCCGGTGGGCGTCCTGTCCGCTGAGGCAGGCATGGCGCTGCCTGTGCGGGCTAGCCAGTTGACGGCAGCACCGCGAAGTCGTATTGAGGCGGCACTGGATCAATGCGGGGGTGATGCTTGCCATGCTGGGCGCGCTGGCGATGGCCACGGCGCTGCAGGTCACGGTCACTAGGAACGCCGAGATCCGCGTGGACCTGGCCCGGCCGGTCGGCACCGTGCAAGACGGCATCTACGGTCAGTTCCTCGAGCACATCTACCACTCGGTCGTCGGCGGCCTGCATGCGGAGATGCTCGCGGGCGGCAGTTTCGAGGAATCACCCCGTGTGCTCATCCCAGGCGCGTGCGCCGCGAGCGGAGTTTGGCTGGTGGAAGGCGGCGAGATAGGGCAGACCAGCCTGGAGCCGGACACGCACCTATGGTTCGACTTGGGCGACGCCATGCGCGACGGGTGCGCTTTGTCCCTGGAGGCGCGCAAGGACGGAGGCGACGAGGGCTTTCTCATCATCTTCCGCGCTCAAGACCAGAGCAACTTCCTGTGCTGGAACCTGGGCGGCTGGGGCAACACCGCCAGCGCCATAGAACGCGAGGCCGACGGGACGCGGACAATGCTGGAAAAGACGCGCACCAACACCACGATCCCGCCCGGGCGCTGGCACAAGATTCGCATCGAGATGCACGGCCGCTGGACCCGCGGCTTCTTGGACGGCAAGCGCCTCTTCATCCTGCAGGCAGCCGAGCCGCTTACTCCCCTGATCGGCATTGGCACTTGGCAGACTCAGGCCTCCTTCCGCTTCCTGCGCTTGCAGCACCTGCGCGACGCGCGCCTGCTCTGGTGTGCTGACGCCCACGTGGGCGAGGAGCGCGCGGTCTCCGAGATGTGGGAGCCGTACAGCACCGGCAAAGCCGAAACCGCATACGCTTGGGAGAGCGAGGACGCGGCCGTCGGCGAACGGTGCCAGCAAGTGGCAGTGAGGCAGCGCGAGAGCGGCGAGCACGGCATCCGGCAGAGAGGCCTCGCCACCCAGGCGGGCAGGCACTACGTGTGTTCCCTCTGGATCCGAGGGCAGTGGCTCGCCGAACCCCCGGTGGTCTGTCTCCAGACGCCGTCGGGGGCCAAGGACGAGGTAACGGTATCACAGCTCTCACCGCAGTGGCAGAGGCGCCGCTTTCTGCTGCAAGCCGGAGAGACGACCGACGACGCGGCTCTGAGCATCGCGCTAGGAGGGCCCGGCGCGATATGGGTAGACGGGGTATCCCTGATGCCGGCGGACTTGCCTGAGGGGATGCCCTTCCGCGCGGACCTCTTCGAGGCCATCAAGGCGCTGCACCCCGCTTTCATCCGCTGGCCGGGGGGCTGCTTCGCCGAACGCTACTGCTGGCGCGACGGCGCTGGCCCGCTGGAGGCGCGGGTACCCAAGCCGAACGACACTTGGGGCGGCATAGACCCCAATACCTTCGGCACCGACGAGTTCATCGCGCTCTGCCGCGCGGTCGGCGCGGAGCCGCTCATCTGCCTCAACATCGGCCAGCACGAGGCCGCCGCTGACCTCGATGCCTACCTCTCTGAGGCTCTCGAGTGGATCGAGTACTGCAATGGCGCGGCCAGCGCGCCCATGGGCGACCTGCGCGCCGCCAACGGCCACCGTCAGCCCTACGGCGTGCGCTATTGGGAGATCGGGAACGAGACCTGGCCGCTGGGCGCTGAGGAGTACTGCCGGCGGGCGCGCAAGTTCGCCGAGGCGATCCGCGCTCGCGATCCCGACTTGATGCTCCTGGTCTGCGGCAGCGGCGGCCGGAATCCGGAATGGAACCAGGCGATCATCGCAGGGCTGGGCGACGTATCCGATCTGATTAGCGTGCACCACTACGGCGGCGGGGACACCTACGAAGCCAGAATAGCCGACGCGTTGGCCTACGTTGATTTCCTGCGGCAGACGGCGGAGGCCATCGAGCGCTCGGGCCACGCGCATCTGCGCCTCGCGGTCACCGAATGGAACCTGATGTCCACCGCCCTCGACTCCGGCCTGTGGGCCGCTCTCTTGCTCAACGGCTGCGAGCGGCTCGCCAACTACGTCACCATCACCAGCCCGGCGCTCTTGCTGCGCAATGTGGATGCGCCTGCCTGGGACAACGCGCTTATCAACTTCGACAAGTCGGGGTGGTTCCCCGGCGGGAACTATCTGACCATGATGATGTACCGCTCGGCGATGAGCCCGGAGTTGGGCCGCCATGCGTCGCCCACGATGGCGCTGGAGTCGCAGGTGGAGTGCGCGCGGTGGGGCAGCGCGAACCTGCCCGACCTGGACGTGGTCGCGACGGCGGATGCGCAGCACCTGATACTGAAAGTCGTCAACCTGAACCCGGAGGAGGAGGTCGAGACGGAGGTGGTGCTCACCGGCGGGCGCGTGGGGGACGCAGCCGAGATGTGGGTGCTGAATGGGGAGAGGCCGGAGTCCAAGAACTCGCTAGAGGCGCCGCAGGCGGTGAACGTCAGCAGCCTTGCGCTCAGCGTGCCCTCTCCCCGCTTCCGCCTCTTCTTTGCACCTCACTCGGTGAACGTCATCCGGGTACCGCGACTGCCTGCCGCCGAATGAGGGCCGTGGCCGACTACTGTGTGCCGGCGCAGTTGGTGGCGCCCAGGCTCCTGGCTAGAACGTGCTGCGGGCGGCCACCGGAGTAGGGCGCGGCGCTACTCTTCGGCCGGCTGCCGGCGGTTGGCGATGGTGTACCAGAGATTCGTGTGGCGCCGCACGTACGCCGGCAACTCGCGCTCGGTCTTCGCTATCGCTTCCTGAGGGACGCCTATCTCCTCCGGCCGGTAGCGCAGGCCAACGCGCTCGAAGAGCGAGCTAGCGCGATTCACGTCTTGCCCCTGCCAGGCCGCCATGCGCTGTATGCCCACCGCCACCAGTTCTCCGTGAAGGTACTTGCGCTCCGGCGGCAGGTAGTTCTCCAGGCAGTAGACGAAGTAGTGCTCCGAACCTTCTTCCGGGCGGGCGCTGCCGACCTGCTCCGACAGTTCCACCTCGCGCCGGAGGCAGTAGATGAGGGTGTCGAGCCCCTCCTTGGTGGTGGGCGGGACTGCCTGCTCGAGCAACGCCAGCGCCTCGCGCGCTACCTCGGGGTTATAGGTGTCGGCGGCGTCCTCGCCGGCCAGCCGCCAGTCGAAGCAGGCGGTGTAGATGGAGAAGACGTCGCCCCAACCGGCGGCGTTCATGTGTGGCGGCGCCGATAGGATGAGGTCGTGGTCTATGATGAGATGGTCGGGCTTCTTGGTCTTGAGGTAGTGCACCAGGCCGCCGTAGCGCACCGCCGTTTCCTGCACCAGGCAAGCGTCGGCGGAGATGATGGTGGGGCAGGCAATCACGGGGCAACCGTTGCGCGCCCCCAGGTACTTGGCGAGGTCAATCGCCTGTCCCCCCCCGAAGCCGAGCACTTCGTCCGCTTGCACGTGGTCGAACTCCCGCCGCACCAGGTCGTAGTCGGTGCTGGTGGCGAACATCACCTGATAGCCCTGGAGCCGGTCAGGGAACAGGGTGGCGAGTTCCGGGGTAGTGATGGCTACGCGCGACGCCAATCGCCTCACCGCATGGTGCGGGCCCAGTTCTCCGCGCGCAGCAGGTCCTCGGGAGAGTCCACGTCGCTGAGCAGCATTGCCAGTTCGGGGGGCTCGGCAAAACCCGCCAGGTCAACTACGGCAGCGCCGGCCGCCAGCGCGAAGCCTGGCAGGTCGAGTTGGCGTTTGTCGAGCCTCTCCGCCGCCAGGCCGGCGAGATGCTTGTTGTAGACCGCACACAGGGGGAAGTGCTGCCGGCCTAACCTGGGCACGGCGCCGGGCGCCCCCCCCTGGGCCTCCAGTACGCGCTCGATCAGCCCACGCGTCACGAAAGGCATGTCGGCGGCCAGCACGAAGCAAGGGGAATGGCGACAGGTGGTGAGCGCGGCGTGCAGGCCGGCAAGCGGGCCGCCATAGGAGTACAGGTCCGGCACTACGGGAAGCCGGAGGTGGCGGTACGGGTCCGGCTCGTTGCCCACGAGCAGGATCTCATCAAACAGAGGCTGCGCCTGCGCCAGAATGCGCTCGAGAATGGTCGTGCCGCCGACCTCGAGCAGCGCCTTGGTGGCCGTCAACGCGGACGGCGGGCCACCCACGACAATGGCGCAGGAGCGCACGGCCCCGCCCCTTCCTGGTCGCAGGCTAGCCTAACGGTGCGAGGCCCACGGCAGTTGCGGCGTCGAGGGCCGGAACGCGTAGGTCGGCGCGTTCCCCCGCCAGGCGCGCACCACGTTCACCTCGTTCTCCAGCAATGCCTTGAGCCCAGTCCGTACCGGATAGCCGGCGTCGTTGCAGGCAGTGAGAATGTTGTAGCCCTCGAAGAAGAAACGGCCGCCCAGGGCCAGGTCCTCGGTGTAGCCCAACGACCGGCGCGGGCCAGTACCGGCCACCGTCTGCCGCACGTTGGCGTCCAGGCCGGCGTAGGCCCGCCCCGCGAAGCCCATCAGGTCAAGCAAGTAGGTAAGGCCGGGGTTGTCTGCCACGCCATAAGCCAGTGCGTGGCCGGCGCGCGAGTCGAGCAGGTTGGGCGTGACCTTGTCGTTCCACTGCCAGTATCCGCGCACGCGACCTTCCAAGGACTCGGCGATGCCTCCCGCGAGCGCCCGCTTGAACTCCCGCGCGGCCTCGTTGCGCAGCAGCCAGGTCGCCTCCAGCCACAATATCTGTTCCGCGTTCGGTTGCCTCAGGCTGCCGCCCCAGTTCCAGAATAGGTCTCGCTTTCCCGACCTGAGCCGGTAGTCGTGACCCCACTCCCGGAACGCGCCGCCGGCCTCCCTGGCCTCCCACGCTTGGATCGCCCGCTCCATTTGGGCGAGGGCCCACCGGTCCCAGTAGCGGGGGTCCGCGCCCTTGCCCGGCTCAGGCCATGCCATGGACCGGAAGAGCGAGCGGATGACCTCCCTCTGGTCGGCGCTGAGCGCGCCCTGCAGCTGGTGGCGGTGGCGGAGAACGTCGTAGATGGCCTTGATGGCCAGCAGTTGCCACCCCTGCGATCTGTTCTCGATGTGTGACATCAACCCCGTCGTGCCGATGGCCAGCCCTGCGGCGCCCCGCCATTCCTGCGCCGCCGGTATGGCATCAGCCCCGGCGGTGGCCCGCGTCGCATACAGGGACCCTTCACGGGCAAACGATTCCCGCGCCACCCGCGCCGCCCCCGGCGCCAAGGCAAGACCGAACGGCGGGCCGACGGCGGCGGGGCTCACCAGCGACCCCCGCGCCTCGGCGCTGGCGGGATAGGCGTACTTGGGATGCCAGCCCTCGAAGCCGCAGAAGCGCACCATCTGCCAGAGCCGCCCCTGCCCGGCTTGCTCCGCGGCCTTAGTCTCCGCCTCGACGCAGCGCACCCACAGGTTGTCCTGCTGACCCCCCATGGCCGCCGGTTTCTCGAGCCATCTCAGGCGCTGGAAGGCGGGACGCAGCGCGCCGCTGGCCGCCAGTTTGCCTGCTTGCTCCACGGCGCCCGCGACGGCGCCGGCTAGCTGCCCTCCCGCACCCATCTCTTCCGCGGCCAGTGAGATCTGCTCCCAGCGCGGGTAGGCGGGCCAGTTGCGGCGCATCGCCGCGCGATGCCCCGCCGCGTCACGCGCCTGACCTCGTCCCTCGTAGAGTTCCACCAGGGCGCGCCGCGGCGCCAGCCGCTGCGGGTCGTAGAGCAGGGCTTTCTCGAGGGCCTCCACCGCCGGGGCTCCCTCGCCCCGGTCGTAGTAGAGTAGCCCAAGCCCCTCCCAGGCATCAGCGTAGGTGCCCGCTTTGGCGATGGCCGCGCGGTAGAGTTCAGCCGCCTCCTTGTCCTGCGGTCGCCGCGAGAAGGCCGGGCGCAACTCAGAGTCCGCCAGCGCCCTGGCGGAGTAGAAGAGCGCCTCCGGGCTGTCGGGCTGCAGCGCCACCGCCGTGCTCAGTTCCTGCCGAGTCTCGGCATCCCGCCCCATCGCGTAGAGCAGACGGCCACGGTACAAGTGAGCGAAATGCGAGTTGGGGCTCCTATCAACTGCGCGGGAGCACAGTGTCAGGCCTTCTTTAACGCTCCGGGTCACGCCCTGAGCGTAGCCCAGTTTCGCCAGCGCCTCGACCGAGTCGGGAGTTCCCACGTAGGCGCGCTCGTACATGACGCGCGCGTTCTCGTAGTCGTTGCGGCTCAGGTATTCGTCGCCTTGGACGATGGCGGCGCCGGTTATGGCCTCCGCCAGGCCGCCGGCGGGCTGCGGGGAAGCGAAGGGCCGCAGGTGGAGATTGGTCAGCAGGTAGGAGGTCGCTTTGGCGGGCTTGGCAATGCCGCCAACGGCGACGTCACCCAACTGAACGCCCTGCACCACGCCCGGCAGCGCGTGCTCGAACTCCTGCGCGCCCACGTATACTTTGCAGTTCCCCTGGCGCACGTCTATGCGCAGTGCGCACCACTCGCCGGCGGGGACGGGCACACGCCCCAGCGTTTGCTCGCCGGAGGCTTGCGAGAAGGACACTACCTCGACGCCGGCCACGCTGTCCGCGGTGGGCTCACCACCACTGCGCAGGGCAACGGTGAGGTTGCCCTCGCTGCAGATCAACTTGACGCCGAACTGCACTCCAGGGACATAACCCACGGGCTTGAGGTAGTCGCCGGTGACGCTGGGCTGCCAGCCCTCGGTCGCGCGCAACGTGGCCACCAGAGCAGCCGCCTCGGGCGACACCGGATAGGGCTGATATGCGGGAGGAGTGGGAACGCCGAATTGCGATGGCACGGTTACCGGCCGCACACCGGCAGGAGCCGTGGGCACCCACGGCTGCATCCGGGGCGCCGGCGCCACGGCAGCAGTCGGCCTCGCCGCTCCCCCCCCGGACCCGCGTGCCGTTGCACGCGCCGTCCGCTTCCGCCCCTGAAACTCCATCAGGGTGTCGCTACCCATGCCTTTTTCGGCTCGCCTGCTGCGCCCCCTGCTCAACAGGCCCTGCCCTGCTCCGCGCGCCGGCGCTCCATATGTGGGAGCCCCGTACGTCGGCGCGCCATATGCGCGCTGTTGCTGCGGAGCCGAGCCCGGCTGGGTCGGCCGCCCGAACTGCACGCCCGGCGCAGCCGGCATGCCTGGCGCCCCCGGAGCCCCGAAAGCAGGGCCCGTCGGGAACGTTGTGGGCAGCGCGGATGCCGGCGCGGGCTGAAGTGCATATGCTTGCTTGATCTGCGCCCCGCCCACCACGTTAAGCAGCAGGCAGAACTCAGGCGGCAAGGTCACCTTAGACGCCAGCGTGCCGCGCACCGAGTAGCTCTGCCCACTCTGATACGTCGCCAGCAGCCCTCCCTTCGCCTCGATGGACTTCGGGCTCCCTACCGTCACCGCCCACTTGCTGGTGTCGAACTGGCTGACGAAATTGTCGTCCAGAAACCCAGCCTGTTGCGGCTGTACGGTGGTGGGGGCGGCTACCTCCGAACCACCTGCGGAAGGTGCCCCCACCCGCGTGGGCTGCGTACCAGTTACATTACCCTGTTGGGCGCGAAGCGGGGCTACTGCACCCGTCAGGGCGACCACCATCGCCGCCAGCATTGCCAAGCGCAGAATCTTCATGACCCACAACCTCCTGCCGACAAGACTATAACAGTCCCGCTGGCCACGGTCAACGAGCAAATGCGCAAGCCGGCGCTCCTCCCGCCCCTCCCGGGGGCGGGACAGCCGGAGCCGGCGCGACCGTCCGGGAGGGCGGCGGGCATCTGGTCCCGCGCAGTCCTGCCCGCCGCCAGGGGGGTTGCCGCGGGCCGTCATGCGGTATACTGGCCCCGTCGCCACTGCCGGAAGGAGGTCAGGGAGCGGAAAGGTGAGTAGACCACCCAAGCCCGACGGCGGCGCCCCAAAGCGCCAGATGTTATGTTCCCGCTGTGGGGCCGTGTTGCCCGGCGGCGCGACCGAATGCAGCCAGTGTGGTGCGGTCTATTCCGCAGAGCGGTCGGCAACGCCCTTGTGGATGTGGGCGCTGGCCATTGGGCTGCTGGTCGCGGGAATCGCCTCCGTCGGCGCAACCTACTACGTGGTCGCGCGGCGCGCCTTCGCCGCGGGGCTGCGGCAGGGGCAGCGCACCGCCGAAGCCCGCACTGGCTGGCTCGAGGAGGAACCGGTCCGCCGCGAGCAGCAACCTGCGGCGAACCGGATCGCCGGCCCCGCGCCCTCTGCCCCCCCGGCTGCGGCCCAACAGCGGGGGCCGGGCGAGCAGGCCGGGCGGGAGAGCCCGCAGGCCGCACCTGAGCAAGCCGCACCTGCGGCGCAACCCCCGGAGTGGAGTCCGCAAGCAGAGGCAGACACCCGCGCGGCTCTGGAGACGTTGCAGCGGGCTGTGGCACAGTTCCACTCGCACACGGGCGCCTATCCGGCCAGCCTGGCGGACTTGGTCAGCCCCACACCGCCGTCCTACGGCCTGGCGCCTGCCGCCGATGGCTCGGTGGTCGAGGTGCCCATAGATCCCTCGCGCTACCGCCCCCCCTATCTGTCCCCGCCGGAGATACCGCACAACGTGTTGCCGGTCACCCCGGACGACCCCTCGGACGATTGGATCTACGAGACGGACTCGGCAGCCACGCTTGGGCAGGTCCGCACGGGGCCGACGGTCAGCAGCGTACCACAATAGGCGAGTCGTGCGGTCGGCCAGGCAGGGGCAATGGCCGGCGATGCCTGGCGGCCAAGCCGCAGCACGCGCTATAATGTCTCCGGTTCCTGGCTGTCCCAGGCAGGTGGCACACCCGTGCGGAGGGGGTTTGGGAATGGCACGAAAAGTTGCGGTTGTCGCGGCGCTCTTGGACCTCACCAGAGGGCGCATTTGAGGTGCCAGACTTCCTGTCGGCTGGGCGCAGCGCCCGTGCCGGGCGTCGTAGTAGTCACGGTCCCTCGCTGCTCGCGACCCGAGGGTCCAGGGTTGATACCGTAGGGGGATCCGCCTGGCCCCCACCCCGTCAAACCTGAAGGTTTGAGTTACGTTGGTCTGCGGCCGCAACTCAAGGCTCTGGCCCTCACCTCCCGGCCACCGCGGGTCGGCGCGGGAATGCGCCTTCTGCGGGTGGGGGGCCACTGCCCTTGCGTCCCTTCATCGGGACAGGAATGTCCCTCCTACGGCGAATCCGGTGCCCCCCGTAGGAGCCCGCCTCAGGTGCGCCGCGACAACGCGCGCTGCAAGCGTAGGGGCGGCCCCCCGTGGCCGCCCGCTCTTAGGTGCGACGTTTGTGCCTGCCCACCTCAGGAGGGTGGCCGCCGCTCACGACCCCGTGGAGCGATAGTGCCTCAACCCCACCTGCCAGAACCGCCAGGCGAGAAGCCAACACAGCACGCCCACCACCGGCGTCGCGAACTGCAGCCACGAGGGCAACCCGAGGAACTCGTGCCGCCCCAGCAACCGCTGCGCAGGGTAGTAGGTGGTGAACGCCAGAGGGATCGCGAACGTCAGCAGCATCCGGATGGCGAACGGATAGATGCTCAGGGGATAGTTCACAAACTCGCGCCCGGCCGCGGTGAAGAAATCGGTCAACTTGGAGGACCTCGTGGTCCAGAAGGCCACCGTGGCCACGACCAGATAGGTGGCAAGCATGATGAGCGCGCCGCCCACGATGGCCGCGGCCAGGAACACGACCTCGCCAAATCCCACGGGCGCCTCCGCCGCCTTCAGTCCAACCGCGAGCATCGCAAGACCAGTCACCAGCCGACTCAGCGCGAAGACGTCGAAGCCGTCCGCCATGGTGAGCAAGAGCGGCGAGACCGGGCGCGTCATGAACGCGTCGAAGCGCCCGCTCACCACGCGGTCGTCGAAATGGTCCAGCACCGCGCCGAAGGGCCGCATGAGGCCCACCGCGGACAACCCCATCCCGTAGAGCACTGCGATTTCCGGCCACTGCCACCCGCCGATGCCACGAAAGCGCGTGACCACGATGCCGATGAGAAGCAGCATCCCGCCCTCCGCGAGGGTCGTGGCCAGCGCTATCAGGCCGAAAGCAGCGCGATACTGGTACATCGAGCGCGAGGTGGCCTGGGCCAGTCGCGCGTAGAGCGAAACCCAGCGCAGCACTTCCCTACCCCCCCTGAATTGCCAGGCGCGCCCGGCCCGCGAGCAGAATCGCCCTACCAACAAGCAGGAGCGCCGCCACCCACACCACCTGAAGCCCCAGCGCCGTGACCAGGGCGTAGCCGGACAACTGGCCCGTGTAGATGAGCGTCGGCGTCGACACCGTGCACTGGAACGGCAAGGCCGCCGCGATCTTCTGCATCACCGCCGGATAGAACGAGAGCGGCACGAAGTAGCCGGCGAAGAGCCAGTTGACGACCCAGGTGACCAAGGCGTTGACGCCCCGCGTGTCCACAATGTGCAGCGCCGTGGCCGCCACCGCAAACTGCGTGGCCGACAGCACGGCGTACCCCAGCGCCACGCTGAGCGCAAAGGCCAGGCCAGCGACGACACTCGCCGGCGCGCTAATGTGCAGTAGGAAGTAGAACACGAGGAACTTCGGCACCATATTGAAGAGCAGCGTGTGCAGCGAGGTGCCGGCGCCCTCCGCTATGGTCAGGAACTGGAAGTCCACCGGCTTCATCAGGTCCATGCTGATGGCGCCGGAGCGCATCTTCTCCGAGAGCACGCCCGGTAGGCGCAGCGTGAAGTTGAAGGTCAACAGCGTTTGAGACACCACGATGTAAGTGAGCATCTCCTTGAGGGTGTAGCCGCCGACCTGTGCCCGCTGTGCGTACAGGGCGCGCCACAGGCACGCGTAGACGTACATGAAGAGCAGGTTGAGGATGAACTCGGCCCAGAGCTCGAAGCGGTACTCCAGCGCCCTCTGAAACGAGCGCTTGGCGATAGCCAGGTAGGGCCGTAGCACCTACATCCCCTCCCGGTAGATGCGCGCCACCACTTCCTCGATGTCAGGCTCTTCGATGGCGAGATCGCGGAGCGCCACGCGCTCGCTCAAGTGCGACAGCAGCCGGGGCGCCGCCACCGAACGCGGCTCGAAGCGGATGAAGAAACGGTTGCCCTCCTCTTGCACGATCGCCGGCGCCGCGCCCGCCTCCTGCGGCCGAGGGAAGTCCCTCAGCGCCGCTACCAGGTCGCTGCGGCCCACCGCCCCGTCGAGCAAGTCCAACACCAGCGTGCGGTAGGGAGCATAGGATTCCAGCAACCGGGCCAGCGAACCGTCATAGATGGCGGAGCCGCGGTCAATGATGATGACGCGCTGGCAGAGACGCTCGACGTCGTGCAGGTCGTGGGTGGTGAGTAGCACCGTGAGGCCGCGCTCGCGATTCATGGCGAGTATGAACTCGCGCACCTGCTCCTTGCCCACTATGTCCAGGCCCACCGTGGGCTCGTCGAGGAAGAGAATCTGCGGCTCGTGCAGCAGCGCCGCCGCCAGGTCGCCGCGCATTTTCTGGCCCAGCGAGAGCAGCCGCACCGGCATGTCGAGGAACGACCCCATGTCCAGCACTTCGGTCAGCCGATCGAGAGAGGCGTAGTAGTGGTTTTCCGGGATGCGATAGATGTGCCGCAACAGGCGGAAGGACTCGATCAGCGGCAGGTCCCACCACAGATTGGTGCGCTGGCCGAAGACGATGCCGATGCGCTGCGCGACGGCGGCGCGCTCGCGCTGCGGATCGAAGCCGCACACCGAGGCGTGCCCCGTGGTGGGCTGGAGAATGCCCACGAGCATCTTGATGGTGGTGGACTTGCCGGCGCCGTTGGGCCCGAGGTAGCCGACGATCTCGCCGCGCTCGGCCTCGAAGGAGACGTCGCGCACGGCGTGGCGGATTTCCCAGTCGGAGGCGACCAGCGAGCGCAGGGAGCCCCAGACGCCGGGTTGCCTCTTGCGGACGCGAAAATCCTTAGACAGGTTCGCTACTTCGAGAAGTGGCATGAGAAGGCCCGGCCTCCAAGCCCAAATCCGGGAGTGCGCAGTATAGCACATCCGCGCGCCGCCGCGCCGCCAGCCGAGGGAGGTCACGTAGGGGCCCCGCCTTTGGCGGGGCGACATCCCTTGGCCCCGAGGCGTGCGGCTTGCGGCCCCCGCCACGCCTCGGCACAATCGTCGCCGGAACGCTGGGCGCTGGGAGGGAATTGGATGCGCGTGGTCGTCTTGGCTGTCGGTGTGTGCGCGCTGGCGTGCGGGTCAGCCAGCGCGCGGGAGGACGTGCTGCTGCGGGCGAGCCAGCGGCTCGCCCCTACGAGGTGGTCAGCAGCATCGCATGGTGTCGGCGAGCCAGAGGCGCCGGCGGTGGAAAATGGGGACAGCAACCCGTTTTCCCGGGAGTACGTCCCCTGGCGCGTTCTGTCCTTTGACCGCGCGGCCGCCACGCTTGTCTCCACCAACGGCGGCTTCGAGGAGGGGGGCACTGCGCCGCTCCCTGGATGGGTCTTCTGGCAGGCGGGCTACGAACTCTCCCCCGAAGGCCGCGCAGGCACCCGCTGCATCGTCTGCACTTCGGATGACGAAGGCATCCAACACGGCGCCTCGCAGGAGATAGTCCTCAGCCAGAAGGAGCCGCGGCCGATCATCGCGCGCGGCTGGAGCAAGGCCGCCAACGTCAGCGGCATCTCTGACTCCGGCTACTCGCTCTACCTCGACATCATCTACACAGACGGCACGCCGCTCTGGGGCCGCACGGGCAACTTCTCCACCGGCACCCACGACTGGGAGATGCGCGAGGTGCGCGTCATGCCCGAGAAGCCCATCGCCACGGTCACCATGCACGCCATCTTCCGCGGGCACACGGGAACGGCTTACTTCGACGACTTCGAACTGCGCGAACTCCAGGCGCCGGAGGGCGGAGTCATCTACGACTCGGTGGCCGTGAGCCGCGGTCAACCGGGCTCCACGGTACTGGAGCCCACGCTGGCCATCGGGCCCCGCGGTGGCTGGCGCCTGTCCATTGACCCCAAGACCGGCGTCGTGGCAACCGAGCCCGGCCTGGGCGGCTTCCGGCTGCGCGATGTAGCGGCCGACTCCGACTTCGTAGCCCCCCTCGGCCCTGCGGTGGCGAACGGCGACTCCATCAAGTGGCGCGCGCGTTCGCAATCGCTTGGCCTGGAGATCGAAGCGGAGTACCGCACTGTGGGCGACTCGATTAGGGTGGACGGCCGAGTGAAGGACCTGCGCGGCGAGGACCGCGCCCTCACGCTCTACTTCGCGCTGCCCGTCGGCGGCCCCGACTTCGTGTGGTGGGACGATGCGCGCGTCTCGCGTGCGGTGGGCGAGACCGGCGACTACCGCAGCCTCGCCTTCAGCGGCGCAGGGGCCACCGGCAATCACTCGAAGTACCCGCTGGGGTGCATCACCAGCCCGAGCGAGGGGTACGCGATTGCGGTTCCTCTCGACCGCCCCGCGCTCATGCGCATCGGCTATCAGGCCGCCGCGCGCGAACTCTACCTCGCCTACGACTTCGGCCTCACCCAGGCTGCCGCGAAGCAGCCCGGCCGCGCGGCCTTCAGTTTCGTGCTGTACGGAGGCGGCCCGGGCGCCTGCGCCTTCGATCCCAAGTGGGGCTTTCGCGCCGCGTTGAAGAAGTACCACGACCTCTTCCCGGACTTCTTTGCGCGCCGCATAGACGAGGGCGGGCTATGGATGGCCTTCACCGACATCAGCACCGTCGAGCGGCCCGAGGACTTCCACTTCAAGTTCCACGAAGGCGACAACAACCTCCCCTGGGACGACGCGCACGGCATCCTCTCGTTCGTCTACACCGAGCCGCAGACTTTCTGGTTCCCGCTCGCGCCCGAGATACCGCGGACCTACGAGGCGTGCATGCAGGAGTTGGCCCGCCTCGAGCGCGAGGGCAATCACGTTGAGAAGCGGCGCGCCCTCGCCACGCGCACCTCGGCCATCTTCGACCGCGACGGCAACTCCTTCGTCACCACCCACGACGCGCCTTGGTGCAACGGCGGTGTCTTCGGCCTCAACCCCGACCCGGAGGTTCCCGGCGTTCTGCCGGGCGCCCCGTCGGGCTGCCCGGGCATCAACCAGTACGACGTGGACTGGGAGCAAGTGTGGTCCGGCTTCGAGCGCGCCGCTCGTGGCGGTATCCCCGGCTGGAACCCATACGGCGACGGAGCGGCGCCCGATGTCAACATGAAGCACGGCGGCGAGCAGTCCGCGCGCTGCTTCTCAGCCGAGCCCGGTGGCAACGCCGGCCTCTCGCGGACCGTGTTTCTGAATCAGACGGAGGCGCGGGCGCTCCACTTCTCCGGCTGGAGCCGCGCCGAGAACGTGACCGGGCAAGCGGACGCGGACTACTCCCTCTACCTTGACCTCGCCTACGCCGATGGCGACCACCTGTTCGCGCAGATCGCGCCCTTTGCGGTCGGCACGCACGATTGGGAGTTCGCGGAGTTCACCGTCCACCCGGCAAAGCCCGTGCAGCAGGCGACGCTCAACGCGCTTTTCCGGCGCAATCACGCGGGCACGGTCTGGTTCGATGACCTGCGGCTCTCCGCCGCCGGCTCGGAGGAGAACCTGCTCGGCAACCCTGGCTTGGAAGCCGCAGACACGCCCCCCCCTGAACTCGACGGCGCCTACATTGACTCCATCGAGGGCTGGAGTGACATTCCCAACTTCCGCCGCCAGCACTTCGCCGCTGCCGACGTGCCCCTCACTTTCGATACCGAGACGAAGCGCCCCCTCATTCTCAATGTCTTCTCCATCTACGAGGGCGTGGGGGCGCTCGCGGACGAGATGCATAAGCGCGGCAAGCTGATCATGGCGAATGCCGCGCTGTGGCGCTGGCCGTGGTGGGCGCATTACCTCGACGCAATGGGCACCGAGACCAACTGGCTCGCCGAGGGCGAGTACCGGCCCGACGACCATTCCGTCTTCGCCTATCGCCGCGCGCTCAGTTACCAGAAGCCGTACCTGCTGCTGCAGAACACGGACTACGACCGCTTCGGGTCGGAGTTGGTCGAGCGCTACATGCAGCGGTGCCTTTTCTACGGTTGCTTTCCGGGGTTCTTCAGCCACGATGCGGCGACCGATCCTTACTTCGGCAATCCGCGCTGGTACAACCGCGACCGCCACCTGTTCGCGAAGTACGTCCCGCTCATTCAGAGGATTCACAAAGCCGGTTGGGAGCCGGTGACCCACGCGCGCGTCCTCCGCGCCAGCCCCGTATCCGCTGGCCTTGCCGGCCTCGGTCGCACATCCACGCCTCGTAGGGGCGGGATCTCATCCCGCCCGCGCACCCCGACCCGCGGACGCGATAAGATCGCGTCCCTACCACCCGACGCTGGTGAGACCGCCCGTAGGGGCGAGCCGCTGGCTCGCCCGACCGTAGGAGCGGCATTCCTGCCGCGAGCCCTCCTCAGGGCCGCGCCCGATGTGGCCCTCGTGTCTTTCCCCGACCAACGCGATCACGTCTTCGTTGAACGCTGGGGCCCTGGCAGGGGGGGCGACCTCTACTTCACCGTCTTCAACAATTCGCCCCACGCGGTGCAAGCCGAAATCCCGATAGACTTCGCGGCGCTTGGGCTGGCCCGCCCTGGTCCGGCAGAACCGTCCCCCTACACCTGCACCGAACTCGTTGCCGGCCGCGACCTGCCCCTTGGGCCCTCCCGCAGCGTCACGGTGCCCCTCGACCCCGACTCCGCCGCGCTGCTGGACATCAGGCCGACCACGCCATAGGGACTGGGCACGCCGCGCCCCTGCCGAACCGGCGTCACCGCTAGCCTAGCAGCGCCTTGATCTTCTCGATGAGACCCTCGGCGCTGGCGAGGGATTCCTGCATTTCCTCGCGGCGCAGTTCGGACTCCGGCGTGCCCGGATACCGTTCCTCGAGGTAGTACTCAGTGCTCTTCTGACACGCCGCTCGGAACTCCTCTAGGGAGGGCTCGTACGCGATGGCGTCGTCAAGGAGCGCCTCGAGATCGTGGATGCGGCGAAGCGCCCAGCCCTTGGAGAGCAGATAACCCTTCAGGTACTTCTCCATGGACTGCTGGATGTTGAAGCCCGCACCGATGAGGTCCTCGAGTGCGAGCAGGTTGCGCGCGCGCTGTAAGTCGCCCTCGGCGATGCGGAACCAGTGTGGCGGATGCAGGGAGTCCTTACGCATCGTACAGGACCACTCCCCCTCCGATGATCTCCTCCACGAACCCCTGGCGCACGACCAGTCGCTGCTCCAGTTCGCGCGGGGTGAGGACAATGGCGTCGAACGGCATGCCACGCCGCGCGTCGGAGACCAGACGCCTGACCGCCACCCTCCGGTCTATGGGCCGTTCGTCCGTCTCCTTGATGATGAGCAAGTCAATGTCGCTGTCGCGGTCGGGCGTGCCGTAAGCGTAGGAACCGAAGAGGATGATCTTCTGCGGCTTGTAGGCGGCGACCAGCCTGTCAACGATCGCCTTGATGGTCTCGCCAACCTCGGTATCGGCCAGCATTTGCGTAGCACCAGTCGGGTCCCCGCGTGTCAGCGACTCCCACGCCTCGGCCCGGGCGCATTATATGCGCGAGTGGGACGGGGGGACAAGGAGGGGCGGGAGGGCGGAGGACCAGCAGGCAGTAGGTGGTAGTCGGTGAGGGGCGGCCACGCCGAGTCGCCCCTACGGGCGGGCCGTCCTACGGCGGGTAAACCGGGCCGCGCGCCCCTACGAGGTGGGCCCCCGACTGGGTCGGGGCCCCTACGGAGGAGGCAGGCGGAGGGAGAGGTTGGTTCGGCCGGCGGGGAGGTCGAAGGTTGCGAGCAGGACTTGGCCGCCGATCTCCTTCAACGCGACGTTGGCATCGGGTTTCTGTCTGGCTTCGGCCGAGGCGGCGGCCTTGGGGTAGTCGCCCCAGAGGGCGAGGCCGTAGCGAATGGGCCGCTCGGCGCGGGCGCACACGTTGATGGTCTCAATGCCTGCGGAGGATGACCGCTCAATCTCAAACTCAGGCAGGGATTCCTCAGCGGCAAACTCAATTGCCTCGGTGTCGGCCGCCGCCAAGTAGTTGCGCGCGGCAATGGGCAAGGGCTGATCGCGATCGAAGAACAATTGACAACGGTCGTCGCAGTAGACGAGCACCTCGGGCCAAGGGCCGCGCGGATCGGCCGCGACCGGGATGTCTTCAAAGAGCATGTAGGTCGCGGGCTGGCGAAGGAAGCGGCGCTTGAACTCCGCGACTGCTCGCGGCAGCGACACCGCTTGCACGTCCGGCAGCGAAGCAACGTAAGCGAAGAGCCGCTCCAGCATCGCCGCCGTGCGATCCACTGTCTCCTGCGTGAAGCCGTTGTGCACGATGCCCGTCTCCATCTCGTGCGCCTCTTGGTGCTGAAGGAAGGGGATGAAGTCGTTCCACGCCGTGTTGCGGCGGTACTGATCGAGGAAGGCGCGCCAGTAGGAGATATCGGTCGCGGTGCAGAGGCGGTTGTTGTCGGCGTCGTTGGGATCGGTGGAATAGACCTCGGGCTTGCCGGTGCGGAAGGCCTTGTTGAGGTCGCGCGCGGTCCACTCGCAGGCGACGACCTTGCCTGGGTAGCAGGCGGGCGCCTTGAAGGCCTCGCGGGAGGCGTAGTAGAAGCCCCAGGGCGCGCCGCGGTCGGTGATGTTGTCCACGTAGGCCTGCTCCCAGCAGTGACCCCACAAGCCATCGAAACCCAAGTCTTCGAGAGCGGCGACCATGGTGTTGCTGCGGTAGCCTCCGCCGGCGACGGTGACCCTGGCCCAAGGGAGTGCCTCGACCACACCCCGCGCCTCCCGTTCGATCTTCTCGCGCATGCCCTCGTAGTCGAGCGAGACGAAGTACTCGCGCTCGGCCTGACCGGTGCGGGCTTCGGGCGGCGCGCCCAGGTAGACTCCGACCTCGTCGCCGAACTCTTGGTGCCATCCAGTTAGGGGCTCGGCCATCTCGCGCGCCGAGCGAGGGCTGACGAGCCAGGTGACGGGTATCCGGCGCCCGTGTGCCAGTTCGCCAAGCAGTTCCATGCCCTGGCGCGGCGTGCCGTAGCCCCAGGAACGCTCCACGAAGTAGGCCGAGGACACAAAGGTGTAGAGGAAATCTCCCATGGGCGCTTCCTGCCTTTCTTGGGCGAGCCCCAGTGTAGCGCGGCAGAGCCAACAGCGGAACGGCCGAGCAGGGCCGCTTGGGGGGGCAGGCGGAGCCGCCGATCCGCCGCCGGGGGGAAGCATTGCGGCCGCAGGCCGCAGGGGTTAAAATCAGGCGCGCGATGGGAGCAGCAAGGAAAGTCATCGCGCGAAGGCGGCGCTGTCAGCCGCAGGGCGGGTGGTGCGTTGGTGTACGGACTTGTTAACTTCCTAAAGGAACTGGGCAGCGGCACCGTCTTCTTCGTGCTTGTGCCGGCTGCGGTGCTCATCGCGGCACTGGTGATCTGGCGGCTGGCGGAGTTGTATGGCGAGGAACTTATCACCATAGGCGAGTTCGTGGTGGTGGTGTCCTTGCTGCTCTCGGTCATCATGTACCTGGTGGCCAACTGGCGGGATACCGCGCCCTACATAGCGGCTGCAGCGTATCTCACGTGGTTTCTCATCTACGTCCACTTACGAGAGGGCAGCCGGAGGCGGGTGAAGGTAAGTTACGAACAGATTAAGGCCAGCTTGACAGAAGTGCGGCAGGCGGGCCTGCGCAAGGAAGCAGAGAAGCGGGCCCGCACGGCTCGGGCCGAGAGGTCTGCCCGCTCCGCGGACGACAAGGATGCGGAGGAACGGGTCGCAGTCTGCCCGTTCTGCAAGAGGGAAAGCCTTATCGTGCGGGGCAAGTGCATGGGCTGCGGGCAGAACGTCTCCAAGGCGCGGGAGTTGCTGGATTGAGGTTCGTTGCGCTGCTCGCGCAGGCCCTGCTCAACGCACCCAAGCGCTGAACGCGACCATGGGGCGCGCGTTGCTGCTTTTCGTGTTGGGGAGCGTTCTCTGCCTCTGCCTGGCGGGGGGGGAGGCGTTGGCCCAGCAGCCGGCGGCGCCGTCTGACGAGCCCGGCGTAGTCACCACGGTCGTCCTGCGCGCCAATCAGTTCCCCGCCGCGGCCAGAGTCATACGCCTGCGCTGCAAGGAAGAGGACACGCAGGGCGCGCCTTACTTCCTGATGCCGGGAGCGCCGCCAGCGGCCGGGCAGGCGCTGTCGCTCGCGCACAAGTGCATCGCCCTGCTGCCCCAGATGATGTTCCCCATTCCGCCCGCCTACATGCAGGGCAACCGCATCTCGGTCGCCTTCCCCGACAAGGAGCAGGCCAGCGCGGATGATACGCTGCCGCTGGCCTATTTGGTGGACCTCTATGCAGCGTTGAGCAAGGCGCCGCTGCTCGCGGGGGTGGCGGTGGTCGGCGCGCTGCGGCCCGATGGCAGCCTGGCAAAGGTCTCCAACTTCGACCTGTTGGCGCAGGCCGCCGCCCAAGCGAGGATACCGACCTTGGTGGCGCCGGCCGACAATCTGGAGGACTGGAACGCGCTGCCGGCCGAGGTGCGGCTAGGGCTGCGGGTGGTCTTGGTGCGAAACACCGCGGCCGCGCTGTGGCATGTGCTCGGCCCATACGGTCCCTACGGCCAGGCCTACAACGCCGCGGCCGAGGCCTACCGCAGCGCCGTCAACCTGGCGCTCAGCGAACGCTACCAGGAGGCCCAGCAGGCGCTGGCGGCCCTGGCGGCCCAGATGCCGGAGGACACCTCCCTGGGAGTGTGGCTGCAGTTCGTCCAAGGCCGGCAGCGACTGCTGCAACTGCAGGGCCACCTTCAGAGAGCGCGCGAGGCCCTCGAAGCCGGCGACCTGGAGGTGGCGCGGCAGGCGATTGACCAGGCTCTGAGCCTGGACCCCAACTCGCAGGAGGCCCGCAGCCTGAAGGAGCAGACGCTGCTGTGCATGAACGACTTCACCCCCCCCGAGGTCTGGGTCAGCCTAGAGGAGGGCAGCGAGGTCAGCGGCACGGTGCCCATAACGGTGAAAGGCAAGGACGACTACCGCCTGGTCAAGTTGAGCCTTTTCGTTGACGGAGAGCCGCTGGCGGAGTGGGCCACCTCGCCCGGACAGGTATCTTTGGACACGACCTCTCTCGCGCCCGGCAGACACGTCCTCACCCTTGAGGGGCGGGACGTGGCGGGCAACGTGAGCCGGCGGGAAGTCGTGTTCAGCGTAGTCTCCACAGCCGAGTAGCACTGCGAAGGATCGTCATCAACACAATGCAGACAGCGTCAAAGAGACTGCCGTTCAGGATCGTGTTGCCGGTGGCGGGCGCGGCCGCGGCGGCGGCCATGTTGTGCGGCGCCGCGGGGGGGGCCGCGGGCGAGGTCTCCAACCTGCTCATCGCCCTCGCCGTCATTCTTGTCGGCGGCCGCATCGCCGGCGAACTCTTCGAGCGCATCCACACGCCCTCGGTGATGGGCGAACTGGTCTTCGGCGTGCTGCTGGGCAACTTGTCGGTGATCGGCATCACACGCCTAGAGTTCATCAAGGCCGACCCCTTGGTGAGCGCGCTCGCCGATCTGGGGGTAATCCTGTTGCTCTTCTACGTGGGAGTGCAGTCCCGCATCAGGGAAATGCTGGCCGTCGGCTGGTCGGCGTTTGCCGTGGCCACGCTGGGCATCATTGCCCCCGCGCTGCTCGGCTGGGGCGTTTCCTGGTGGCTGCAGCCGCACGCACCTCCCCTGACGCACGTGTTCGTGGGCACGATACTGTGCGCCACCTCCGTGGGCATCACTGCCCGCGTGCTCACCGACCTGGGCTGCCTGCGCACGCCCGAGGCGCGCATCATACTGGGCGCGGCGGTCATTGACGACGTCCAGGGGCTGGTGGTGCTCGCCATCATGGCGGGCCTGGTACGCGCGGTGGCCGTCGGAGGCGAGAGCAGCGTGGCACTGTCCGCTGTGCAGGTCACGGCCAAGGCCGCGGTGTTCGTCGTCGGGGCGGTGGCCGTCGGCCGCTACTTGGCTCCGGCGCTGTTCCGCGTGGCGGCCTGGCTGCGGCCCGCCGGCTCGCGGCTGACGGTGTCTCTAGTCTTCTGCTTCGCCCTCGCCTGGCTGGCTCACGCCGTGGGATTGGCCTTCATCGTGGGCGCGTTTCTGGCCGGCCTGGTGAT
Organism: uncultured Armatimonadia bacterium; assembly: GCA_964528605.1. Taxonomy (GTDB): domain Bacteria; phylum Armatimonadota; class Zipacnadia; order CAZGSV01; family CAZGSV01; genus CAZGSV01. Next base: position 21,873 of record CAZGSV010000002.1, read on the forward strand.
CGAGGAGCCCGAGGCGCCTCTAACCCAGGCGCACCCGCAAGGGCGGAATGCCGACACCGGAGCCCACCCGCCCCTGGGGCTCACCGACCGGCTGCATCCGATCGTGGGCTTTCTCGCCCCGGTGTTCTTCGTGCGCACGGGGGCCATCATGGACTTGTCGGCGTTCGCCTCCAAAGAGGGCGCACTGCTGGCATTGGCGCTGACCGCGGCTGCCGTCATCGGCAAGCAGGCTTGTGCCCTTGGAGTGCTGCAACGGGGGCTTGACCGCATTAGCGTAGGCATCGGGATGATACCGCGCGGCGAGGTTGGGCTGATCTTCGCCACCATGGGGGCGACGCTGCTTCTGCCCGGCGGACAGGCGGTGGTGGACCACACCACCTACGGCGCCGTCATCGTGGTGGTGGTGGCGACTACGCTCATGGCGCCGCCTGTGTTACGCTGGTCGTTGCAGCGTGGAGCCGGCAAGAGAGCGCCGAGCCCCGACGGATGAGCCGCGCCTGCACCGACAGGTGAGAGCATGCTCTGGTCGCCGCTGAGGGAACTGAGGGAGGACTACGCCCGCCTGCGGCAGATAGGGCGGGTCCTGCTCAAGTACCGCTGGCACTACCTGCTGGCGCGCTTGGGGCTCGACCGGCTCGTGCCTCACCGCCGCCCCCGCGAGGCGCCCCGGGTTCCGACCCCGGAGGACTTGAGGCGGCTGCTGCAGGAACTCGGGCCCACCTTCATCAAGTTGGGGCAACTGCTCAGCACGCGGCCGGACCTGCTGCGCGCCGACTACATCCGCGCTCTGGAGCAGTTGCAGGACACGGCCCCCCCCATGCCCTTCGACATCGTGCGCAGGGCAATCGAGAAGGAACTGGAGTGCCCGCTGGAGGAGGCCTTTGCGGAATTCGAACCCGAGCCGCTGGCGGCCGCCTCGATTGCACAGGTGCATCGGGCTCGCCTGCAGAGCGGCGCGCTGGTTGCGGTGAAGGTGCAGCGTCCCGACGCGGAGCAGTTGGTGCTGACGGACTTGCGCATTCTGGGTGTGCTGGTGCGCACCGCCGAGCGCGTCGCCGAGATCGCGCGCGTCATCAACATCCGCCAGATCGTGGAGGAGTTCTCCAACGCGCTGCGCAGCGAACTCGACTACTTCCAAGAGGCGCGCAACATGGAGGAGTTGCGCCGCATACTCCCCGAAGACCGGTTCGAGATTCCGCGCGTGCATTGGCCGCAGACCACCAGCCGCGTGCTCACCATGAGCCTGGTGCGCGGCGTCAAGATCAACCACTTCGAGGCCCTGCGCGCGCAGGGCCTTGACCCGCGGGAACTGGCGCGCAGCCTCTTCGCCGGCGCTCTGCGCCAGGTTTGCGTGGGCGGCCTCTTCCATGCCGACTTGCACCCCGGCAATGTCTGGGTCACACCGGAGGGCCGCATCGCACTGCTGGACTTCGGTATGGTCGGGCGCCTGGACCAGGAACTGCGCCAGAACCTGGTGGTATTGCTGCTGTCAGTGATTGACGGCGACCCGGTCACGTACGTTGACGCCATCGCGGACATTACTTCCTTCCCGCCTGACTTCGCGCGCGAACCGCTAGAGCGCGAGATCGGCAAGATGATGAGCCGCTACCGCGAACTCTCGCCCAAGCAACTGCGCATCGGCGAGGGCATTCGCCAGGCGTTCCGGCTGCTGCAGCGCTACCAGGTCCGTCCTCCCGCGGAGATCGCCATGATGGGCAAACTGTTCATCAACCTTGAGGGCGTGTGCATGCAACTGGACCCGGACATGGACTTTCTGGGCGTGGCGCGGCCGGTGCTCTACCAGGCGGTTTTCTCGCGCTTCGATCCTCGGGAGTCGCGCGCCGCCTCGCTGCGTTTCCTGCAGCAGTCGCGCGACCTGGCCGCCACCAGCCCAGGCCTGTTGCTGCGCAGCCTGCGGCGCTTCGCCTACGGCAGCATCCCGGTGCAATTGGAGCACGGGCGCCTGAACCGCTTCCCCGCGGCTTTTGAGCAAGGCGCGAATCGTCTGGCGGCCAGCCTGGTCTCCGCCGCCCTGATTATCTCCTCCGCCCTGGTAGCCCTGTCGGGGGCCCAGCCTCGGCTTGCGGGCTGGCCCGTGGTCTCCGTTGTGGCCGCCGGCCTGGGGCTTTTCCTTGCCGTCCTGGTCGGCATTGACGCCTTCGAGTCCTACCTGCGCGCCCGGCGCGAGCGGCGGTAGCAAGGAAAGGGGGCGGGGCAGCCTCTCGCCCCGCCGGTGCAAGCCACTAGGAGTAGCAGAGGTAGCGCTGCCGCTGCTCCAGGAACTCAGCCAGCCCGGCCTGCCACGCGGTCACGATGTCGTATGCAGTCCGGCCGTCCTCAATCCATCGGCGCACCCAGGCGTTCCCGATCAGGTGGCCGAAATGCTCCGCCTCCCACTGGAACGAGTCGCCCGCCAGGTCCCGCAGCCCCCGCAAGAGGTGAATGCCCGCCGCCACAGGCCTGAAGGCCTGGGGGTCTTCCACCACTAGGCGGACGCCACCGCAGTGCTCACCCGCCCACTTCGACCGCCTGGGCACGAAGTCAACCGGCTCCCATTTCACGCCCGGAAGCCCTGCTTGCTGAAGGCGTGCCGCAACGGCGGCGCCCGAAATGAACGGCGCCCCCACCACCTCAAAAGGCGCCTCCGTCCCTCTGCCTTCGGATAGATTCGTGCCCTCGAGCAAACAGGTTCCCGGATAGACTCGTGCGGTGCTCAGGGTGAGCATCGCCGGGCTAGGCGGGACCCAGGGCAGACCGGTGGCCTCATAGTCCATCGCTCGCCGCCAGCCCTGCATTCTGACCACGCGCACCTCCGTGTTGAGGCCAAGCCAGTCGCGAGCGAGCAGCGCGAGTTCGCCTATGGTCATTCCGTGGCGCACCGGCACGGGCAGCGCACCGACGAACGATTCGTGCCCCGCTTCAAGAACCGGCCCCTCCACGACCTCCCCTCCCAGGGGATTGGGCCGGTCGAACACAACGAACGGCAGTCCGGCCTCGGCGGCGGCCTGCAGGCAATAGCGCATGGTGGTCTCATAGGTGTAGTAGCGGACGCCGATGCTCTGCATGTCGTAGACCAGCAGGTGCGCCCCCCCCAGCATCTCTGGCGTCGGCTTCAACGCCTCACCGTAGAGGCTGTGGACCGGCACACCCAACTCGGGGTGCACCCCCGAGGGGAACTCCGCGGCCTCCTTGCCCCAAAAGCCGTGCTCGGGAGCAAGCAGCGCGACCAACTGCACGCCGAGGGATTCGGCCAGCACTTCGGCCAGATGCCGCCCGCGGCACAGCGCGGTGTGGTTGGCCGCCAGCGCCACTTTCCGGCCGCGGAGGTGGGGGAAATCCGCCCCGGCCTCAAATTCGGCGCCCGCCACCGTCCTGCTTCTCATCGGCTGTTCCCTGACCTAGGTCTAGGTCTCATTTCCGCCTGCCGCCCCCCTTGTGGGGACGAAAAAACCTGCCCGACTGGTCTGACTCGTCGCCCAAGTACGGCATAAATAGGCTAGGAATCATACGGAGAGGACCGCATGTCAAGCGAACTAGAACTCAGCAAGGCGCGGAGCCGCGGTTTCACCCTGATCGAGATACTCCTAGTAGTGGTCATCATCGGCATCTTGGCGGCCCTGGTGCTCACGCGTGTCTTCATCGCCCGCCAGCGCGCTAACGAGACCGCCGTGCGCGGCAACCTGCGCGAGTTGCGCAGCGCGGTCAGGATGTTCGAGAACGATATGGGCGCCTATCCAGTGAACCTGGCCGACGTTTGCGCCAAGACGGTGGCCGACCAGGGACTCCTGGTCGCGGGCAACACGATCAAGACCGTTACCTTCACTGAGGAGCAGAAGCTCGACTTCAAAGGCCCCTACTACAACTACCCGACCTGGCAACTGCCCCCTAACGCCCTCACCGGCGGCAACGCAGAAGGGACCGATTGGATCTACTTCAAGGAGTCCGCTGCTACCATCGGCACGGTGCAGAACGGGGCCCCCGGCCGCGACTCCAACGGCCTTCCCTACAGCGAGTGGTAGGCTGCCCCAAGGGCCTCTGACGCCGCCCTCAGCGGACAGGCACGGGTAACAGCACGCAGGAGGGATGCTGCGCATCGTGGTATATGCGCTGCGTGGCAGGGAGAGCGTTGGTCTCGAACCGGGGCGAGTTGCTCGAGGAGATCACCAGGCGGATGCGGTGCCCCGCGTTGAAGACAATGCTGGTGGACCATAGGTCTATCGTGAGTTCGTAGATCTCTCCTGGCACTACGGGCTCCAACTCCGTGTCGCCCCTGCGGTGGGAGGCGCGCTGCGCCGCGTCTAGAATGAGCAGCGAGCGGCCGTCCGGATACACATCGCACAGCCGCGCCATGAGGTCGGCGTCCTCCGCAGTGGTGGAGAAGCACGGGCGCACGCGAACCCTCCCCGTGACCTCGAGCGGCTCTTTGAGGGGCGCGGTGGTGAGCACCAGCACGTCAGGACGCGACTCGATCGGCCGCTGGTCCATGGGCCCGGCGGGCAAGTTCAGGTTGTTGCCGCCGATGGTGGGCACGGGATTCGCTGGGTCGTGCCGGTACTCCTCCGGCGCTTCCTCGCTCGCGGGGGGCTCCCACGACAGCAGGCCTGCAGCGCGCAGATAAAGGGGCACCTCCCTCGCCGGGGGGGGCCAGGAGGCGGCCGTTCGCCACTCGTTCCCAGGGGCTCCGGGCTCTCCGCACGCGCCCATCACGTAGTAGTGGACCGCCGGCTGCTCTTCCAGCCCATTCTCCTCGCCCTTAAGCCAGTGGGCGAACCAGTAGTCCTGCCGCGCCACCACAGGCATCTCGGCGGCATTCTCGGGGAAGGTGAGTTCGCCGACTTGCCTTTCTCCGACGCCGTGGGGCCAGGGGCCCATCACCAGCCACTGCTTCCCGCTATGCTGCTGGCGGCGCGCGAAGGCGTCCATCGTGCCCTGGCTGAAGATGTCGAACCAGCCGCCGACGTGCACCGCCGGCGGCACCTTCTTCACCGCCGGCAGGCGCGCCAGCAAGTCCACCTGCTGCCAGAGCGCGTTGTACAGCCGGTTGCCGCGCATCAGGCGCAGGTTCTCCTCGTCCCAACCCTCCTCCATCAGCCAGCCATCCACCATGGTCTCGCGGTAAACGCCACCCGGGCGCACGCCGTACTGGTACAGGCTGGGCGCTGCCACAATGAGGTGCTGGCAGACGAGCCCAGGCGGTTCCGCGCCCGCCAACATGTGTTGCGTCACGCCGAGAGCGGAGGCGCCTGTCGTGCCTATCTTCCCGTTGCACCACGGCTGCTGCAGGATCCAAACTGCGGTGTCGTAGCCGTCCTGGCGCTCGCCCCAGCCGCAATCGAAGAAAGCCAGGTCCTTGCCCTCGGAGGCGAAGCGACCGCGCATGTCTTGGGCGACCACGGCATATCCACGCTCGGTCCAGGCCTCCGCCTCTTGGCCTGCGCCCTCCTTGCCGTAGGGCGTGCAGGCCAAGATCACCGGCCAGGGCCCCTGCCCCCGCGGGAGGTAGACATCCGTCGCGAGCCGCACGCCGTCTCGCATCTTCACCATTAGGGTCTCTCTCGCGCTCGCCCGCCTGGCCAGAAGTAGGACCAGTGCCACAAGGAGCACGATGCCGAGCGCGCCCAGCGCGGCCACGACCTGCAAGCGACTCATTGGTTCCCTCCTCGGCGCGGAGCAAGCGGCGGAGTGGTCGGCCCCGCGGGCGATGATTGACTCGCCCTCAGAGGCCCAGCCTGCGCTCCACGTCCTCTATCGCCATCGGCTGCGGCAAGGGGACGGTCGCGGCCAAGGCGCTCAGTTCTTTGAGCCCCGAGCCGGACACCAGGAAGACCACTCTGTCCTGGGCGCCGACCACGCCCTCGCGGCGCAGGCGCATCACCGCAGCCAGCGAGGCTATGCCGGCAGGCTCCGCAAGAATACCTTCACGCTCCGCGGCAAGTGCTTGTGCGCGGTCTATCTCCTCATCGGAGACCGCCAGCGCCGTGCCGCCGGTCTCCCGAATCGCGCGCAGCGCGGGCACGGCGTCGAGCGGCTCCGGCACCGCTATGGTTATCGCTTTGGTGCCGATCTCCTTGCAGGGGCGCAGCGCCATCCCGTCCCCGCCTTTGTCGAATTCCCTCACCAGGGGCGCGCATCCGCTCGCCTGCGCTCCCACGAATCCCGGCATCTTGCCGATCCAGCCCAGCGCCAGCCATTCCCCGGCGGCACGCCAGAGCGCCGACAGCAATCCCCCCCCGCCGACCGGCGCCACCATCCAGTCGGGAGCGCCGAATCCTAGACTCTCGAAGACCTCGTAGGCGATGGTCTTGGGCCCCTCCGCCTGATAGGCGTCCGCCACGCCGGCGGTGGTGGTGTGGTACCAGCCGTTGCGGCGGCTGAGCCTTTCCGCCAGTTCAATGCACTCGTTGATGTCGCCCTCGACCGAGTAGAGGTGCTCAGTGAACATGCGCGTCTGCGCAAACCGCTCGCGGTAGGCGTAGGCGGGCATGAAGACGTAGCACGGGACCCCCGCGCGCGCGCAGAAGGCTGCCGTCGCGGGCCCGGCGTTGCCGTCCGAGGCTATGGCCACCGCCGGCGCTCCCACTTGCCTCGCCCGAGTCACCCCCATAGCCGCCGAGCGATCCTTGAACGTGCCCGTGGGATTAGTGCCCTCGTTCTTGGCGTAGAGTTCGGCGATCCCTAGATGGGCGCCCAGCCGCTCGCACCGCTGCAGCGGCGTGCCGCCTTCGCCCAGACTCACGAGTTGCTCCGGCGCCTCCACCGGCAGGAACTCCCAGTAGCGGGCCAGCCCGCAGCCGCGCCCCCTAAGCGCCTCTCGGCTCATTCCCGCCCGCAGCCGGTCCACCAGCAATTCCAGGGCCAGCGCCTTGCCGCACTTATCGCACACGTAGGGCGCGGCGGCCGCTGCGCGACCGGAGCCGCAGGCCACGCAGACGAACTGGAACCGTTCCGGGGGGGGCAAGGCTGCCATTCCATCACCCGCTCCTGCGGGCCATTATGCAGCAAGCGACGCGAAAGCGCACCCCGCCCACCCGATGCTCCTTGTTGCGCCTCTCCCGCGACGATATACTCGCACCGTCTTGGTCAAATGCGCTCATTCAGTCTGAAGCGGGTCGGTATCGGAGTTCTGGTCGGCATCTCGGCCCTCTCACTCTCGTACGGAATCTGGCAAGGCGTCCATGCCTTGCTCGCCAGGGAGCCGAATCCACACCAGCAGGCCATGGCGGATTGCCGCGCCGTGGATGCTCAGTCCGGCCCCATCCGCACCTACGGCCAGGACAACGTGACCTACTACTGCTGGAAAGTGCAGGCCGCCGAGGGAATCATCCCACCCTCCGGCAACGTTCTGGTGCACTTCGACGCGCACGACGACATCTTCCACCAGGCTGTTACTCCGCCGGTGAAGTTCCCCGAGCCCGGCACCGAGCGCGAGAAGTGGGCGCAGACCGCTGCCAACCTCAACATCGGCAACTGGCTGCTGGGGGCCATGGGCGACGGCGTAGTGAAGCAGACCTTCTGGGTGGTGCCGGTGTGGGAATCACCCAGCTTCCAAGGCACCCAGCACACCGGCAAGGCGGCGCGCCGGGCCGCGAGAGGCAGGAAGCAAGAGCCACCGCTGCGCATCCTGCGTCTGGGGGAACTCTCCACGGCGGGCATTCCGCGCAACGCCCTGCTCCATTTTGACCTAGACTGGTTCTCCTGCCTAAAGCGAGTTGACGGCACGTCCTTCGTACCCACGAGCGAGATGATCCGCCAGGAGATCGAGCAGGCCGCCGCGGCCTTGGAGAAGATAGGTCTGAAGCCTCCCAGCATCACGATCGCGAACTCGCCTGACTACTGCCCCCGCGAGCAATGGCAGATGATCCAGCAGGAGTTGCTGGCCGCGCTGCGGCGTCACGAGGTCATACCGGAATCCGCCCCGTCCGAGTCTCGCGGTCGGAAAGCGCGCCGCTAGCCTGATGCGGCTGCCCACAAGGTCGCAAGAGCGCATGCTGGTCATGTGGGGCTGATTGAGCCCAACACTGTGAGGTGACTTCCGAATGTCAGAGAAACTGCGCCTAGGAGTCTTTGTCGGCCTCGGCAAGGAGCCGGAAGAAGAACTGCGCAAAGTGCGCGACCTCGGCTTGCCCACCTGCCAGGTCGGCTGCTGGAACCCGGACCTCTACACGGAGGAGGCCGCGAAGGACCTGCTGAAGGCCTGCGAGAAGTTCACCGTCGAGGTGACCGCCATCTGGACCGGCTATCCGGGCCCCGCCGTCTGGAACTTCGTTGACGGCCCCTCCACCATCGGCCTCGTCCCGCCGGAGTGGCGCGCCGTGCGCGTGCAGGCGCTCAAGAAGGGCGCCGACTTCGCCAAGCGCGTCGGCGTTCCCGACACCATCACCCACGCTGGTTTCATCCCGGACAACCCGAAGGACCCCCTCTACGAGGGCACCGTGGCCGCGCTCAAAGAGGTCGCGGAGCATTGCCTTTCGCTGGGCCTGCACTTCTGCTTCGAGACCGGGCAAGAAACGCCGGTTACGCTGCTGCGCGTCTTCGAGGACATCGGCACCGGCAACCTCGGCGTCAATCTCGACCCGGCCAACTTGCTCATGTACGGCAAGGCGAACCCCGTTGACGCGCTGGACCTCATCGGCAAGTACGTGCGCGGCGTGCACGCCAAAGACGGCGAGTACCCAACGAACGGACGCGAACTGGGCCACGAGCGCCCGCTCGGCGAGGGGCGCGTTAACTTCCCTGTGCTGGTGCCGAAGTTGAAGTCGCTCGGTTATCACGGCGCGCTCACCGTCGAGCGCGAGATCAGCGGCGAGCAGCAAGTCCACGACATCAAGAAGGCCATCGAGATACTCGGGCCCTTGTGCTAGATACCAGCCCCCTCACGCCGTAGCGGCGAGCCGCCGGCTCGCCCGTTCTCCCTCGTGGCCTAGGCATCGCCTAGCCCCTACCACCGGGGTCCGCTTTGAGGGAAGAACGAGACCAGGAACTTGGGGAGGGTTCCCTCGTACACGGCCTCGGCCAGGTGCTCGATGCCCTGTTGGTTGCCCCAGGAGTAGTAGATGATCACCTTGCCCTCATATTCGCACAGGTCCACGTCGGAGTTGTTGAGGTTCACCGCCTGTGCTATGCGCTCCCGCAGCGCGGGGGAGAGCGAGGGATTGGCGATCGCGCGGTCCTCGTCGGAGAACTGCATCACCGGATTCAGGGGGCTGCTCTCCCAGGTCACCAGGTCTTTTGACCTGACGATGTGCGGCTCGTAGGTAGGCCCTGGGCGCGCCTCGAGGTAGATCATGTAGAAGTAGGGATCTAGGAACCGCAGCGCGGGGCAGGCCGTGTAGCGGTCCTTGGAGAAGACGCGGTCCTCCGGCAGCAACCGCCAGTTCAGCAGGTCGTCCGATTCGGCAAAGCGCATCGTGAAAGGCTCCCCGACCACCTCGGGCGGCTCGCCCACCTCGAACGCCATGACGTAGCCCTTCAGCCCCTTGCACACGGAGGTGTTGTAGTTGGCCCAGCCCGGCAAGATCAGAGCCGGCTGGGTGGCCCAGTTCTCCAGGTCGCTGGACCAGAAGACCTGAATCCGCTCGCCGCCCCATTTGTCCACCGCGAACACATACAGCCTATCGTCCTCGACGTAGGCGCTGCCCAGGTGGTATCCGACGGCGAACGGGGGTGTGGCGTGACCGCTCTCAACCTCAATGAAGCGGAAGTAGGAGTCGCCGGTGTTGTTGGCGTGGTAGTTCTCGCGCACGTATTCGAACCGATAGAGGCGACCGCGGTACACCACCGGCGTGGTCTCGACCATGTCGCAGTCTATCGTGCCCAGTTTACGGATCACCGGCGGGCGAAGAGGCTGCGCGGAATCCCCATTCGCAGCGCACCGACCAATAGCAGCAACCAACGTCAGAAGCATCATCGTTCTCATCACCATTCGTTTCCCGCCCCGTTCCCCGTCGTAGGGGCGTAACGCAATACGCCCCTGCCCTGCTCCGTGAGGGCGTGCGGCCCCCTACGTGTCGCTCCTATCCGTACTGCGCGACCAACTCGCTTATCCGGCGCAGCCGCTCGACCTCGGCGTCGGGAGGCGTGTTGTCGCCCAGGCCGATGACCACGCGCCCGGCTGCCTTGGCCATCTCCACGGTCTTCACGACGAAGTCCTCGAACTCCTGCTGCGTGGCCCCGTGGCAGAGCAGCGACGCCGGTATTGCCCCCTGAATCTTGATGTGGGGCGCGAGCGTCTCCAACGCCTGCTCCAGGCTCACGTCGCCCATGGGCTGCGGCGTGAAGGCCTCGATGATGTCAATCTCGGAGTCGTTTATCAGCGGCAGCAGCGGCTTGACGAAGCCGTCGAAGTGATACTGGTGCAACTTGCCGCGCGCGTGCAGGATGCGCCCGATCTCCTGAAAGGCCTCGAGCGCGTAGCGCTTGTACGACTCCGGCCCGATGACCTGCGCGTCCATGTTGCCGCCGGAGCAGACGACCTCGGCCGGGCCTTCCGCCGCGCAGCGGGCAACCCTGAGCGAGCGCTCATGCTCGGCGTGGAGGTAAGCCTCCAGTTGCTGGCGGTAGTCGGCCAGGGCATACGACAAGCCCACGACCCCCAGCGAGTACCAAGCCTGCATGATGGGGCAGGCGCTGAGCGTCGTGAGCGCAATGCCACCTTCCCCGACCGCCTTCTCCGCCTCCAAGAAGGACTCGCCATTCGGCTCGTAGTGAGAGGCCTCGGCGATGTAGGTGGCGACGCGCAGATCGCGAGGCCCCTTGACGAGAAACTCGACCCGCATGCGCGCCTGCGTGAAGTCGTGGCAGATGCGGTGCACCTCGCGCAGGGAGCCCACCGGCGTTTCGATGATAGTGATGACTTCCTCGCCGATCTCCTCGGTGCGCGATCTCACCTCATTGGGCAGGCCCCGACACACCCCCGCTCTCTGCCACAGGCCGCAGCCGAGGTCCCGCTGGATGTCGTGCAACGGCCAGTCCCGGTACTTGGCGGGTATGGTGCCGCGAGCGCGGTTGACACCGTACCAGTGGTCCATGTTCGCCAGCCAAGGAACGTGGTCGGCGGGCCGGCCGCGGAAGATGGCGAAAACTCTCTCCTTGGTCGTCATAGGCGCCGATTCTAACCGGCCAAGTCCCGCCTCGCCACTCCTCACCGCCGACTGGCGACTGGCCGCTACCCCTATTGAGTCAGCGCGGCTAGCGCCCTATACTTGTGGTGGCCGTGCTAGACGGGGAATCGGCGACTCCCTGCCCCGCCTTTGGCGGGGAACCCGAGCGCCCAGCGGGGTCGAATTCCCGACCGAGGGGCGAGCCGGTCAGGTCTGACTGAGGCAAGTGGCGTTGATGGCTGGGTCCTGCGCAACGAGCGCTCGCGAACCCCGTCAGGTCCGGAAGGAAGCAGCGGTAAGTGAGAATGCTCGTGTGCCGCAGGGGCGCCTGGCCGGAGCCAACTGCTTCAGTAACGCTGCCCGGGGACCCTCGAAGCCGGGTGCACGGCCATCAGTGCGAGTGGCGAGTGACCAGTAGCCAGTGATCAACGGACAGTGACCAGAGGGAGGGAAGGGCGCGGCGCGGAATTGCGCGTTCAAGTCTATAGGCGAGTGCAGCAAGCGGCCCTTCTTCGTCCGCTCTCGGCTGACCTTGCTCCGCGGGCCCACCTTGACCTCCCGCACTACCTGCTCAATCTCCGCCTTCAGGACCGGATAGCACACCTGGAGGATCTCGCGGCCGCCGAGGTGGGAGTACTCGTGGACGATCGCCATCCGCGTTTGCCGGGCGGCCGAGCGGCCAGCGTGAGAGGTGGCTGCGCGTGCGTTGTCGGAGGCGACTTGGGCGACGCTGGTGCATAGATGGGCCGGTCCATGGGACGGGTCCGGAGAGTTCCGAGCGCCGCCTCGCGCAGCCTTTGGCGGGCAACCTCCACGTACTCAGGCACGATCTCCGCGCCGACCCCTCGTCTCCCATGCATAAGGGCGGCGGCCAACGTGGTGCCCACGCCCATGAAGGGATCGAGCACCCAGTCGCCGGGCCGCGTCAGTGCAAGTATCAGCCGCTCCACTAGTTCCACCGGGAACTGACAGGGATGGATCGTCTTCTCAACGTGGTTGTGCTTCACGTTCGGTATGACCCACACGTCTCCTGGGTTCTTACCGAGGGGATGGCTCGAGAGTTGCCCGGCCTTAGGACCCTTGAAGTACTTTTTCCGAGGGTACTTCTGCGGCACCCGGATCGCGTCCAGGTTGAAGTGGTACTGGTCGCCCTTGGTAAACCAGAGGATGTTCTCGTAGCGCCCTGAGAGCCGCTTGGAGCAGTGGAGGCCGTGTTCGAAGTGCCACACTATGCGATTGCGGAGCCTGAAACCGAGTTCCTGGAAGATGGGGTACAAGAGTATGTCGAGGGGGACTATCTCATTCCGGTCAACGTAGTTGCCGACCTGCCAGCAGATGCTGCCGTCCGCGCGCACCGCGCGGGCGCATTCGCGGATCACTTCCTCCTGCTGCGCGACATATGTGTCCAGCCTCAAGCGCCGCTCATACGGCTTGCCCAGGTTGTAGGGGGGAGAGGTGATCACCAGGGCTAGAGTCTCTGAGGGGATGGTCCGCAGGAGCGCTCTGCAGTCACCTTGGAACACGACCAGGTCGGCCGAGCCGTCGAACCGGTCGAGTACCGGAGGCCATTCCGGAGACGGATTGCCAGGAAACGCCAGCCGCTCGCCCATGGCCGCGATTATAGCACCGGCGGGCGCGGGCACGCGAGTCCCGAACGGGCGGATCGCCTGCGAGGGCTTCGGAGCCCATCCTCAGTTTCGCCAGGTCCGGCTTGGATGTTAGAATAGAGTCGGAGAGGTGGCTGAGCGGCCGAAAGCGCCCGACTCGAAATCGGGTGGTGGGGTCAAAAGCCTCACCCGTGGGTTCGAATCCCACCCTCTCCGCCACCCAGACGCACCGGCGTCTAGTGCGCACCTTGGCATTGCTCTCACTTGTAGGAGCACGCTCCCGCGTGCGACCGCGCCAGCGCGGAGAGGTGTCCGAGTTGGTCTAAGGAACCCCGCCTCTGGCGGGGTAGGCGGGCCAGCCGAAGAGAACGCCGCATCGCGAGGTGTCGAGTCAGCGGAGAGGTGTCCGAGTTGGTCTAAGGAACGTGACTGGAAATCGCGTAGGCGGGTTAACCCCTGCCTCGTGGGTTCGAATCCCACCCTCTCCGCCATCCGCTCAGGGACAACCAATGTGCACTTCCCAGCAACGCTGGTTCGTCTACATCCTGCGCAGCACCAAGACCGGGCGGTACTACGTTCTCGGCGCCTGGCGGCGTCGCGGGCCGATTAAGAATCGGCCCCTACGTCGCCGGGTCGGCGGGGGGTTCCTACAATGGGCGAGGCGGCGGGTCGCCGGGTTTCCTGTAGGAGCGGCATTCCTGCCGCGAAGCGACGCCTGCCGGCGTCGTTGACGCGTCGCAGTCTGAAGCCTGCTCTACAAACTGCCCAGAAGACTTGACAGCCAAGACCGTATCTACAGTGGCCGACATCACCGTATGGCTCCCACGTTCCGGACGTCTCGCGGTGGCGCGCACAGCACTCCTGCTCGGTTCGCTTTCCGCGAAACCCGGCGCCCAGGTGTCGCTCAGACCCTACGTACTCGGCCCTGCGCTCGTCAGGTACTCCCGATAGGACCGCCAGTGCATCCACAATAGGCTCACAAGCAGCGATCCCAACGGCACCACCAGCAGCAGCACGTTCTGCACGACGTCGAAGACGCCCACCGCCCAATGCAGCCGCGCGTGCACGGGGTCGGCTCTGATGATGGGGTCAATCAGGTAATGCAGGCCCAGGTTGTTGGCTCCGGCCCAGTACGACGTCGGTATCACCAGCGCGATGAGCAGGTACGCCCCCAGGACGAGCGGGCGCTTGCGCGGAAGCACCGTCCGGGAAGCCTGCTCCACGCTCACGTCCCGGCCGTACCAACAGAAGAGCGCGAAACGCCGGAAGGGATAGCCGGGTTCGGTGGGGAACAGCGAGCGGTAGTTGCGTAGGTAGTACCATTCGCCCAGGACGAGCGCCGCAACGAACAGCGTCTCGAGGGCGGCGATCATCGTCCAAGACCAGGGTAGGCCGAGCCGCATCCAGACGTTGGTCACGAAGAGGTTGACCTCGGCGCCCAACTTCGGGTCGAGGAGATAGGTGCTCACCTCGTCGGCGGCCCGCCCGCCGGCGATGAGGAGCGACATCACGAGCAACTTGCGCCAATCGCCCGGCTGCATCGTTGCCCCGAGTCTACAGGATAGCGGCCGCCTTGTGAGCGGGATGGCGCGCGGCGGTGCTACCCCTTGACGAAGATGGGAAGCACCGGCGCCCGCGGCTCCAGCCCTGTCACCGTGTTCCCGAGCCAGTCTACCAGGTACTCATCCACCTGCGGCTCGCTCGTCGGCCGGAACACAAACCGGACGCCGTCCCAGTCCATGGTGTACTCACCGACGCCGACCTCCGCTTTCTGCCGGAAGCGGATGAGGGGGTAGGTTATTGTCAGTTCCTCGCCGGGCGCCGCGCCCTTGAACGCGACATAGTCGCGCCGCCATTCGACCGGCACTTCCCGGGCCCCCCGGTAGGCCTTGACTCCCGCCGGCTCGCAGGAGGCGCTGTGTCGCTCGGCCGCAGCCCAAGCCGGCGGGCGGACAAAAAAGTCACCGGACCGCTTAGCCGTCACGGTCAACCGTCCCTGCTCCGGCAAGAATGAAACGACTCCGGCCGCCGGCGCATCTCGGTCGAGCGAGAGATTCACGAACACGCCATCCTTCGACTCGGTGACGGCATTCGTCCACGCGGTATAGAGCGCGCGCATTCCCTCGGGCGGGCAGCAGCCCATCATGTCCATATGGTCCGGCCGGTCAAGCCAGGAGTTGGGGAGCGTGGAGGCGACGAAGCCGCCCTCGAAGTCGCGCATCATCCGCAAGCCCTCGTCGGCTTTGCTCCCGTGCAGGCGGCGGTAATCCGCCTCGTACTCGGGCTTGATCGCGAACTGCATCTCGCGCAGGTAGTTGCGCACGCATCTCTCGATCCAGTCCCAGTACTCGGCGTAGCCCGCGCGCGCGAGACAGGCGGCGATGCTCACGGCGTCGCTCACCGCGCACACCTCGGAGCGACCAGTGTTGAACGCGCGCCCGCCCTTGCGGCCGCCGACCCACTCGGCGACCCAGCCGTAGTCGGTGGCTTGCGTGCGCAGCATGAACTCGAGCACACGCCGGGCCCACTCGAGGTAGCGCCGTTCTCCGGTCACGGCGCCTAGATGAGCCACGCCCCAGACGGCGTGGCCGTGCGCGTGCACGTGCTGCAGGAAACTGCCGTCGTCGAGAATGCGATTGTCGCCCAGGTTCCTCTGCAGGTCCGCGATGATGCCGTCCCCCAAAGCCACGGCGAATTCTCCAGCCTCCTCATCGCCGGTGCACTCCCAGTAGCGGACCACCGGCTCGAGCGTGGAGGGCTG
The DNA here is from genome assembly GCA_964528605.1 of uncultured Armatimonadia bacterium. GTDB lineage: Bacteria > Armatimonadota > Zipacnadia > CAZGSV01 > CAZGSV01 > CAZGSV01. The sequence goes on from CAZGSV010000002.1 coordinate 37,340, forward strand.
GGTCACAGTGACGAAGGAATCAATCCACTTGCCGCTGCGCCAGGGGCCGGTGCCGCCCTCGTAGTAGGCGCGGCCGCCGTCCCAGCTGGCCAAGCCCTTGAGCGCGAGGAAGATCTTCCTTGCCAGCGCCTTGGCCTGAGAGTCGCCCGTCCGCAGATGAGTCTCAGAAAGGCTAAGGAGCGTCTTGTTCGTGGCCCACACGCTGGCGGCCGGTTCCAAGTCCTTGAGGTCGGGGATGCAGTAGTGATGCATCGGCACCCAACTGAGGCCGTCCTCGCGCAGGTAACTCAGGATGCGGCGCCGCACGCCCTCCTCGACCTCGCGCCCCTCGCTGCTGCCGCACATCTCGCGCATGTAGAGGTACTCCCAGTCCATGCGGCAGTCGGTGTCGCCCAGGGTGATGGGGTCCGGGCCCTCGGGCGCTGGCGGGAGGTTGAGGGGAACTATGCTGAAGCGGCACTCCCAGTCGAGATGCCTGCGCGGGTTGTGCGTCAGGTAATGCATGGCCACGGCTGCCATCTCGACAAGATCGAGGTCGCGCGGCGGGTTCTCTTCCGCTAGCGGGCGGACCGCGCTGGGCGCGCTGCCCTTGACCGTTTCAACCGCGCCCACCAACTCGCCGTTGAAGCTGCGCGGCAGGAGCGCTGCGCGGCCGCGGTTTCCGGTCATGCCTCATGCCTCCCTGGTTGCGCTGTAAGTGTCGGGCAAGTAAACCGCGCGGGGGCCGCAAGCGCAACCCGCCCAGGGCGGCGGCGCCAGGCGCTGGTCCGATGGCCGTCACGCGGCGCTCGTGACTTAAGGCCTGAGCGTTGACAGCGATCAGACCGGAAGCCTCTCGGCACCTCTCAGTGCCGCGGGCCGATTAAGAATCGGCCCCTACGCCGCCCCGCCAACGGCGGGCCGGTAAGAGGGCCGGTCATCAACCCGCCCGCTACTCCGGCTGGCGCAATCCCTGCCACCCCTCGGTAGCGTCCGGGTTTACCCTCTCTGTTGAGAAGGTGCTACAGGAGAAGCACGCCCGGCACGATAGCACCGAAATGTAGCGCCCGGACTCTGTGCCAGGCGCAGAATGTCCGGCAGGGACGCCCTCCTCCGGCGGGCAAGCCGGACGCTACAACCCAAAGCGGGGGTTGGGAGTGCTTTCAACAGAGCAGGATTACCCCCGACGTGCCATCCCTAATGCGTCCGGCGTAAAGCCGGACCCTGCCGCGAGGGCGGAATGGGAGGCGTGTCAAACTGGTTACTGCCCCTGGCTTCGCGGGCGGCCGTGATTGACGCTAGACGGCGGCGGGAGTATTGATTCCCCCGAGGAGCACAAAGGAGGCTTGGGCCATGCAACACAGGTTCGCGTTGGCCGCGCTTGCGCTGTTGATGGTGCTCGCGGTTAGCGGCACCGGTTACGCGCAGCAGCCGAGGGCCCTGTGGGCCGGCGTCGCTGCGGAGAAGATCACGCCCTTCCTCTCGCCGGAGCGCACGGTCTGGCTCGCAGGCTACGAGGAGAACCGTCCGGGGACGAGCGTGTACAACGACCTGTGGGCACGCGCCATTGCCGTCCATGACGGCCAGCGTGGCTTCGTGTTGGCGGTGTGCGACCTGATGGCGTTCAACCGTGTGCTCGCGCAGCGCGTGCGCGCAGGGCTGGTGGAGTCGGAGGCGCTCAGGGCCGCCGGGCTCAAGCCGGAGGACGTGCACATCGCAGCCACCCATACGCATTCCGCCCCAGACACCGTCGGCCTCTGGGGTCCCAACCCGGCCACTTCCGGCCTGGACCCCGAGTACATCAACTTCCTCGTCAGCGTGGTGATCAAGTGCGTCAACGAGGCCGCCGCGGGATTGGCGCCCGCGCGCCTGAAGGTCGCCACCGGCTCAGCACCCGGGCTCTCGCGCAATGATCGTTTCCGCGACATCCTTGAGGCGTGCGACGTTAGGGACTACGCCTCCCGGGACATCCCCGCAAACGTGGAGGTTCTCGACCCGGAGTTTGCGGCGCTGCAGGTTCTGGGCCCCGACGGGTCCGTCATGGCAACGGTCGTCAACTGGGCCTGCCATCCGGAGATGTCACACACCAACGCGATCACCGCCGACTTCCCCCACTGGCTGCGCGACCGCCTCGAGCAGCAGTACGGCGGCATCGCCATCTACTGGCAGGGCGCTCAAGGCGGGATGATCACCGGCAACAGTCGCCCCGGCGAGGACATTGACGCCTCCGAGCGCATCGGCCTCGCCCTGGCCGACCGCGTGGTTGAGGCGCTGGGCAAGGGCGAGGAGGTGGCCGGCGCTCCCATTAGCGCTGAGAGCAAGACCATCAAGGTGAAGATGGAGAACGAGGGTTTCAAGGCGGGAATGGAGGCGGGGGTGTTGCCGATGAGGCTCACACCCGAGGGCGAGATCGAGACGGAGGTCACGCACATTACCGTGGGGCCCATGGAGTTCGTCACCATTCCCGGCGAGGCGCTGCCTAACATCGGCCTCATGCTCAAGCGCCACATGACGGGCCGGCCCAGGTTCATCATCGGCCTGTGCGACGACGAGTTGGGTTACATTCTCGCGCAGGAGGATTGGGGCCTGGCGCTCTACGAGTACGAGACTAGCATGTCGGTCGGATCCACCATGGGCCGCATCATGGGCGACGCGCTCTTGGAGATGATCTCGGCAGCCTCTCTGGCCGCGGCGCCCGCAGCCTTCTCGCCGGAGAAGGTGCAGGCCTTCTTCGCCGACCTGCCGGCAAAGTTCAAGCGGGAGAAAGCGGAGGGCGTGGACGCCGTCTATCAGATCAACCTAACCGGCGAGGGCGGCGGCCAGTGGAACATTACGGTGCGGAACCAGCAATGCGTGGTCGCCCAAGGCGTCGCTGAGAAGCCCAATATGACCATCGAGGCGGACGCCGCAGATTGGCTGAAGATAGTCGCCGGCGAGATGGCCCCCACGAGTGCGATCCTCCAAGGCAGGCTGAAGTTGCAGCCCCTGGAGCTAGGCCTAGCCGGCAAGTTCGCGGAGTTGTTCCTGTAGGCGACACGTAACCCGCGCCGCCAGGGGCCTGATCCCTGGACTTGCCTCCTACGACGGCGGTCCCGCCTTGGGCGGGGGCCGGCGGCGCAGCAGTTCGTAGGCAAGGAAGCCGAACAGACACACCGCCCCCCCTATCACCAGGAACAGGTGCGAGGCGGGGTACTTCTGCCAGACGTGGATCAGCCGCTGCGATAGAAAGAGGGCGATCACGTTGAAGATGAAGGACCCGAGCGCGGTCAGCCACACGAAGGGGCCGAGCGGGAACGCCGCGAACCCCGCGACGAAGGACGACCAAGGCCGGACGTAGCCGATGAAACGCGTGGCGAAGATGGTGGCGGCGCCGTAGCGGCCGTACCAGCGGACCAGCCGATCGTGCGTTTCCGCGAAACGGCCTCCTTTGGCAAGCCTGCGGCGCACCCAGGCATCGCCGCGCCGGCCGATGACATAGGCGGTCACGCTGCCGGCCAAGTGGCCGACAGTCAGCGCAGCGAGGACGATCAGCGTGCCGTACCCTCGACCGGCCGCGATGGAGACCGCCGCCAGGTAGCCCAGTTCCGTGGGCAGCGGTATGCCGACGTTCTCGATGAACATGGAGGCGGCGATTCCGGCGAGGCCGTATCGGCGGAACAGCTCATAAAGGGCAACCGCCGCGTGCTCGATCACAGTGAGACAGTCCGCGGCTGAGGCTGGGCTCGCACGGCTAGTTGCCCGCCCCGCCTCCAAGAATGGCGCCGCACCTGCAGGCGCCGGGCAAAGCCCGCGCCCCCCCGGGTTCCCTCTACCCCCAACGCCGCCCGGCCGCTGAGCCTAGGCTCTCCTCTGTCGCCGGAGCGTTTCGTAGACGTCGAGAACATGCCCGTGCATCATCTCTATCCGATGCCTTCCGGCTCTGACCAGGCTCTCGCGCCCGAAACGGGCAGCCAGTTCTCGATCGGCGAGCAGCCTGGCGACGCAGTCGGCCAGAGAGGCGCTGTCGCCGGGAGCGAAGAGCAGGCCATTCTCGCCCGGGACCACCAGTTCGGTGAGGGCGCCGGCATTGGCGGCCACGATGGGCAGCCCCGCCGCCATGGCCTCCAGGGTAACGATGCTCTGCGATTCCACTGCTGAGGGGATCACGAAGACCGTCGCGACCTGGTAGAGTTGCGGCAGGTCGTCCGACTCGTGCGGCACCTCGCCCACCAGCGTGACCGCCTCGGCGACCCCGAGTTGCTCCGCCCTCTTGACGCACTTGGCGCGGCTCTCGCCCCCCCCGACAAGCACAAAGTGGGCCCGCGTGCGCGCCAGCACCCGCGGCACCGCCTCGATGAGAACCTCGATGGACTTGTCCCGGTCTATGCGGCCAACGTAGAGCACCAGGGGCACTTGGGTGGGCAGATGGTAGCGGCGCAAGATGGCCGAGGGCGGTGAGTAGGAGTAGAAGCGCTCGATGGGCACGCCGTTGGAGATCGCCGACACGTTGGTCTTCACGCCCCAGCCGACCAGCATCTTGGCCACGGTCTCCGAGGGCGCGATGACGGCATCCGCCTGGTTGTAGAAATCGGTCAGGTAGCGCACCAGCATCCTGCGGGCGACGTTTTTGGCGGGGCCCAGGAAGCCCATGTAGGCAACCACATAGTCGAGCGTGAAATGGTGCGTTATCACCACGGGAATGCCGAGGGCGCGGGCGCCTGCGAGGGCTCCGGCGGATATACCGGCCGGGTCGTGCAGGTGCACGATGTCGGGCTCTATCCGGCGCACGTACTGCGCGGCCCTCTTGCGCCGCAAGAAGGACACCCTGAACCCGGGCCGGAAGGGGTTGCGGATGGCCCGCAGGCGATGCACGAGCAGCCCGTCCAGGTCGGAGGAACGTTCTTCGCGGTCGGTGAAATCCGTCGAGGGCGCCAGGATGGAGACGCAGTGGCCCTGCTGCACTAGAGTCTTGGCCAGCAGGAAGGTGGCCACCGAGACGCCGGAGATGTTGGGGTAGTAGGACTCGGTTGCGAGGAGGATTCTCACGCTCGGCGAATTGTCCTAGGTGTGCATGTGCGAACCTACGCGTCGGGCTATCATCTTGCCATATTCACAGCCTGTAGGAAACTGCTCCCCGCCCCGCCGTCTGCGCACCCACCACTAGTGTTGCTCGTACTAGAGCAGGCCGTCAAGCAGCCCCGCGCGCTTGAGCGGCCTCGCTATCTCAACGGCCCGCGCGAGCAGTTCAGCAGCCCTCGGGCGGTCAACCTGTCGGAGCGCCAGCGCGCGCGTGGCGAGGGCCCAAACCTCGCCCAGGGGCATCTTGGCCTCCCTTGCCAGCGAGGCGGCCCTGTCCGCTGCCCGCGCGGCGTCGTTGTGCTGGCGTAAGGCCAGCAGGAGCGTGGCCTTCTCGCCCATGGCCCCCAGTTGGTGCGCCGCCGAACCCTCCCAAGCGGCGCATATCAGAGCCCGTTCGGCCGCCTCCAGCCCGCGATGCGACATTCCCCAGGCCAGGCAGTGGCGGGCCCACGCCAGATTGGCCTGGAAGCCCTCGCCCCCATGGCGCGCGCCATGAGTGTGGACGCTCAGAGCCCCGAGCGCGCGAGCAGCCCCTGACGACTCTTGGTTGAGGACCCACTCGCCGGCCTTGTCGTGCAGGGAGGCAGCCTCGTCGGTGGTCATGGTCACTTGCGCGGCGCTGCGGAAGAGCGGATGGGCAAAGGCGTATTCGCCCTCGCTGGCCCTGCCAAAGAGCGACGAACGCGACAACGTCTCTTCCACGCCGGCGGGAGAGCGCACGAGCATTGCGGCGATGAGCCCGGGGGCGAACCAGCCCGGCACCAGCGCCGCGGCCTGCGCCGCTTCCTTCTCCTCCTCCGCGCACTCCTCTAGGTACAGGCCCGCGGCGAGAAGCGAAGGCTGGGGGTTGGTTCCTTCGCGCTGGAGCCAGGTCATGAGCGCGAACGGACTGTCGGTGCGCGCCGCGACCGTTTCGGCGACCCCTGGCGCCAGGGTCCTGCCTCCTCTCTTTGCCGCGGTCTCGCCCACCTCGCGCGATGCTAGCCGCCCCGGCCTGACGACCCGCAGCCCCGCGGCCTGCGCAACCTCGGCGGGCTCTCCCGCGGCTGGCCCGTCCTCGCACGCCACGGCAAGCCATAAGCCCTCGGCTTGGATCAGGGCCGCCCAAGGGAGGTCTGGAGCGAGATGCGCTTCGTCCACGACAAGACAGAGCATCTTGCCTTCCGGCTGCCGCCCGCACAGGGAGACCACGCCCTCCGCCCAGGCCTGGGGCAAGCGCCGTTCGAGTCTCTCGGAGCGCGCCAGCATCCGCAGGACTTCCAGGCATTCTTCGGTCAGCGTCTCGAGCATTTGCTTGCCCGAGGGGAGTGGTTCAGCGCTCGCGCGCGTCAGCATCTGCTCGATGTTGAGGCCGGGCCCGGAGGAGGCGTGATGCCTCAACGCTTCCTGCGCCCAAGCGTTGCCCTCGCCCTCGTCCGCGCGCAGGTCCAGCCATCCGAGGAGCCAACCGTCGGTTTGTGCGCGCGCGACCGCCGCGCCCCGCGCGGTCGCCTGCCAAGCGGCCCACTCGAGCAGCGAGGACTTGCCCGCTCCCGCCGGGCCGACTATCAACACGCCCCGACCGGAATCCAGCGCCCCCGTTATCGCTTCGCGCTCGCGCGCGCGTCCGCAGACTTCCGGGGGCCAGCAAGGCAGGAACGGGCTGCGTGCTTCGTTCATGGCGGAGAACCTGCCTCAATGTAGCGCACGGGCGGCGCCCGGCCAAATCCGCCCTCCCTTGCCGAGCGGCGGCGAAAGCCGTAAAGAGTCTAGGCCATGTGGCGGCCCGCATTGATCGCGCTTGACCTTGACGACACGTTGCTCAACAGCGAGGGCTGCGTCTCACCGCGTTCCGCCGCCGCGGTCAGGGCCGCGGCGCGCGAGGGCCGCCGTGTGGTGGTGGCCACGGGCTCGATGCACCATCGCGCGGCGGCGTTTGCCAACGAGTTGGGCGTTCCCGGGCCGGTCATCTCCTACAATGGGGCCATGCTCCGCGAATCGGACGGCTCGTGGACGTATCACCATCTGCCGCTGACGCCGGAGCAGGCCGCGGCGGTGCTGCGCTTCGCTGATGGGCACGGCGTGCACGCGAACGTCTACGTGGACGACGTGCTCTACATTCGCCAGTGCAACCAGTGGTCCGAACTGTACCGCTCCCGCCATCATCCGCAGATGGTCGAGTGTCCCAACATCGAGGAACTCACGGCTCGGAGCCCCACCAAGATTCTGCTTATCGCCGAGCCCGCAACCATCGCCCGCTTGGAGACAGAGGGCCGGGCGGAGTTCCCCGGCCTCTACGTGACGCGCTCCAAGCAGGACTATCTGGAGTTCGTCAACCCGCAGGCGAGCAAGGGGAAGGCGCTCCGAGTGCTGACGGAGCAAGTGCTAGGCTTGAGCGCGGATCAGGTGATGGCGATCGGCGACGCCTACAACGACATTGATATGATCGAGTACGCGGGCCTGGGCGTCGCACCGGCGAACGCGCATCCCGAGGTCCGCGCTCGCGCCGCGCACGTATGCGCCTCGAATGATGAGGACGGCCCCGCCATCGCCATCGAGGCCGTGCTGGCAGGGGCATTGCAGCCCGGCGCGTAAGGGCGTGCGGCTATACGCACCTACGTCTTGAGACCGAGCGCCGCTGATGCCTAGCCTCTGCGGCGGGTGGCGGGCCTCCTCGTCGCTGCCGGCTTCTTGGTAACCCGCTTCTTGGCTAGCGGCTTCTTGGTGACCCGCTTCTTGGTCGCGGGCTTCTTCGCTTCCGCCTCCGCGCGCGCCTGCCTGAGCCTCGAGCGCACGGCCCGGGGCGCGAAGGAGAGGCGCGGGTACGAACCGTAGCTGCCGTAGTAGTAGACCAACTCTATGGTGCGGCAGTAGCGCTTGAAGGAGACGTTGTCCGGGACCGAGTGGTCGGAATGGTAGATGTAACCGCCGCCGTACTTGGCGTAGGGAATCTTGGTGGCGATCTCCTGCTCGATGGCCCCAGGGTCGTCGCTGGCCATGGCGCGCACGTCTATCCCGCCCATGAACGCCATGCGGTCGCCGAAGTTGCGCTTGAGTTCTATCAGGTCCATTCCCGCCTTGACCTCGAGGGGCTGCAGGCAGTCGAAGCCGGCCTCGACTAGTTGCGGCACCAGTTCGCGCACGCGCCCGCAGGAATGCAGGATGACCGGCAGGCCCTTGCTGTGCGAGAAGTCGCAGAACCGCTTGTGGGCAGGCAGCAGCAGTTCGCGGTAGCAACGCGGGGAGAACAGAGAGGCGTTGCGGTAGCCCATGTCGTCGTAGACGAAACTGGCGTCGAACACGAACCCCCTGTCCAGCATCTCGCCCAAGGATTCGATGAGCATCTGAGTGGCGGTGTCGAACATGTCCTTGACCCAGGCGGGGTCGTCGAGCATGGCCATGAGCAGGTTCTGGGAACCGACAATGCCTTGCGTCTTGTCGTAGCCGAAGGCGCCGCCGTAGGTGATGAAGTGCCCTTCGCGGCGCATGCGCTTGTTGGCCTTGAGGCCGTTCCAGTCCACCCGGGACTCGTTCCAGGCAAGCCGCGGCTTGTGCTCCTCCCACGTCTTGCGGTCCTTGATGGTGAACTGGAAGTACTCCGGGGTGGAGGTCGCGTGCTTCCAGTTCTTGGCCAGCGCGCCTTGGGCGTTGCGCACGACGGTGTACTCGCCGGTTTCCTCCACGGTTTCCGAGGGGAACTGGAAGGAGGTATCGGCGCCGTGGCCCCGGAACTCGTAGTCGAAGTATTCGCCCGGCCCCAGGTTCTTGGGCAAGCCCTCTTCGTGCCAGCGGCGCACGGTCGTGCCCCAGGGCGCGTCGGTAATGCCCACTCGGTCGGCTTCCTGGTGGCGCAGCGCCCGCAGAATGCGTTCGCGAGAGGTCAAAGGCTCGATTCCCCTTTCTTCCTCGGAGGAATGGTTTGGGCTAGGCTAGACCGCGGGCGGCGAGCGGTCAAGCCAGGCGCGCGGCCGCGCGGTGGGCCGGTTGGGTTTGCGGTGGTAGAATCTATGTGGTTGCCTTGGGCGGTCCTTGGCCCCAGAGGGTGGAGGTGATCCGTATGGCCGAGGCTTTCAGAGGTCCCCTAGAGCAGATTGATCGCTACCGTTGGCGCATTCCGCGCAAGTACAAGCCCGCGATGCGCACCGACGGCATCATCTACATCAGCCCGGAGTTGCTGGAGGCGATGCGCGGGGACAACGCGCCCGAGCAGGTGGCTAATGTCGCTTGCTTGCCGGGCATCGTCGGCAATTCCCTCGCCATGCCCGACATCCATTACGGCTACGGCTTCCCCATCGGCGGCGTGGCCGCCACCTCGGTCGCCGAGGGCGTGATCTCGCCCGGCGGCGTCGGCTACGACATCAACTGCGGCGTGCGACTGTTGAGGACCAATCTGAGCAAGGAGGAATTGGCCCCACGCCTGGAGCAGTTGCTCGACCAGATCGCGCGCGACGTGCCCTCCGGCGTCGGCTCCGAAGGACGCCTGCGCGTCAACCAGAAAGAACTGGAACAGGTCATGGTCAAAGGCGCGAAGTGGGCGGTGGGCAAAGGCTACGGGGACCGCGCCGACTTGGAGGCCTGCGAGGGCAACGGGCAACTACCCAATGCGGACCCCGATCAGGTCACCGCGCGCGCCAAGCAGCGCGGCCTGCCGCAACTGGGCACGCTCGGCGCCGGCAACCACTTCCTGGAGGCGCAGGTGGTGGAGGAGATCTACGAGCCGGAGATCGCGCAGCGCCTGGGCATCACGCACCCGGGCCAGATCACGGTGATGATCCACACCGGCTCGCGCGGCCTGGGCTATCAGGTGTGCGACGACTCGCTGCTGACCATGCGTGAGGCGGTGCGCAAGTACGGGATCGAGTTGCCGGACCGGGAGTTGGTGTGCGCGCCGGTGCAGTCGCCGGAGGGGCAGGGCTACCTCGGCGCAATGGCCTCGGCGGCCAACTACGCCTGGGCCAATCGGCAGTGCATCACTCACTGGGTGCGGCAGGCGTTCGAGCGCGTCTTCGGCGTCGGCGTGGGCAAGTTGGGGCTGGAACTAGTCTACGACGTCGCCCACAACATCGCCAAGATCGAGAAGCACGCGGTGAACGGAAAAGAGGAGACCTTGTGCGTGCACCGCAAGGGAGCCACGCGAGCCTTTGGGCCAGGCCATCCCGAACTGCCGGAACGCTATCGAGACCTCGGCCAGCCGGTGATCGTCCCCGGTGACATGGGGCGCGCTTCATTCCTGCTGGTGGGCACGGAGCAGGCAATGCGGGAGACCTGGGGCTCCACCTGCCACGGCGCCGGGAGGGCGATGAGCCGCACGCAGGCGCTCAAGACCGCCACCTCTCAAGAAGTAATCGCGGAACTCAAGGAAAAGGGCATTCTCATCCGCGCCGCCTCCAAGAAGACCATTGCCGAAGAAGCCCCGCACGCCTATAAGGACGTCTCCCTGGTCGTGGACGCGTGCGACGGCGCCGGCATCTCCAAGAAGGTAGTCAAGTTCCGGCCGCTGGGAGTGGTCAAGGGGTAAGGGAGCAGGCGCCCGGACCGAGGACCCGTAGGGAGGAGCGGTGCCGGTGCGGAGAGTGACGTCGCTGGTTGGGAGGTTGGTCTAGTTCGTCTTGGCTGGTGGCACCACGGTGAATTGGATAATGGGCGACCAAGGCGTGACGTCGGTGTCGGTTTCCGACCTGACGCGCCAGTAGTACTTGCCTGGGTCGGGGGGCACCGCAGGGCGGAAGCCCCAAGGCTCGGTGCGATAGGCATCAACTACCAGGTTCTTGAACTCGGGGTCGGTCGCGACCTGGATGTGGTCCCTCCAGTTCTGCTTCGCCTCCGGCGGGAGGAGAGACAGGGAAGCGGGCCACCGCCAAACGAATTTGGCGCCTTCATCCTCCTGGAAGCTGGCCGTCGCGCCAGGCCACGGGTAGTGGGGCAACAAGGAGGGCCAGGTGTTCCTCTTCCCCGGGCTGATAGCCTCCGGGAAGTAGATGTCCCAATCCCCGGAGGGGTCTACTGTCACTTTGCCCGTCTCTCGATCGAAGACGGGCTTGCGGAAGATAGGTCTGCCGATGCTACCGCCATCGGGGTAGACAATCTCGCCGGGCTCCGGGTCCACGGGAAAAACAGGCCAGCGCATGACCGACAACCCAGTGCGGGAGATCTGCTGGGCAATGGCGGTATCGCGCGAGGCTCCCCAGCAGACATAGTCAACCAGGTCTTCTTCCCGGCCTTGCTGGGAGGCGTACAGGGCGCACTCCCCCACCGGGCCTCGGAACGCGTGGAACGCTCCCTCCTCGCGGGCGTAAACGTGTGCGAGGTTGTCTCCCTCGAAGTCTTTGTCGTCTTGCTCCCGGCTCGCAGGCCCTTGGAAGGTGACGAGGATGAGGCCCTGGGCCGGTACGGGAGGGAGGTCCTCGGGCAAGAGATACCTGATGCCAGTGCTATCCGCCAGGCACCAGCCCCGCATGTCCACGGCCTCCTCCCCGAAGTTGAAGAGTTCGACCCAGGTCGGAGGCTCCTCCCCAGAAGGTACCCCCGAGACCTCGGGGTACTTGAACCACTCTCGCCAGGGCCTAGTCTCAGGCACCGGGCAGACCTCGCTAATGGCGACAGCCATCTCCCAGGCCTTTTGTCGGGCTGGGGCCGGTTGCTGCGCAACAAGGGGACTCCTAAACCCCGACGTGATCAGCGTGATCCACGCCATTAGCGCCACACACCTAGGTAAGAAACGCAGCATGCGATCGCCCCCTTCGAACGAAGTCAATGATAACACTGGTTGACTTCCACCTTGTCGAGGATGCCGTCATCGTCGCTATCCTCGTCGGTCTTGTCGAGCTGGTAACCGAGCTGTGCCGGGATGCTACTGCGTTTGGGGGGTGGAGGTGCGTATTCTTACGAGGGCGCGCTGGGCCTCCCGGCGCGCGGTGGACCAGAGATCGGCCTCCGCGACGGCACCCAAGGCCTGGAGCACGGCTTCCGGCCCACCTTCGCCCTCGAGCGCCTCCCCGAGGGCTGAGGCAGCGGTCGCCCTGACCTGGTCCGCCTCATCGGAGAGCGCTGTGAGCAGCGGCGGGATCGCCTGCTCGCTCTTGGTCATGCCCAGCCCTCGCGCAGCGCACTCCCTGAGTAGCGCGGCCTCATCGGACTGAAGTATCTCGGTGAGCACCTCCACCGCGAGAGGATGCTTGGAGTTGCCAATGAGCAGCGCAGCGTAGCATCTGGCCAGCCGAGGGGAGGGCCCACCGCGGCCCACCGGTGGCAAACAGTAACGCACGAAGCGATCGAGGTTCTTCCGGGTAACCGTCGGGCCAGGGCACCAGAGCCCGGCCGTTTCCACCCAGTACCTCGCGGTCTCCCTCGTGACATTGAACATGTCAGCTACTTCCTCGACCGTATACACTCTTCCCGGCTCATCTTCAGGTAGTGGCGGGGTGACAAACAGAGGCTGTGTCAGAGAGGCTTTCATCAGAAGTTCGGCGAGGAAGGGAACCGCGGAGGCCTCCTGTAGTGGCCCGCTGACGAGGGGGACGCGCCCGCGCATCCGTCTCACCCCCACAACACACCGATACTCCGGCGGCACTACCCCTCTGGCGGCCGCGGCCAGCGTGGGAACTGGGCCCTCTCTCATCCACCCCGCTCTTACCGTGGGCACAAGCAGTAGCTCCCCGTAGTAACGGCATCTCTGAGGATCACTTATTCGCAGAAGCATTGCCTCCGCGAGCAAGCGCGTGTGCCAGTCGGGGTCGGCCAGCCTTTGGGATAGGAAAGCAAGTGCCGCGGTGCCCTTCTCGACAATGGTGTCGCGGATAGTGACGTACTCGGGGCCCTTGGCCCGGAGGGCCTGGGCGAACTGCTCCTCGAGCGTCGGGGCCTGGGTCTCCTCACTCCAGAGCACCACGTTCCCGCACAGCGCGAGGATAACGGCCAACAGAATCCCGAAACTCGGCTTAGCCATAGTTGAGCCCTCCTTGCGGGCTGTACGTGCCTCGTCATTCCCACCAGTTGACGCCAGTAGGTGGGTGGCGCTTTGGCGTAGGCCGAGCGCGTGCGCTGGTCCGCCGCTTGTCGGCCGGCGTGTGACATCGACCCAACCCTCTTGACCTGGTCGGGGCGCTATCATCCCCTCGCTCAGAAGCCAGCCCCATGCCTCCGCGATCGCCTGGCGCATCTCTTCCTGCAGTTCGCCAGCGTACTCCCTGAACTCACGGTAGGTGAAGGTCGTGAGGTTCCCCAGGTGCAGCATAACGCTGTCAGGTTTGAGGTGAGCGAGGTAGGGCAGCAACAGCCAGCCAAGTTCCTCGGGCTCCAGAGTGACTGCCGTCTGGGGATCTGGCAGAGCTTCGTCAAGCCGCATGGCTACTCACCTCGCGGAGAGCATTCCTCCCGCACTCGCGAGCGGGTACTGAGGTGAGGGCAGCCGGTCGGAACGCCCCACCAACTCCATGGGCCGTGCATCAGACCAGGGAGCCAGCGACATGGAACCACCCTTCTCTGCGGCATCTTAGCGGAACACCTTCAGGTCCGCCAGAGGACCGCCCACGGGAGAACGGCGGCTGGGGGGCCAACTCTTGCGGCTCCCCGCCTCTGGCGGGGCGGCCAGGGCTGGCGCCCAGGCCCTACGATCACGACGGGCGGCGGCGCCGATTCGCGGGCTGTCGCGGCAGGAATGCCGCTCCTACAGGACACGCGGCGACTCGCCGAGTCGTCCCTGCGGTGAGGCCGCGCGGCTGACATCAGGTTCGCCGCCGCGCCTGGGGTGTGATACGCTCATGCTCGTGAAAAGGGATGGCTACGCAACAGGTCTCCGCGGCGGAGGCGTTGTTGGAGAAGGCGCGCACCTATCTGGGTCCGGAGGACCTGGAGTTGGTGCAGCGTGCCTGGCGGGCTGCCCTGGAAGCGCACTCAGCGAGTAAGCCCCGCGAGAACGGCGAGCCCTTCGTCAGCCATCCCCTGGCAACGGCCGAAATCCTCACCGAGTTACAGGCTGATGCTCCCACCCTGGCAGCCGGCCTGCTGCACGACGTGCTCGAGGACTCGTCGGGGCTGACAAAGGATCGGCTCGAGCGGGAGTTCGGGCACCAGGTCACCCGGCTGGTCGAGGGGGTCACCAAACTCACGCTCGCCAGCCGCGGCATCCGCCCCCGGGCGCGCCAAGCGGAGAACCTTCGCCGCATGTTGATCGCCATGGCGGAGGACCCCCGCGTGCTCCTCGTCAAACTGGCCGACCGCCTGCACAACATGCGCACGCTGGACGCCCTCTCGCCCGAGCGGCGCCGCGCCAACGCCCAGGAGACGCTGCGCATCTACGCGCCACTCGCGCACCGCTTCGGCGTCTGGACCCTCAAGTGGCAACTGGAGGACCTCGCCTTCCGCGAACTGGAGCCCGAGGCGTATCGGTCGCTGGCCGCGCGTGTGGCCAGTACGCGCAGAGAGCGGGAGGCCGAGGTGGAAGCCGACCGGCAACTGCTGCAGGAGACCCTCAATCGGCACGGCATCGAGGCGCAGGTGTTCGGCCGTTCCAAGCACCTCTACAGCGTCTATCGCAAGATGCGCGAGCAGGACGTGGACTTCGACAACATCTACGACCTGTCGGGACTGCGCGTCGTCTGCAACGACCGCAACACCTGCTACACCATCCTCGCCATCATCCACAACGAGTTGTGGCCGCCGGTGCCGGGGATGTTCAGCGATTTCATTGCCTCGCCCAAGGCGAACGGCTACCAGTCGCTGCACCTCAAGGCGCTCAAGCCCAACGACCAGATCATCGAGATTCAGATCCGCACTTGGGAGATGCACCAGGTAGCCGAGTTCGGCATGGCGGCTCACTGGGCCTACAAGGAAGGCGCGCCTGCCGAGAAGCCGGTGCGCGCGCGCGTGCGCGACGCCGCCTACCAAGACAACTTGCGCAAGTGGTTGCGGCAACTGGGCGAGTTGCAGGACGACGAGGAGTTCCTGGCCGCGGTGGGCGTCGAACTCTCCGAGGCGCAGGTGTTCGTGTTCACCCCGGAGCGCGAGGTCATCGCCCTGCCGGCCGGCTCCACTCCCATTGATTTCGCCTACCGCGTGCACACCGACATCGGCAACCACTGCCAGCAGGCGAAAGTGAACGGGGCGCTGGTCGGCCTGGATCATCCGCTCCAAACCGGAGATGTGGTGCGGATAGTGACACACCCGCGCGCCCACCCCAAGGAAGATTGGCTGAGTTACGCGCGCACTTCGCAGGCGCGGCAGAAGATTCGCCACTGGCTCAGCCGCGAGCACGAGCGCGAGAACATCCGCCTGGGCCGGGAGCGCCTCCAGCGCGAACTCGATCAGGCGCACATCAGCCAGGAGGAATGGGCCCCTTTCATCGAGTACATCCTGCCGCACCTCAATCTGCGTTCCGAGGAGCGCCTGTTGGAGGCGATCGGCGCCGGGCAGGTAAGCGGGCGCAGTCTGGTTAACCGGTTCCGTGAGCGGGCCACGCGCGGCGAAGAGGGTGAGATCGTGGGCCGGCCCACGCAAGCCGCGGCGCAGGCGCTCCCGGTGGCGGTGCTCTCGCCCGACGCGGCGCTGGACAAACTCGAGTACCATTTGGCGCGCTGCTGCTCGCCGATTCCGGGCGATGAGATTGTGGGCTACGTCTCGCGCGGGCGCGGGCTGGTGGTGCACCAGGCCGAGTGCCGCAACTTGCGCGAGCGGCGCGAGCGCGAGCCCGCGCGCTATCTGCCGCTCCAATGGCGCACCGACGCTGCCTCGCCCGCGCTGTTCGAGGCGCAGGCCATCGTCAAGGCGACCGACCGCCCGGGCCTGCTGCGCGACCTCACCGCTCTCGTGGGCAGCACCAATGCCGACATTGCCGCCGCCCGCATCGTCTCCCGCCAGCCGCCCTTCGCCTTCATCGAACTGGTGCTCAATGTGCGCGACCACCAGCACCTGTCTCAAGTTCTGAGCAACCTGCTGAAGATGGAAGAAGTTACTTCAGTAGCGCGACATTGAGGACACGGAGCGATGCGGTGCGTGGTGCAGAGAGTAAGCGCGGCCTCGGTCTCGGTTGACGGAGAGGTCGTGGCCGCGATAGGGGCGGGCCTGGTCGCCTTCGTGGGCGTCGGGCGCGAGGACAGCCGCGAGCAAATGCAGTATCTCGCGCGCAAACTGGCGGAGTTGCGCGTCTTCCCCGACGAACAGGCGAAACTGAACCTGTCCTTGCCGGAGGTGAGCGGCGAACTGCTGCTGGTGCCGAACTTCACCGTGCTCGGGGACTGCGCCAAAGGCCGGCGGCCCTCCTTCGACAAGGCCGCGAGCCCGGAGCAGGCTAACGCTCTCTTTCAGGCTCTAGCCGAGGCTGCGCGAGGGCAAGGCCTCAAAGTCGGCTGCGGGCGGTTCGGGGCGGTAATGCAAGTGGAGGTGCGTAACCAGGGCCCGGTGACCCTGATATTGGAGGGGAAAAGCGGAGCGGAAGGGTGAGATTTTCCCACTCGTTTGGTAAACTCATCTGCGCTTGGCCGAGTGAAAAGGAAATGCTCAGGGAACACGATCCTTTCATAGAGCAGGACAGCATTCTCGAGGCGCAACCGCCGCAGCCTCAGAATGGTCGCAAGCCCACACCGGCCGAGCAGGCGCGACTAAGCGCATTCCACGGGGACCAGTCCATGCGGCGGGGGCAGTTCGACGAAGCGGTGGGCTTCTACAAGCGGGCGGCGGAACTGGACGGCAACGACGGGCGCTGGCAGGTAAGTCTGGGCGACGCCTACGTGAGCACCGGGTATTACCGCAGGGCGTACAAGGCCTATCAGCGCGCCATCAAGAGGAACCCTCAGGACGCCGACGCCCACTTCTCGCTGGGCGAGTTGCTGGCTCGCACTGGAGCCTTTGAAGAGGGCATACCCGAGATCAGCGAGGCGATACGGCTGCTGCCCGGGCGACACTACTATCTCTACCGCCTTGCCGGCATCTGCTGGGCAGCGGGAATGCGGCAAGAGGCGATCCAGGCGCTGCGCAGCGCGGTGCGGCTCAATCCGCAGGACGCGTTCTACCGCTACAAACTCGCCCGGTTGCTGGCGGAAGAGGGCCATCACCGGGAAGCCAACGCCCAGTTCCAGCACGCCGCGTCTTGTGCCCCGCAGGACTCTTACTACCGCCTCTGGTTGGCCATCTCGTTCGTGCAGCTACGCCGCATAGAGGACGCGCTGGAGGCGGTGCACGAGGCGCTCCGCATCGAGGAATGGCGGGAGCCGACCTTGCTGGTGCTGGCGGCGTTGCTCCACCGGCTGCTGGGGCGCCACGACACCGCGCAGGCCTATATGCGTCGCGCCCCCAGGCTAACCGAGTACGACCGGCACTTCCTGCGCTTCGTCACTCAAGCCGCGGGCCCGCTGGCGGCCCTAGCGACCGAAGGGCTCTAGGCGCCCCGCTCTCGGACCCGTTCCGTCTCAGGTCGCCGGCAAGGAACCGCGCGGCGTCGGGACTCAGGTCTTGGTGGAGACCAGGCTCCGCACGCGCTCGTAGTTGATGCGGACGGTGCCGTCCTCGGGGTGCAGGCGGTTGAGTTCGGCCCACAGGTCTAGGGCATCCTGCAGGCGGCCGGCCTTTTCATAGGCGTGCGCCAGCTTCTTCTCGACCTGGTAGCCGTCATGAAGCCTCTTGACTGCCTCGGTGAAGGCCTCCACGGCCTTGGGGAAGTCCCGGCGGTTGACCGTGTAGTAGTCGCCCAGGTCCTCCCAGACGTCCTCGTTCTCGGGGTTGGCTAGCGCGCAGCGCAGGTAGACGGCCACGGCGTACTCGTGCTGGTCTGAACTCCACAGCAGATACGCGGCGTCGAGGTAGGCCTGCACGAAGTAAGGATCAATCCGCGTCGCGGCCAGGTTCAGCACCATCGCGCCTCGGTAGTCGCCTTCGTGGAAGCACTCATCGGCTGCACCCCAGAAGGCGTCCACGACCAGCGCGTCCATGACCTGCGCCGGAGCGGGCCCCTGCGCTGCCGCCTCAGCGCAACATGCGGCAAGGCAGACGATGAAAACCACGGTGAAGAGCAGCAATGCCCGCATGTCTATGAGTCTAGCCGTGGTTGGCCGCCGAGGCAAGGGCGGCCCGCCCGCTTAGGGCTGGGCGGAGTCAGCCACTTGCTCGAGCAGCGACTGGGGCAAAGAGCCGACCACCACAATCCAGAGCGGGCCGCGCTCCCGCACCACCACCATTGGGGTCGTCGGCAAGCCTCGCGTGCCGCCGCCGCCGGTGCCTTGGCGCTCGAACACCGACACGAAACTGAAGATGTCCGTGTAGCGCAGCCAGGCCACCGGATGGCCGCGGAAGCGCAACAGACAGGCATCCTGCAAGAAGAAATCCTCGGGCAGCCACTGAGGCGGCGCCAGGTGGAAGTCGAGTCGCTTGGCCACTTCGGCAACGTCGGCGGAGCGGAATACGGGCGTCGGTTCCCGGCTCACTCGGGTGCCCCGGGGCGGCTCGAAGGCGAACAACTCGTCAGGTGGCGCCTCCGAGGGGAAGGACACCTCGAGATAGCGCTCTTCGCCCAGCGGCGTCCCGTCCGGCGCGAAGTGCTGCCGCAGCAGGGGAACCCACTGGTCGGCGTCCACCCAGTACTTGCGGTAGGTGCGAGGCGGGCGGCGGCGCACCAGTTGCACCACGTGCGCGCGCCGGCCGAGGAGCGACCGAATGCCGAAGTAGCGAACAACAAAGGCGTCGGGCACGCGGCTGACCCACTCCGCGCGGCGCCGCGCTATCAGTTCAGCGTCCGCCGCCTGCGTCGACATCGCCCAGGCTCCCTGGCGGTCGTAGAGCCACCGAGTCACGCCGTCAGAGATCAGCAGCCGCGTGGGGACGCGTTTCTTCCCGAGAAACTCGATGCGGTACTTATGCCCGGGCGCGCGCACGATGCGCTGCACCAAGCGGGCCCGGGGCTGCGGAAGCCCGGTGACGCGGACACCAGCCAGGTTCACCTGCCCCTCCCTGGCGAAGACTTGGCGCAGGACGTTGAGTCCCTGCTCCTGCTCGCGCTGCAAGTCCTGCCCCAGCGCCAGGCGTACGCCCAGGGGGACCAGCGCAATGGCGGCGGCCAGTGCTAGGAGCCTAAGGAGCCCTCTGGTCCTCATAAGCCGCCGGCATGAAACTCTCGTCCGCGCCCACCAGCGCCTCACCCTCGGGCAGCGCGGAGTGGTTGGAGACGCAGAAGCCCGCGAACGCCGCCAGGTCGTTTCTCGAGGGAGCAGCAGGCTGGGAATGGAAGTAGCCGATGAGGCCGCCCACAATGAGCATGGCGACCACACCCGCCGCGCTCAGGGCGAACCGCCAACTGAGCCTCCGCGAAGGCGCCGCAACCGAGCCGCTCTCGATCCTCGCCATCACCCGCGCCGTGAGGCCGGGCCGCGGCTCGGGGTGCAGAGCCAGGCTGCTCAGGCGGCGCGCCTGCACGAGGTCCTCCGCGGCCAGAGCGCACTCCGGGCAGGCCCCGAGGTGCTCCCCCACCGCCCGCGACTGAGGCCGAGGCAGCCGGCTGTCCGTATACTCGAGAAGCATCTTACGGGCTTTCCCACAACGCATCCGCTCCACCTCCTGTCGCAGCAGTCGCCAGCGCCGTCCCCTGCGCTACGTATGGTTCCAGCAGCCGGCGCAGAGCCCGGCGGGCCGTGAAAAGGCGTGACTTGACCGTGCCCACAGGGCAGTGCTCGACCTCCGCGGCCTCCTGGTAGGAGAGGCCCTCCAGGTCGCACAGCACCAGAATGGCGCGAAACCTTTCGGGAAGCGCCGCTATGGCTAGTTCCACCTGCTCGGCGAGTTCCTGTTGGCTCGAGCGGCCGAGCGGATCGGCGGAGGCGCCTTGCGCGGGATGGTCAACAACAGCGGTAAGCGGCATCAGTCGCCTTCGCCCGCCCTCGCCGCTTCGCTGGTAGTCAATGCACAGGTTTCTGGCGATGCGGTAGAGCCAGGTCTTGAAGGAACAGGCGGCGCGGAACGCCTTGAGGCTGGCGTAGGCCCGGACAAAGGTGTCCTGCGTTAGGTCCTCAGCGGCCGTGGCGTCCAACACGGAGCGCAGAACGTAGCGGTAGATCTGTCCTTGGTACCTCTCCACCAGTTCTTCAAATGCTCGGCGGTCACCGCCTTGCGCCTGCCGAACTAGTGTCCCATCGTCGCCGGGCATCTGCACCTGCTTTCCTTTTGGGCTGGCAGGCCGCGCGCAACCATATTGACGGCCGGCCAGCACAAAAGTTCGCCCTCATAGGTTACGGTACCAAGTCTATCCCATCCGGGCGCGGTTTGAACCTGACCGCCCGAATGGCAGACCCGGGCCCCTCCTCGTAGTAGACGCAGAGCACCACGCCGTCCCGCAACTCGACCATGCTCGGATAGGCCCCGCCCACGTGGTCCAGCACGAACGGGCCCTGCCAAGTCTGCCCCAGGTCCGCGCTGAGGTGCAGGCTGGTTTCAGGCAGGCGGTGGGCCAGAAGCAGAAGGCCGGAGGAGTGGACCAAGGCGTGGGGACAATGGCCCGGAAAGCCCGCCTCCCGCACCGTCCAGGTGTGGCCCTGGTCGGAGGAGAAGGCCAGGCACATGCAAGGCCGGAGCGCCGTGAACAGCCTGCCGTCGGGCAGGCGGATGATGTGGGGCTCGGCGTCGTGCCGGTGGGTGCTGGTGGTGTCAATGATGGTCAGTTCGGGCCAGGTGCGGCCCCCGTCGAAGGACCGGAGCAGGCCCGCCTTGGCGCTGGAGGGAATCTCGTAGTAGACGGGCAGGAGCAACTCGCCCGAGGGCAGTTCCGTGATGGGCGCGGAGCAGGCGAAGTTGCCTTGTTGAGTGACCTCAGGGAAGTGAGGCTCGGACCAGGTTTTGCCCAGGTCGTTGGACTCCACCACAGCGACATGGAATCCCGCCGCCTCGGTATAGGTGAAGAAGTTGCAGAGCAGCCGGCCGTCGGAGAGTTGCGTGACAGAGGGGTCCCGGTCGTCGAGCGGAGTGTCCACGACGACGGTGGGGTCGCTCCAGGTGCGACCCTCATCCGACGAGCGAACCGCGCAGATGCGAGCGCCGCGGGGCAGGCTCTCGTTGGGCAGCGATACGTGGCCATACCCGGCGTAGAACACGCACAGCAGTTCTCCGTTGCTCAGGCGGCAGATATCGGGGAAAGCCTGATAGCCGCCCGCCCCCGCATCGCGAACCACCACTTGGTAAGGAGGCTGAACCTGACCCACCGCGGCCAAGGCAAACACGCCCGCCGCGCCCAAGAATGCGCTCACTGCCCTAGCACCGCCTTTCGCCCACGAATCCCGGCCCGACCCTAGAAAGCCGCTTGCCACACCTTGAGCAGCGCGGCGCCCGCCGTGGTCAGCCTTTCCTCTTCCGGTAGGGCCTGCAACTCCTTGCTGAAGGGCTCGGGAGCGACCGGGCCGGTGTAGCCAATCTTCTCCAGCGCCCGCAGGAAGCCGACTAAGTCTATGACTCCCGTTTCGCCGGGCAGGCGGCGCACATTGTCCACCTGCTCCTCTATGGGAATGCCGGCGGGCGCGTCGTTGATGTGGACGTAGACGACTTGCTCGTCTCTGAGCGTCTCCAACTGTTCCACGGTGCCGCCGGAGGTGTACCAATGCCAGGCGTCGAGCAAGAGGCCGACATTTCCGGTGCCCACGGCATCGCAGAGTTCTAGCATCTGCTCCATGGTATGAATGAACTCGTACTTGTGGCCCGCACGCGAGGTCTTGGGCCCGAGGAACTCCAGGCCAAGCCAGCAGCCGTTGTCCGCGAGAATCTCCGCCGCCGGACGCACGCGCTTCATCAGGAAGGCGGCGTTCTCGGCGTAAGGCCTTTCGTCGGACCAAGAGGGAATCCAGGTTGCGGCGCGCGTGTAGGCGATGGAGGCTGCGGCCGCGGTGACCGGCAGCAGCCGCTCAAGTGCCTCCTCATAGGCCGCCTGCTCATCGAAGAAAGGCGCCGGCAGCCCCCAGCCGCCCAGGACCATGTCCGCGCGCTCCAAAGCCTCCACCACCTTGTCCCGGAACGCCGGGTCAAGCAGTTGCCGGGCGTCAACGTCTATCCCTTCGAAGCCCGCGGCGCGCGCCGGCGCCAGCGCCTCAAAGAACGGCTTGCCATATCCGATTGCTCCTGGACTGAGGTTCTTGAACACGGCTCATTCCTTCCTTGCTGTCTGGGGTTCGGGAGCCCTCCGCCGGCCGGCCCTCGATTGCGCGGCATTGTGGGCTGGCCATGGGCAAAGGTCAAGCGTGACGAGACGGCTGCCGTGGCCGCGAGGTGCTGCTATAATCGGGGCTGCCAGCGTCAGCATCTGATGGGAGGTCTCAGCCATGCCAGTGTTGGAGGCTATTCAGAAGCGGTACAGCGTGCGCGCGTATCAGGACCGTCCGGTTGAGCCCGAGAAACTGGAGCGGATCATGGAGGCGGCCCGCCTCGCGCCCTCGGCGGGCAACAGGCAGGATTGGCGTTTCATCATCGTGCAGGACCACGCTAGGCGGCAGGCCCTGATGCGCGCGGCCAAGGGACAGGCGTTCGTGGGCCAGGCGCCGGTGGTGATCGCGGCGTGCGCGGAGGGCCCTGACCACGTGATGACCTGCGGCCAGTCCATGCACGCGATTGACGTTGCCATTGCTTTGGAGCACCTCGCCCTGCAGGCGACGGCGGAAGGCTTGGGGACGTGCTGGGTGGGCGCCTTCGACGAGGCCGAGGCGAAGGCGGTCCTCAACGTGCCGGCGGACTCGCGGGTAGTGCAGTTGATGCCGCTGGGCTACCCGGCGGACGAGGCGCGCCCCAAGAGCCGCAAGGAACTCAAAGAGATCGTGATGTACGAGGCCTGGGGCGTCCACACGGCACCGTAGGTCGCGGGGGCCATTCAGCACGCGGTCGATTGTCTAGGCCTTCATCAGCTCTGGATGGTCTTGCCGCAACCAGCCTATGACCTGCCGCTTGAACTGCCCGAGGTCACCCACCAATTCCTCAACTTCCCTCTCCGTGGCAGCCGGGATCGCATCGTAGACCACATCGCCGCGTCGTCGCCGGCACCGATGGTAGTAGCGGGAACGGTCGATCTGCGCGGCGCCCATTATGAGGGGCAACGCTTCCACCACCACCTGATGCTGGCCCTCCCGGCCCACGGCTCTGCAGCCGGCCGCGCGCAGCGCCACCGTACAGAGCAAGCGCGCCGCGTCCCAGGCCGCAGCGAACCGCCACTCTGCCGACTGGTCAACCTTGGCGTCTTGGATGCGCTCCGTTGCCTTCCCTAACAGCCCCGCGATCTCCCGTGCGCTTGCCGGCTGCTCGGCCAGTCTTCCTTCTGCTACCAACGCGCTCAAGGTCACCTTCCTCACCCCGCACCATCAACTTCGGCCCCTTCCAGACCGCGTCCACGAAATGGTCTCGGTTAGCCAGGCGCCCACTGAACTCCTCGCTGCCCATCACCACGGGGCTGATCTGTCGCGCCAGTGCCTCCTCCAAAGGGCCCAACACTGGCACCAGGTCGCGCAGGCCAGCTTCGCCCACCACAAAGAGATCAATGTCACTGTCAGGCCGCGGTGTGCCCTCCGCGAAAGAACCATATATGAAGGCGACCCGAATGCCTTCGAGTGCCGCGAGGGCCTCGCGCACCCTGTCGACAAGCCCCACGGTCTTGATCATAATGGACCGCAACTCGGGCAATATGGGGCAGGAGGTGTTGGCCCGGTACACCACTTCTCGGCCGTGCTTCCTGCGCTCCAGTACGCCCATCGCCGCCAGAGCGCCGAGATGATAGGAGGCGACCGTGGGAGCCACACCCACCCGGGCTGCGGCCTCCGACATGTAGAACCCGCGATCAGGGTTCAGCAGGAAGAGCCCCAGGAGTGCCTCTCTGGCTCGTGAGAAAAGGCCAATCCCGGAGGAGCCTCCCTTTCCGGGTGGTCTACCGTGGCCCGGCTTCGCGCGACGCCGGGTGACCCTCACCAGGCTGCTACGGGCGGGGGCTCGGCCGCGTTTCCCCCCCTGCTCAGCAGACTCCCGCATTCTTGGTGACAACTGCGCTCTCCCTTCTCTTTCTGCCGCAGTCTACTCCAGCGCCGTTCGGCA
Source organism: uncultured Armatimonadia bacterium (assembly GCA_964528605.1). Taxonomy (GTDB): domain Bacteria; phylum Armatimonadota; class Zipacnadia; order CAZGSV01; family CAZGSV01; genus CAZGSV01. The sequence goes on from CAZGSV010000002.1 coordinate 61,385, forward strand.
TTCTCTGGAACGATTCAGGGCGAGGTTCCCCAAAAGCACTCGCCCACCATTCACTGCAACTTTCCCGAAAGTATTTCAGCATTTTTCGTAGGATTCGGTCAACCCTTTCGAAAACATTCGCTACACTCTTCGTACAATTTACTGCAACTTTTCCTAAAATACTTTAGCATTTTTGCAGAATTGGGGAAGACGGTTTCAAGAACGTCTGCTGCATTGTTCGTACAGTTTACTGCAACTCTTTCTAGAATACTTTAGGATTTCTTGTACAATCTGCTGAGCTCTTTCGAAAGCATTTGCCGGTTTTGCGGGGTGCTTACCGTAACTCCTGCGCGGATGGTCGGCCTTCTGCGGCAGACGCGCAGTTCTCTACCTGCAACCGCAAAGAACGATAGAGCAGGCCAAAAGCCTGTGTGCGCCGCGCCAAACCGCCACGCTACCGAGGGATGGAGAGGTTCGGGCCGGCGCTCAGGCCTCCGGCGGGATGAAACCGAAGTAGCGGCCCGACCAGTAGGCGCGCAGGAAGTACCTAGGCACGCCCTCCAACACGACCTCCACCATCCGCTCCTTGCCCGGAAGCCCCAGGAGCGACGCAGGAAAGGCCTGAACCGAGGAACTGTACTTGGGCACTTCGTGCAGGTACGGCCTCTTCGCCCGCTCGCGCGTGGCCGGCCGACGCGCCAGCGTGTAGTCGAAGTCACTGACCTCGAATGAATGCAGCCACTCCCAAGTCTCCTCCGCAATGGGCGCCCTGGGGTGAAAGGCCTTGTAGGTCCAGTTGAAGAGCGCGTCGTGCATATGCCTGGCGCGCGAGCCTCGCCACTGGGCCTGCAGCGCCCGATAGTAGTAGCGAAGGAGCCCGGGATCCGTCTCGTAGCAGAGGAGAGTGTACAGAGGGCACATGGCGAGGTTGTAGTCCCACTCGGACGGCTCGGGGTTCGTCTCCGTGTTGGCGCGCGCGGCGATCTTGTGGTAGCCCCACTCTTGGATCAGACGCTGGTACTCCCTCAGGTAGCCTCGCTTCTTGGTGATCTGGTAAGCGCCGCGCAGATGGCTCAGGGCCTGCAAGGCGTTGAGATTCTCTTCTAGTACTAGCGGCGACATGTTGCCCCAAAGGGTCATGCGCCCGTCCACGTCCACGATGCGCATGCCCTGGTCCACGATGCGGCGCATGACGAGGTCCACGTCCTTGGCTATCTGGCGCTTCTCCTTCGCGTCGGCCACCAGGTCGCAGTAGAGTTCGTAGCCGAACATCAGGCCGACGAGAGAATCCGTGCTCGGGTCGCCCAACCAGCGGTATTCGCCCGCCTGATGCCACTCGCGCGGAAAGAAGAAGGCCTGCTCGTCCCAGGTGGCCCCGTTGCCACGCTTGAAGCCGCGCGCAAAGCAGCCGTCCGTGCGCGTGACGCGCTGGAGCATGCGCAGCGCGCGAGCGGCCGTGCGAGCGCGCTCCTTCGCCTTGGGATCCCTCGTCGCTGCCCAACGGAAGGCCTGAGTCGCGAGATACATCCCGGTCGAGAGCGCGTCGCTTTCGTGGTTGCCGGTGGAGTAGTCCGGCAAACCGATCGGCGGCAACACCACTAGGGCTCGAATCTGCCCCTGGTAGGTATGACGCTCCTCGAGCATCGCCTCGCACAACATAGCCTTCTCATAGAGAGTCATGGGCATCCCGCCACCTCACAGGGCCCGGGCCCGCAGGTTAGGTCGCGGCAGCCGCGTCGTGGGTAAACCGCGACGCTACCGGGCGTTGGCAACACATCCGCGTCGTGGGTGCACCACGACGCTACCGCCAGGATGGAAAGGTTCGGGCCAGCGCTCAGGCCTCCGGCGAGATGAAGCCGAAGTAGCGGCCGGACCAGTAGGCGCGCAGAAAGGCTCGCGGCACTACCTCGGATACCGCCTCGATGACCTTGCGCTTGCCGTTGACCACAAGTTCGAACTTGCGCTCCTGCACCGGCGGCTTGAGGGCGTCCGCCGTGACCTTGGCCGGGAACTCCCGCGCCCCTAGGTCCGTCGTCTCCAGCCACTGCCAGGCCTCCGCCCGCATGGGCGCCCGCGGATGGAGCGCCTTGTAGACCACGTTGAAGAAGGCGTCGTTGGGGCCGTTCGCGTAGGTGCGCTTCCACTGCACCTCCAGAGCGCGATAGTAGTAGCGCAGCAAGTCCCCGTCGGCCTCGTAACGGAGGAGCGAGTAGAGGGGCGAGACCGCCAGATTCCAGTCGTGAACCGCGGGCGGCGGGTCGTCCTGCGCATTGGCCAGCGCGGCCCTCTTATGGTAGTCCCACCCGTCAATCAGGCGGTGATACTCGTCCAGGTAGCGCCGCTTTTTGGTGATGTGATGGGCGGCGCGCAGGTGGCTGAGGGCCTGAAGCGCGTTCAGGTTCTCCTCGAGAATGTAGGGGTTCATGTTGCCCCACAGCGTCATGCGCCCGTCCACATCGAGCACGCGCATGCCGTTGTCCACGACGTGGCCCATGATGAGGTCCACGTCCTTGGCGACCTCGGCCTTCTCCTTGGCGTCGGCGACCAGGTCGTGGTACTGCTCGTAGCCGGACATTAGGCCCACGAGGGAATCGGTGCTGGGGTCCCCGACCCAGCGATACTTCCCGGCCTGATACCACTCACGCGGGAAGAAGAAGAACTGCTCGTCCCAAGTAGGGCCGTCGGCGCGCTTGAAGCCGCGCGCGAAGCAGCCCTTGCTACCGGTGAGGCGCTGCAGTTTGCGCAGCGCCCGCGCCACCGCTTTCGCTTGGCGCTTGGCCCGCGGATCCTTGGTCGCGGCCCAGCGGAAGGAGAGAGCCTCTAGATACATCCCGGTGGCCAGGGCATCGCTCTCGTGGTTGCCGGTGGAGTAGTCCGGCAGCCCCGCCGGCGGCAGGATGACCTGCTGCCTAACCTGCCCCTCGTAGTAGTGCCTCCCCTGGACCAGGGCCTCGCACAGTATCGCCTTCTGGTAAAGAGTCAGAGCCATTCTCTCACCTCATGATTCTCGGTTCGGTGGTTTGCCGTCGCGGGTAAACCGCGACGCTACCGACATGCGCGAGCGGATGCTGCACAAACTCCTTACAGGCGGACGCAGAACAGCCACACCGAATCACGCACGAGGCGAATGGCTGCCTCCCTCGGTGCTCCGCGCCACAAGCCAGAGCGGGTACGCCGGGGTCAGACGACCTACCGCGCTGCGACTAAGTTCTCCAGATGGATCTGCTTGTCCCTCAGGCCGGGGATGACCTCGCTGGCATCGAGAACCTCGATCCCCACCACCCGCTCCCCGGGCCCAATGTCAACGGCAACCTGGTCGTTGAGCCGGATAACCTGACACTCGGTCGGCTCCTCGACAAACCGAATGTAGAGCGCGTCCACCGAGGGGTCGTAGGTTATCTTCACGGCTCGCTCACTTCCTCAGAAGTAGTATACATGGACCGTGACCACCGTGCATTCGCCGCGCTCCAGAACCACAATAGGCGCCACCTGCTTGACCGCGCACCACTTCCCACGCCACAGGGCATTGAGCGGGAAGTTCTTGCGAAACATCACGCGGCCCTTGCGGCAGGCCTCGGGCTCTCCTTGGCGTATCGCGGTGATGACGTCCTCCTCCGAGGCTCCCCGATCAGCCATTCTGACGCGGGCGTGCGGGCTGATCTCTATTGTCACGTCGGCGCTCAAGGCCTCGCCTCACAACACGGCGGGAGAACGACTCACGCCTACGCCTCCGGCGGGATGAAGCCGTGATAGCGGCCCATCCAGTACGCGCGCAAGTACCCCGTTGGCGCGCCCTCGACCACACCTTCAATCACCCGCGGCCGGCCGTCAATGACCACCTCGAACTTGCGCCTGTGCGCGATGGGCTTAGGAGCGCTCGGCGTCGGTGAACCGGGATGCTCCGGCTCGCCGATCTCAAAGGCGTGCAGCCAGTCCCAGGTCTGCTTGCGAATGGGAGCGCGCGGGCGCAGCGCCTTGTAGGCCCAGTTGTAGAAGGGATCGTCGCGCCCAGCCGCCTGCACGCCCTTCCACTGCACCTCTAACGCGCGGTAGTAGTGGCGGAGCAGGCTCTCGTCCTTCTCGTATTGCAGTAAGAGGTAGAGAGGGCACGTGGCCAGATTCCAGTCCCAGGGCGAGGGCACCGGAGAGGCCTGCGCGTTCGCCAGGGCCGCCTTCTTATGGTAGTCCCACTTCTCGATCAGCCGACGATACTCCCGTAGGAAGAGGCGGTTCTTGGTCATGTGATAGGCGCCCCGGAGGTGGCTGAGCGCCTCCAGCGCGTTCAGATTCTCCTCCAGTATGTAGGGGTTCATGTTCCCCCACAGCGTCAAGCGGCCGTCCACGTCCACGATGCGCATCCCCTTCTCCACGATGCGGCCCATGAAGCCCTCGACGTCCTTCGCCACTTCCTTCTTCTCCTTCGCGTCGGCGACGAGGTCGTAGTACAGTTCGTAGCCGAACATCAGCCCGACCAGCGAGTCGGTGCTCGGATCGCCCACCCAGCGATAGTTGCCGGCCTGGTGCCACTCGCGCGGGAAGAAGAAGACCTGCTCGTCCCAGGTCGGCTTGTCGGCGCGCTTGAACCCGCGCGCGAAGCAGCCTCTGACCCCCGTTACCTGCTGCAACTTCCGCAGGGCGCGCGCGGCCTCTTGCGCGCGTTGCTTTGCCTTGGGCTCACGCGTGACCGCCCAGCGGAAGGATTCGGTCCCCAGATAAGTTCCTGTCGAGATCGCATCGTCCTCGTGGTTGCCGGTGGAGAAGTCGGGCAGCCCGGCGGGCGGCAGGATGACGTGATTGCGCACCTGTCCCTGGTACCCGTGCCGTTCCTCCATTACCGCCTCGCACAGCAGCGCCTTCTCGTACAGACTGAGAGCCATCTTGTCACCTCGTAGTGCGGATGATTGCGGCCGACGGGCGGCACTGTAGCGCCGCAGACGGTGTCTTTCAAGGCGGTCGTGGGGATGTATGGCCCGCCCCTACTTCCGCGGCGCCGCCAGGGGCCGCTGCGCAGGGGCGAGGCGCCTGCCTCACCCGCTGTCCTGTAGGAGCGGCATTCTTGTTCACCCGCCTCAGGAGGGCCCCCAGTTCGCAGCGGCGAGCCGTGGGCTGGCGCGCGCTAGGCGTCGGCAGGTATGAACCCGTGGTAGCGGCCCATCCAGTACGCGCGCAGATACGGGGTGGGCGCCCCCTCGACCGCCGCCTCGATCACCTGCACCTTGCCGCCCACCTCCAACTCGAAGCGCTGCTTCCTGTCCACCAGCGGCGGCGTAAACGGGCTGGGTGAGCCCGGGTGTTCCGGGTCCCCAGGTTCATAGTCACGCAGCCACTGCCAGGACTCCTTCGGGATGGGCGCCTCCGGGCGATAGGCCTTGTATGCCCAGTTGAAGAAGGGGTCACGCAGGTGCTCGCGCCGCACCCCGCGCCACTGGATCTCCAACGACCGGCGGTAGTAGGCGAGCAGGCTTGAGTCGGTCTCATACTTCAGCAGCGGGTAAAGGATGGACATCGCCAGGTTCCAGTCCCACGGCGACTCGCCTGGCTCCTTGTTCGCATTGGCGCGCCCCGCCCTCTCGTGATAGCCAAAGTCCCGGATCAAGCGGTGGTACTCCTGCGGGAAGCGGCGCTTCTTGGTGATGTGGTAGGCGCTGCGGAGGAAACTCAACGGCTCCAGCGCGTTCAGGTCTTCCTCAAGGATGACCGGACACATGTTGCCCCACATGGTCATGCGCCCGTCTGCATCCACGATGCGCATGTTGGCGTCCACGATCTTCCCCATGATGAGGTCAACGTCCTTGGCCACTTGCGCTTTTTCCTTCGCATCCGCGACCAGATCGTAGTAGAGCGCATATCCGAAGATGATGCCGGCGAGGGAGTCAGTCATGGCGTCACCCACCCAGCGGTACTCGCCCGCTTGGTGCCACTCGCCCGGATAGTAGAAGAACTGCTCATCCCAACTGGGGCCCCGGCCGCGCTTGAAGCCGCAAGCGAAGGCGCCGTCGCTGCCGGTGATGCGCTGCAGTTCGCGCAGCGCCCGCGCCGTCTGCCGCGCGCGTCGCCTGGTCGCAGCATCCTTAGTGACGGCCCAGCGGAAGGACAGGACGCCTAGGTAGGTGCCGGTGGAAATGGCGTCGTCTTCGTGGTTGCCGGTGGAGTAGTCGGGCAGCCCGACGGGAGGCAGGAGCACGTGGGTTCTGACCTGCCCCTCGTAGTTGTGCCGCTCGTCCATTACCGCTTCGCAGTGCAGCGCCTTCTCGTAAAGCGTGTGGGCCATTTCTCAACCGCACCCCTTCCTCGTTGACTGGGGACAGCGTGGGGTCAAGTCTAGCGAGGAGGCGGCGGCGGTTCAACGGCAACCCGCGCTCGGCCCCGATAGATCGCGCCAGGCATGGCGCTCCTACGCGGATGGGCGGGCTTAGGCCGGCGACGAGGAGAGCATCTGCGCGATGCGCTGCTCCTCGTCCGCCTGCTGCAGGTGCTGCAGCAGGTCCTCCAACTCACCATCGAGGATCTGCTCGAGGTTGTGGGTGGTGTAGTTGATGCGGTGGTCGGTGACGCGGTTCTGCGGGAAATTGTAGGTGCGGATCTTCTCCGAGCGGTCACCGGTCTTGATTTGCGCCCGTCGAGTGGCCGCGATCTCCTGCTCCTGCTCCGCCATTTTCTGCTCGAGCAAGCGGGCGCGCAGCCAGCGCATGGCCTTCACCTTGTTCTGCAGTTGGCTGCGCTCGTCGCTGCACTGCGCCACCAGGCCCGTGGGCACGTGCGTAATGCGCACGCCGGTCTCGTTCTTCTGCATGTGCTGCCCGCCCGGGCCGCCCGCGCGGAAGGTGTCTGTGCGCAGGTCGTTGGCCTCTATCTTGACGTCAACTTCCTCCGCCTCCGCCAGCACCGCAACGGAAGCGGCGGAGGTGTGCATGCGGCCGCTGGCCTCGGTGACCGGCACGCGTTGGACGCGATGCACGCCGCTCTCGAAGGAGAGCAACCCGTAGGCGCCCTTCCCCTCCACGGCCAGCGTGACTTCCTTGTAGCCGCCGAGGCCGGTCGGGCTGGCGTCGAGCGCTTGCAGTTTCCAGCCCTTGCGTTCGGCGAAGCGCGTGTACATCCGACAGAGGTCGGCGGCAAAAAGGGCCGCCTCCTCGCCGCCCGTGCCGGCGCGGATCTCAACGATGGCGTTACGGTCCCAGTTGGGGTCTCTGGGAAGCAGGCGGCGCCGCAACTCGCTCGCCAGCGACCCCACTTCTCCGTGAAGTTCCTCGAGTTCGCCGCGCGCCATCTCCGCGGTCGCTTCGTCGAGGTCGCCCTGCCGCAGCATCTCTTCGGTGGTGCGCACTTGGCGCTCGGCTTGCTGGTAGCGGTCGTACAACCCGAGCAGTTCGCTCAGTTCCGCCCGCCGCCGCGCCAGTTCGCGGTAACGGGGCAGGCCCCCGGTGACCGCCGGGTCAGCCAGGCGCCCCTCGAGTTCTCCGAGTTCCTTGCGCGCCTTCTCTAGTTGCTCGATGAACTGGTGCAACATTTCGCTTCTCGACCACCAGGTTACCCAGCGGCGCCGGCTTGCTCCGCTGCGCTTTCGCTCCCGACGGCGGCTTGTTCCGCTTCCGCGCGCCGCACCTCGTTGAACGAGCGGATGGCGACCTCCACCTGCCCGTCATCGGGCGCGCCCGTGGTGAGGCGCTGTAACCACAAGCCGGGCACCACCATCCAGCGCAACACTCCCAGGTCGGGCCGGCGCGCCGCCGCTTTGATCACTTCGTAGGAGATGCCGCCGATGATCGGCAGCAGCAGCAAGCGCAGCAGTATCCTGCCAACGAAGTGACCCCAGGGCAGCGCCGCGAACACCACCAAGGTCACCAGCAGCACCACTACAATGAAGTTGGTGCCGCAGCGCTCGTGAATGGAACTGAACTGCTGCACGCGCTCAACCTCCAGCGGCACTCCCGCCTCGAAGGCGTTGATGGTGCGGTGCTCCGCGCCGTGGTAGCGGAAGATGCGCCGCACGTCCTTCAGCCGGGAGACGGCGAGAAAGTAGAGCCCGAAGATGGCGAAGCGGATCAACCCCTCGATAGTGCTCACTTGCCATGAGGCCTGGATGTCGAGCCAGTGCTTGGTTCCCGCCGCGAGGCGCTCGGGGATGAAGAGGAAGAGGAGCAACGCCAGCAAGGCGGCGGTGATGGAGGTCCAGGGCGAGGTCGGCTTGTCAAGCAGGGCATTGGCGGACCACTGGATCGCCCAGATGCCCAGCCGGAGCGTGTCATAGAGAGCGACGACCCCACGGAGGACAGGCTTGTTCAGCGACGGGTAGCGCGTCGCAAGCGAATCAACCGGCCGAACGGTGATGACGATCTCGCCCGACTCCTTCCGGACTGCCACGGCGCACGTCTCGCGGCCTCGCATCATCACTCCCTCGATCACCGCCTGCCCCCCGTAGGGGGACGGGGCGGGGTGATGCGCGGAGCCCTCCGACATCGGGGAACGGGCTAGGACTCGGGAGCAGCGTCCGCTTCGGCCTCGGGAGCCGCTTTGGCCTTAGCGGCGCGCCGCCGGAACCGCTCCACGCGGCCTTCAGTGTCCACAAGCTTCTGCTTGCCGGTGTAGAAGGGGTGGCACTGGGAGCAAACTTCCACCTTGATCTGCGGGACCGTAGAGCGGGTCTCGAAGGTATTGCCGCAGGCGCAAATCACGGTCGCCTTTATGTGCTCGGGATGAATGCCCTTTTTCACTGAACCGACCTCCTGGAGCCACCATTTTCGCACATTGCGGACCTTCGCGTCAAAGGGAGCGGGTTAGCCGCCGGCTTTGGCGTCCGAGGCCCGAAACTCAACGGCCGCAGCGTGCCCGCCGAGCCCCTCGGAGCGCGCTAGCGCGGCTGCGGGCCGGCTCAAGGCCGACCCCGCCTCGCGGCTCAGGGCCACCAAGCCGGTGCGCTTGACGAAATCGTTAACGCTCAGCGGCCCAAAGAATCTCCCGCTGCCGGCGGTAGGCAGCACGTGGCTGGGGCCGGCGAGGTAGTCACCATAAGCCACCGCGGAATACGGTCCCACAAACACGGCTCCGGCGGCGCGCACCTGTGAGGCGGTGGCCAGTCCGTCCTCCGTAACTATCTGCGCGTGCTCGGGGGCGAAGGCGTTGAGCAGGTCAACACCCTCCTCCACCTTGCGCACGCGCACCAGCGCCCCGAACTTCTCCAGGCTCTCGCCGGCGTAGCCTCGCCGCGTCAGTTGCTTCAGTTGCTGCCCCACCTGCTTGCGCACCGCGGTCAGCAGGGCGTCGCTCGGGGATATCAGGATTGCAGGCGATTCGGGCCCGTGCTCGGCCTGCGCGAGCAGATCGGCCGCCAGCCAAGCCGCGTACGGCAGCGCGGTGTCGTCCGCGAGGATCGCAACCTCGCTCGGCCCAGGCAGCGAGGAGATGCCCACATCGCCGAACACCAGGCGCATCGCCGCCACCACATAGGGATGCCCGGGCCCGGCTATCTTGTCCGCCTTGGGCACGGACTGAGTACCGTAAGCGAAGGCCGCGACGGCGTGCGCCCCCCCCGCGCGCAAGACGCCGGCAGCGCCACATGCCTTCGCCGCGAAGAGAATCTCCGCGCGGATCGCACCCGTCTTCGGGTGCGGTGCGCTGAAGAGGTACACCTCGTCCACCCCGGCCACCTTGGCCGGAATCACGGTCATCACCACACTCGAGGGCGCCGGCGCCAGCCGGCCCGGGATCGGGCAAGCGACCCTACGCAGCGGCGCTATCTGCTGACCCATGAGGCTGCCGAACTGATCGTTGGCAAACCAGGAACGCGGCCGCTCCGCCTGGTGGTACGCGCGCACGCGCTCGATCGCCAGCATCAGCGCCTCGCGGAAGCGCCGCGCCAGTTTGCCCTCGGCCTGCCGCAGCTCTCGCTCGCTCACCCACAGGTTCCGCTTGGTCACCAGGGGGCAATCGAACTGCCGCACGCAGCGCAGAAGGGCGGCGTCGCCCTCCTGGCGCACGGCCGCCACGATAGCCGATGCCCTCTCCTGTACCTCTTGGGCGATGGACAACGTCGCGCGGCGAAGGTCGCGCGCTATCGCCGACACCTTTTGCTTTCGCGAATCAAGAGAACGCATAAGTGGCACTTCCCTTCGCGCTCTGGCTCACAGGGGCCGTTGGCATCCCAGGTCAATATACGAAACCAGGTGCCTGCCGCCAAAAGGCACGAGTGGGCGAGACGCGAGCCGTTAGTCACTCGCCTGGACCGCCCGGGCCCTGCTCCGCCAATGAATTCGCCCTCGGCGGGGCCGAGGGCGAATCGGTGGCTATCCGGAAGCCCGGGGTTAGACCTTGGGCACCTTGGCCAAGGACCGCTCGATCTCCTCTTTGGGGTACTCGTAGTCCTCCAATTGCCCCGCCAGATACGCGTCGTAGGCAGCAAGGTCAAAGTGGCCGTGGCCGCTGAAGTTGAAAGCAATGACGCGCTTCTCGCCGGCCTTCTTCGCCTGCAGCGCCTCGTCCACGACCACGCGGATAGCGTGCGCCGTCTCCGGGGCGGGGATGATGCCCTCCGTGCGAGCGAAGAGCATGGCCGCCTCGAACACCGGATTCTGATGGCAGGCAACGGCCTCCACGATCCCCTGATCATACAAAGAGCAAAGCAAGGGGGCGTCCCCATGATAACGCAAGCCGCCGGCGTGGATTCCCGGCGGCACGAAATCGTGACCCAAAGTGTACATCTTGAGCAACGGCGTCTGCTGGGCAGTGTCGCCGAAGTCGTAGACGTACTTGCCCTTGGTCAAGGTGGGGCAGGCCTCCGGCTCTACCGCAACCGCGCGCACCTTGGCGCCCTTGGTCAAGCGGTCCGCGATGAAGGGGAAGGAGAAGCCGCCGAAATTGCTCCCGCCCCCGACACAGCCGATCACCACATCCGGATACTCCCCCGCCATCTCCATCTGCTTCTTGGTTTCCTGGCCCACGATGGTTTGGTGCAGCAGGACGTGGTTGAGTACGCTGCCGAGAGAGTACTTGGTGTCGTCGTGGGTGGCGGCGTCCTCAATGGCCTCGCTGATGGCGATGCCCAGGGAGCCGAGCGAATCGGGGTGCTCCTTCAAGACCGCGCGCCCCGCGTTGGTGAGGTCCGTGGGGCTGGAGAACACCTTAGCGCCCCAGATTTCCATCAGCGAACGCCGGTAGGGCTTCTGGTGGTAGGACACTTTCACCATATAGACCGTGCACTCGAGCCCGAACATGTTGCAGGCCATGGCGAGGGCGCTGCCCCACTGCCCCGCGCCGGTCTCGGTGGCGATGCGCTTCACGCCCTGCATCTTGTTGTAGTAGGCCTGCGCGATGGCCGTATTGGGCTTGTGGCTGCCGGGGGGGCTGACGCTCTCGTTCTTGTAGTAGATGTGCGCCGGGGTGTCGAGAGCCTTCTCCAAGGCTAGCGCGCGCTGCAGCGGCGTCGGCCGATAGAGCAGATACTTCTCCCGTACCTCGTCCGGAATCTCGATCAAGCGCTCCGCGCTGACCTCCTGCTTGATGAGTTCCATCGGGAAGATGGGGGCCAAGGCCTCGGGGCCAATGGGCTGCTTGGTGGCCGGATTGAGCGGCGGATCGAGTGGCCTCGGCAGGTCCGGGGTGATGTTGTACCAATGCGTCGGCAGGTCTCTTTCCTGGAGCAGTATCTTCCTCGGCGCCATGACAATCACTCCTTGTATTGCGGTTATTGGCCGGCCAGCGCTACGGCGTTCTCGCCGAACAACCCAGCCAGCTGCTGCTGCAACTCCTCGCTACAGGCCACGCGGCAGCCCGCTCCCAGAGAGATCCGCCGCTCCCGACCGTCCCCGAACCTGACTCGCAGCACCACCGGTGTCTTGCCGGGACAGGTCTCCAGGGCGTCCCGCAAGTCGAGCAGCAACCCCTCGTGGAGCGCGACTGCCGAGGTAACGATCTGCAGATGCCCCCTGGAGGTTACAGTGCGCTGAGAAGAATCTCCGTTCTTCCTGGGCATGTAGGATCTGTCCGCCTTCGCTTGCTCATAGGGGAGCACGCGGTCCGCAATCAGTTTGGGCATCGCCGCTCGCCCGCCCCGCCCCTCCCCCTCCTCGGGTGGCTGCGAGCGCCCGGCGACGACCACCAGCCGGTCGCGGACCACTGCCGTGCCGTAGCGTTTGAACGGGTCGGGGAACAGAACCACGTCCACCGGCCCGGTGGGGTCCTCCAGCGTGAAGAACATCATCGGCTGGTTGTTGCGCGCGGTGTGGGAGCGCACTTGCGTCACTCGCCCGGTCAGCGCGCATTGCGTGGATTGCCGCAGCGCACCCAGGTCTGCGGCCGAGTGCGTGCACAACTCCCGCCAGTCCTCGGGGAACAGCGATTCCGCCGAGCCCGAGAGGCAGATGCCGAGCAGTTCTTTCTCAAAGTCGAGCAGTTCTTTGGCGCTCAACTCGGGCAGATCCTCGACCGTCGGCTGCGCCGCCGCCGCCTGTCCGAACAGGGAGGCTTGCCCGTTGGCGGCCTGGTCGTGGGTGCGCTTGCCGCATTCCACCGCGCGCGGCAACGCCGCCAGATGGGCAGCGCGGGTACCGAAGGAATCAAAGGCGCCCGCCTGCACCAGCAGTTCCAGCGTCGAGCGCGTGACCAGCCCGAGCGGAACGCGCTCGCAGACATCGAACATGCCGGCGAACGGCCCGGCGGCGCGCGCCTCGATGATCCCCTGCACCACGTTCTTGCCGATGCCTTTGATGGCGCCCAGCCCGAAGCGAATGGTGGAGCCATCCTCTACCGAGAACCCCTCCTGGCTGCGGTTGAGGTCCGGCAGGGCCACCCGCAGCCCCAAGCGGCGCGCCTCCTCCACGTACTGGGCCGACTTCTCGCGGTCGTGCTCGCAGGTTATCAGCGCCGCCATGTACTCCGCCGGATAGTAAGCCTTCAGGTAGGCCGTGTAGTAGGATACCAGCGCGTACACTGCCGAGTGCGACTTGTTGAAGCCGTAGGCGCCGAAGTGGGACATGCGGTCGTAGAGTTGCGAGGCGGTTTCCTCCCTCACCCCGTTGCGCGCGGCCCCCTCCATAAAACGGCCCCGCATTTCCTGCATGACCTCGGGCCTCTTCTTGCTCATCGCCTTCATCAGCATCTCCGCTTGCCCCATGGTGAAGCCGGCGATGATGTTGGCGATGCTCATCACCTGCTCTTGGTAGAGCATGATGCCATAGGTCTCCGCGAGCACCGGCTCCAAAGCCGGATGCAAGTACTCCACCGGTTCTTGGCCCTGCCGCCGCTGCACGAAAACGTCGAGGCGGCCCATGGGGCCCGGACGGAAGAGCGCGATGATGTGCATCAGGTCGCCCAAAGACCGGGGACCGATGCTGCGAAGGAGTTCCCTCATGCCGGGGCTTTCCAGTTGGAAGACCCCCGTGGCCTCGGCCCGGCAGAGCATGTCAAAGGTCTTGGAGTCGTCCAGAGGGATGGAGTAGAGGTCGAGCCGCTCGCCCCGCCGCCGCTGGATCTCGTCCAGCGCCTGATGGATCGTGTTGAGCGTGGCCAGGCCCAACATGTCCACCTTGGTCAGCCCCAGGTGCTCCAGGGCGTACTGGTCGTACTGGGTGGTCACGGTGTCGCCCTGGCTGGAGCGCTGGACCGGCAGGTATTCGGTAAGCGGCTTGTTGGTGATGACGAGCCCGGCGGCGTGGGTGGAGGCGTGCCGGGCGAGGCCCTCCAACCCGATCGAGGTGTCTATCAACCGGCGCACGCGCTCGTCGCGGCGGTAGGCATCCGCCAGTTCCAGCACGGTCTCACGCGCTTCGCCCAGGGGCTGGTTGGCGGGCACGAGTTTGGCGATGGCGTCCACTTCCGCATAGGACATGCCCAGCGCGCGGCCCGCGTCCCTTACGGCGGCGCGAGCGGCCAGCGTTCCGAAGGTCACTATCTGCGCCACGTTCTCCTCGCCGTAGCGCTCCTTGGCGTAGCGGATCATCTCCTCGCGCCGGTTGTCGGGGATGTCGAGGTCAATGTCCGGCGGGCTCTTGCGCTCGGGGTTGAGGAAACGCTCGAAGAGCAACCCGTAAGGCAGAGGATTCAGGTGCGTTATGCCCAGCAGGTAAGCGACCAGGCTGCCCGCCGCCGAGCCCCGAGCGCCCACCATAATGCCCCGCTCCTTCGCATACCGGGCGAAGTCGTGCACCACCAGGAAGTAGCCCGAGTACCTCTTTTCACTCAACACCGAGAGTTCGTATTCCATGCGCGCCCGCGCCTGCTCGTCGTTGGCCAGGCCTTGCTCCTCCAGCCCCTGCATGCACAGGTTGTGCAGGTACTCCGACTCGTCCACGCCGGCCGGCAGGTTGAAGTTGGGCAGGATCAGGTCCTCGCTCTCCCACAGGTCGGTCTCGCAACTCTCGGCGATGGCCAGGGTGTTGCTGAGCGCCTCGGGCAACTCCGCGAACACCTGGCACATTTCCTCCGGCGAACGCAGGTAGAAGAGCGGCACGTCAAATCCCAGGCCGCCGCCTTCGGCCACTGTCTTCTTGGTCTGCACGCACAGCAGGATGCGCTGCACCTCGTGGTCTTCCTGCCGCAGGTAGTGGACATCGTTCGTCGCCACCACCGGCAGGTTCAGCCGCTTGGCAAGCGCGACTAGTTGCGGGTTGGCCCGCGCCTGGTCCTCCAGCCCGTGATCCATCAACTCGATATAGAAACGGCCATCCCTGAAGATCTCGGCGAGGTCCTGTGCGGCGCGCGCGGCCTTATCCGGCTGGTCACGCAGCACCGCCTGCGCCACTGGCCCCTGCAAGCAGCCCGACAGGCAGATGAGGCCGTCAGCGTAGCGCGCCAGACAGTCCAGGTCGGCCCGCGGCTTGCGATAGAAACCGCGCAGCCAGGCCTCGGACACCAACTTGATGAGGTTGTGGTAGCCCGCCCGGTTGACGACCAGAAGGGTCAGGTGGCAGATATCGTCGTCAACCTTGGGGGTGCGCTCCTCCATCGAGCGCGGCGCCAGGTAGATCTCGCAACCGATGATCGGCTTGAGGCCCTGTTCGACCGCGGCTTGATGAAAGGGCACCACGCCGTGCATGGCGCCGTGGTCGGTGAGGGCCAGGGCCGGCATGCCCATCTCTTTGGCCGCCTCCACCGCCTCGGGGATGCGCAGGCACCCATCCAGCAGACTGTATTCCGAATGCAAATGCAGATGAACGAACTCTTTAGCGCGCATCATGCTCCCGCGCCTAGAAGGTGTATTGCGTTTTCCGCTCTCCGTAGGCGAGTTCGCAGCAGGCGGACCCTACTGCTTGGCCTGCTCGGCAGGCTGTTCGGCCAGCCCCCACTCCGTAGCGAGCGCCTGCAAGCGCCGCTCCACCTGACCCACATTGGCCGCTGCCACATCCCCCGCGTCGAGACGCAGGGCACCGCTCGCTGCCTCCACAAACTTGGGCATCTCCAGGGCAGCCTGCTCTGCCGGCCTGGCCTGCACGGCGCGGAGGAGGTTACGCAGCGCGGCTTCGGCTTCGCTGGCGCGTTGGGCCGCAATCGCTCCTAGGGCTGCGGTCAGCGACTTCTGCGCTTCCGCCACGGGCTCGCCCCAGGTCAACTCGGGCAGCACCTCTTGCAGCGCGGCGGCAGCCGCGCCCGCTTCCTCCATCTTGCCGTCTTTGAGAGCAGCCAGGGCCCGCTCGATGGTCTGCCTGGCCTGTAACGAGGGCAGTGAGGCCGCCAGTTCAACGCTCGCCCGAAAGAGCTCGTCAAGCGCCGCCAGCAGGGCTGCCTGCCGCTGTGCGCCGCTCGTCGAGGCGTTCGCGATCTCGGCGCGCACGTCGTCCAGGGCCTGCTGGCAGATGCTCAGGTCCAGTTCCCGCGTCTGCTTGGCGCTCAGTGCCGGCGGGCGAGGCTTCTCCGCCTGTGGGCGCTCGCCTTCGGTGGTCGTTGCCTCTGGGGGGGTGGCTCCGACCTGGTTCTGTTCAAAGGAGGAGGGCCCCGGGCCCTGCGTTCCCTGCTCGCTGGTGGGGGGGATGCGCTGGCAGGAGCTGAGGAATAGCAATGCTCCCACGCAAGCAACGAACAGGCGGTGCACCGAGGCCCTCACCTCGTTTGCGGAGTATATCACCGGTCGGCTGCCCCGGCAAGACGATTCCCAAGAAATGTCACCGTGCGCTGCAACCCCACGCCACAGGTGTCCGCACCACGCGCCCGGAGCCCTCGCGTCCGGCGTCCGCCTCAGAACCGCAGGCTGGCCTCCGCCCGCCAGCGGCCGCTCTCGGGATCGAAACCTGCGATGACCACGGGCCGCTCCCGCTGCGTCTTCCCGTCGAACTGCGGCGGCCGGCTGCCCGGCACGTCCACTATGAGCAGATAGCCGCTCAGGAACCCCATGATGGCGCCGTTGCGCGTGGCCACCAGTATGTTGTGGTCCCTCTGGTGGCGGTCCACCCAGCCGGAGCCCTCGTACTGGAACTGCTCGATGCCGCCGACGAGCAACGATACCCCCCCGGTCCATAGGGCCATGCGAGTGCCCCGCCGCCATCGCTCTCCGCCGCTCAGCGGGCGCGGACGAGGCGTGACCACCTCTTTGCGGGCCCAGCGACCGGATGCGTCTTGCTCGTATTCGTCCTCCACGATGTGCCTTATCTGCTCGGTGCGCTTCTCCGAGGGTGGGTGCGTGGAGAAGATGCCGCCCAGAGCCTGCCCGCTCCCGTAGCGCTGCATCATTTTCTCCTGGAAGCGGATGGCGTCGTGCGGGTCGTAGCTCGCCTGCACCATCATGTACACCCCGTTGCGGTCGGCGTCGTACTCGTGGATGCGTCCGTAAGAGGTCGCCAGCATCGCCAAGGTGGCGTCTTGCACCACCTCGGTGGCCTCCACATCGCGCTCGTGGCCCGACTGGTACTCGTAGTCGGAACTGAGCGCCGTGTTGACCACCACTAGGCCGAGCAGCATTCCGTACTGCTTCGCGATATGGCCACGGATGTTGTGGGCCAGTTCGTGGCCGAGCACGTAGGCGACCTGCCCTTCGGAGTCAACGAAGTCCAGCAGGCCGGTGTAGACGACGACCTTGGTGCCGTCGGCGTAGGCGTTGATCTCATTGCTCTCCTGCACGTACACCGGGTAGGGAAGCGGGACCTTGGCGTTCTTGAAGGCTTCGTCCACCCGCTGCAGGCGGTCCACATTGGCAATGTGGCCGGCGTCCACCAAAGGTATCAGCGGCGGGCCCCCCTGGGCCGCCGCCATTCCTGCGCTCAGCAGTAGGAGCAGGAGTACCACACACAGGCGCTGCCTCATGATTCCTCACCTCCGCGCATCCAGCCTAAGACTCGCTCACCGGTCGAGTCAACTCAGCAGGGCCGCTCCTGGCAGACGGGCCAGGAGGGGCGCGGCTACCGTGCCGCTGCCATCAGCCCGGCAAAGTACTGTCGCCATACCCCCAGGCTGTAGTCCTCCGGCATTTCCTGCTGAAGCGCGGCGAACTCCGCATCTGCCCGGGCAGTGTCGCCGCCACGCGCCCAGTTGACCGCGCTGACGTACCTGCCCGCCAGGGTGGCGTAGCGTGCCCCCTCCGGCCCGTAGGGCCCCAGCGCATGGAACAGCGCCGTACTCACGTCCGAGACGAAGACCAGGCGAACTCGCCGCAGTAGATCGGGTGGCACCTGCGGCAAGTCCTCGCGATCGCCCTCGGGCAGAATGACGGTGCCCACTCCCGCGGTGGCCGCCGCCTGCAACTTGGCTGCCACGCCCCCAACGGGATGCACGCTGCCGTCGCCCTTGATCTCTCCTGTCACCGCCACCTCGTGACAGACCGGCACGTCCGTCACCGCCGAATACGCCGCAATCACGAAAGCCAGGCCCGCGGAAGGCCCGGCCGCGATGTAAGGCACCGTGTCGAAAGAAAAGAGAGTGTCGCAGTAACTGACCCGCGCGCCCGCTTGATATCGAGCGGCGCTGGCTCGCAGGCAGGCGACGGCGTCCTTCGCCGACTGGGCCATGTCGGCGTCGAGCAGATAGCCGGACACACCCGTCTGACCCGGCGGGCACGAAGGGCTAATCACGCTGTAGTCACCGTACTGCAGCCGCACGAGTTCCTCGGCGGAGAAAGACTGGTAAAGTAAGCAGGTCAGGCTCGCGGAGCACGTGACGCCGTTGATCTGCGCGCCGGTGAGGTTCCCGTCTGCGCTGCCTGTCAGGCAGAGCGCGTTCACCCGCCCGACCGCATCCTCCAAGACGCTGGCATGCACCAGGCCGGCGCTCGCCCACAGCGCCAGAAGCACCAGTAGTGCGACGGCCGGCCGGGCCCGCCTGCCCCTAGCCGCCATTTGCCAACCTCAGAAAGTCATCCCAGGTCGAGTGCTGCGCGAACTGAGTGCTGTCGTAGCGGGTATCGTAGTAGTTCTCCGGGAAAGGAAGGTAGATAGCGACGCCATAGGAGTCCTTGACCGACGCCCCGGACTTGTAGTTGCCCAGCACCGCGGTACCTATGGCCGCGCTCAGCCCGTCCACCGAGCCGCCCGTCTCCGGGACCTCCACCTTTGCCAACTGGGCGAAATGCTTCAGGTCGTGGACGTCCTCCAGCAGGTAGGCCTGAGCGTCGGCGGCTGCGGTGCTGATGGCGCTCTTGTGGTCGGGCCAGGCCGTGGACAGGGCGTCCGCGAAACCCGAGAGCGCCTCCGTCAGCGCCTCGGTCTGCGCCAGGTCGAAGAGCGATTGAGTGACGCCCCAGCCGGGGAAGGCGGCGACGTAGCGCTCGCCCATGGTTGAGCCGAGTTCCTGGGCCGTCATGGCCGGGTTGGCCATCAGAGGCGCCCAGACGGATTCATACGGCATGCCCTCCGCAGGCTCCGACTCCTCCGAGGCCAGCATCAGGCGCCCGCCATCCTTGCAGGCCCAAGCCACCTCAATGAGAGCCATATCGCAGGCATCGAACACCAGCAGGTCCATGGGGGGCCCGCCGTAGGCCAGAGCCGACTGCAACTGCGACATGGACATCTGGGTGCCGCTGGTGAAGTCGTAGAGTATCGCGCGCGTGAGGGGCCGTCGCTGCGCGGGCACCCAGCCGCTGCCGTGGTTCCAGAGGACCAGGCAGTAACGCTCAGCGGGGAAAGCGCTGGTGCCCCACTGGAGGAAATCAACCAGGTTCGCCGGGTCGGCCATGTCCAACTCGCCCAGGTCGGCGAGCATCGGGCTGTAGATCACCGCGGTATCGGTGTCCGGCTCGATCCGGTAGCGGCGCGTGGCGGTCCAATCGCCGTTGCTCTTGTCGTAGCCCGGGTGGCGGTCAATCTGAACGACGAGGTTGACTTCGCTGGAGGCGGCGAGCGACTCCATCTCGTTCATGTCCGCTATGGCAAAGGGCTCCAGGTCGTTGTCCCCGTCCATGTAGACCAGCAGCGTCCACAGGGCGTCCGACCCCACGCGCGTGTCCTGCCCGGCTGTGACGACCGCCGACACGGTGATGGTCGCGTAGCCCTCTGCGGTGATCGTGACCGTCTGCTGTCCCGGCGCCACCGGAGTCAGGCGGAAGCCCCCGTCCGCGCCCGTTGCCGCCGTCGCCGTCGAGCCTGTTATCGTTACCAGCGCGCCCGCCACCGGCTGGAAACCCGAGGGCGGTGGCGACGCCTCGCGCGCCACCCGCAGTTCGCCCGGGTCCCCAGGCTGCCCGAAAACGAACCCCGACACGGACCCGGTGCAGGCCTGGTGGTGACCTCCGCAACCTGCTAGCGACAGGAGCGTGACCGCCCCTATGCCCACCAGCAACCAAACGCTAGTTCCCCAGCAGCGTCTCAATGTCGTTGGCCACCACGTCATATAGGTCTTCCCGGTACTCGTATTGGCTGTAGACCTTCTTGTCCTTGCCAATCACGTAAGTGTGCGGCACGGGCAGCGCGCCGTAGCGCTTGGCCACCTTCTTCTCCGAGTCAAGCAGCACACCGAACTTGTAACCGTGTTCCTCGATGAATGGTTTGACTGCATCTTTGCCTCCGCTGTCAATCGCGATGGCGAAAAAGACTACTCCTTTCTGCCCGTACTTCTCGTAGAGCGCCTCGAAATCGGGCAGTTCCGCCACGCAGTCAGTGCACTCGACGGACATGAAATCCAGAACGACGATGAACTTGCCCAAGAGTTTGGAACTGCTGATGGTGCGGTCATTGAGGTCCTTTAGGGAAAAGGACGGCGCCTTCTTGCCGTTCTCCACGGCGGCGGCGAGTGAGACCGCCAACAACACGCCCAACGTTAACACTGCAAACACGCGTTTCACTCTCGCGCCCCCTTTCCAGACCAGCAAACGTCCCCCACATTATACCCCCGCCACGGAGCGGCCGGCACCGCCGTAGCATCGCAATCAGGACTCGCCCGCGGGGGCCTCAAGTTCGGCTTGCAGCAGGCGCAGAAGCCTCCCGGCGGGGATCAGTTTGCCCACGGAGACGATGGTGTCGTTGACCACCAGCGTGGGAGTGAGCACGACGCCGTAGAATGCCGCCTCCTCGTCGTCCTGCGCGTGTTCTTCTATCCGGACCTGATCTGCGGGAAACCGGGCCGCCACCGCACGCACGGTGTCGAGCAGCCGGCGAGAGGCGGGCTCCTCCCCCCCGCTGCCGAACAGTTTTATCACGATCATCTTCTCTCACCCGCGCCTACACAGGCTGCGCTGGCCATGCCTATGGTCGCCTCGCCAGCCACCTTGCGCGAGGGCGGGTGGCACTACCGGAAGTAGCAGGGGCAGTCCGGCCCGCACACGCCGACCGTGCGCGCCTCGCTCACCAAACGTAGTTTGCGCACCAGCCGCTTCACCTCATCCGCTACGTGCTCAAGATGCTCTGGCGTATTCGACCTGCCCAACGAGAAGCGGAGCGAGGAATAGGCCGTCTCCTCGTTCAGGCCCATGGCCAGCAGCACGTGCGAGGGCTTCAGTGAGCCCACGCTGCACGCTGACCCGGTGGAGACGCAGATGCCCTTGAGACTCAGATTGAGCATCAGCGTCATCGCGTCCACATGGGCGAAGGCGAGGTTCACGGTGTTGGGGAGGGTGCGCTCCGGGTGGCCGTTGAGCCGGACGGAGTCTACTTCGTCCAGCAGGCCGAGCAATGTGGTACGCAACCGGTAGTACCTCTCCGTATCAACGGCGAGCCGCTCGCCGGCCAGCTGACAGGCCTTGCCGAACCCTACGATGCCGGGGGTATTCTCCGTGCCCGCGCGCAGGCCGTGCTCCTGCGAGCCCCCCTGCTGGATGGCACTCAGTTGGTGTCCCTCGCGAATGAAGAGCGCGCCCACGCCTTTGGGGCCGTAGATCTTGTGAGCGGACATGGAGTAGAAAGTGCAGGAGAGCCGCGAGAGGTCCACGGGTATCTTCCCCAGCGCCTGCACCCCGTCAATGTGGAAGGGAATGCCGTACTCCGCTGCCAGGGTCGCGATCTCTGCCACCGGCTGGACGGTGCCCACCTCGTTGTTGGCGTGCATTATCGAGATGAGTTTGGTGTGCGGGCGGATCGCCCTGCGCACCTCCCCGGGGTCCGCCATCCCGTACTGGTCCACGGGCAGGTAGGTGGCCTCCACGCCGAAGGCGCTCAGGTAATCGAGCGTATGCGAGACGGCGTGATGCTCAACCGTGGTGGTGATGACGTGTGCCCGGCCGTTCGAGCCTGCCCCGGATCCGCAAGCGCCTAGCACCGCGGGGAATAGCGTGCCCTTGAGCGCCAGGTTGATGCTCTCGGTGCCGGCCCCGGTGAAGATGATCTCCTCGGGCGTCACGTTGAGCAGCGCCGCCACTCGTGCGCGCGCCTCCCGCAAGCCGGCCTTCGCCTGCCGGCCGATTGCGTGGACGCTGGAAGGGTTGCCGTACTTCTGCCAGAAGTACGGCAGCATCTCCTCCAGCACCTGCGGCGCCACTGGGGTGGTGGCGTTGTGGTCTAGGTAGATGCACTCACAACGGTCGCCGTTGCCACCGCTCTTCGACATCCGCACCACCTCCTCTTCCCGCCGCTAACGGCGGCCCAGCACCTGCCCTATCCATCCATAGACGCCCATCATGTGCAGCGCCACCAATAGCATCAGGGCGCCAAAGTAGTGTTGCAGCGTCTTGGCGGGCAGACGGTTGGCCAAGGGCGCGCCCAGAAAGTACGCCCCCAGCATCCCTGCCACCGCCAGCACCAGCGCGATCCTCAGTTCCGGCGCGCGCCCCGCCACTCCATACCTGATGGCGCCCACCAAGGCGATCAGCACCATCGCGGCCAGCGAGGTGGACTGCGCCGATTGTTGCGTGCGCGAGAAGAAATAGACCAGCCCCGGGACCATGAGCACACCGCCACCAACGCCGAAGAACCCGGAGAGCACGCCAGTCCCCACGCCCAACAGCACAATCTTTAGACCGTCTGCCGCTGACACGGGATCAGCCTCCCTGTGGTGCCGGCGCGTGCCCTGCGCGCTCAGGCAGTGGCACTCTTCTTCTTTTCCCCCGAGGCAGCGGGCTTGGCTGGCACCACGTTGGCCCCCGCCTTCTTCAGCGTCTGCTCGAGCGCCATCTGGAGGTCCGCCATGCTGTAGCCGTGGCCGGGCGACTTGTCCAAGAGAACCGACCGCTGCGTGCCGTCAGGCATGGTTACCTTCACTTCCGAGGCTCCGTTGATCTCTATGCATGCGCAACTCTTCCCCTTAGCCTCGGCGGCCGCGCGCCCCTTCTCGTCGCTCATGTCCCAGATTTCAACGTACAGCTGCTGCGGATACTGCTTCGACATCTTGCGCAGCAGCACCCTAGCGTCCTGCCAGCACTGGGAGGGCATCACCAGCGCCCAGACCTTCACCGGCGCCTGCTTCTGGCCCAACACCTCTTGGGTTTTCTGCTGCCCCGGTGCCTGACCGCGCGTCTGCGTCCTCGGGCGCTGATAGGGACGCGGCTTCCAGAGGGCTACCATGTCCTCCCACTGGGTCGCATAGGAGACGAGCGCCACCAGCACCAACACTCCAGCGATCGCCAACGCGATCCTCATGCTCTTAGTCAAAGCCGTCACACTCCTTCCAATCCAGGCGCGCGCCAGCCCTGCCTGAGAGGCCTGCTGGGTGCGCGCGCCCGCTCATTCGTGCCCCTTCGAACTTCCCGGCAGCGGATCGAAACCCCACTTCACCCAAGGAGTGCGGCTCTCCGCGGCAGCCATGAACTCCGCCAAGCGCAGCGCCTGCTCGCGGTGAGCCGCACCTTTCACCGCGACCGCCGAGGCCTGGAACTCGCCCGCCAGTTCCGCCGGTACCGTGAGCAAATACATTACCTTGCCTTTCTGCGTCCCCGCTTCCGGCCGGCCGCCCTCCTTGGCCCCCTCCACGAAACACGGGCCGTAGATGGCTCCGACGTTGACCTTCCCTTGCGCCACGTTCGCCTGCACCTCTGCCGGGAAGCGGGTGGCGACCAGACGCGCCTTCACCTGGTCCCAGATACCCGCCTTCTGTAGGGCCCGCTGCAAATGGCGGCCGGAGGAATTCTCCTCCGGATCGGCCAGGCAGATCTCTCCCGCCGACGGGTTGGCCAAATCCTGGAACGACTGGATGCCCCCGGGGTTCCCCGCCGGTGCCACCAAACCTACGTAGTTGCCGGCCAAGGGCTTCACCGAGCCCTCCTCCACCAACCCCGCCTTGCGCAGCCTCTCCACCTCCACGTCCCCCAGGGCCAGGCACACATCCGGCCGCGCGCCATCGAGGATGCGCTGCATCAGCACGTTGGTGTTCTCCATCCGCATCTTCAGGTGGACGCCCGGATTCTTGGCCTCGAACGCCTGCCGCACGTCCGTAAACGGGCTGCCCACGCCGCACGGCACGAATACCTCCAGCGTGAGCGGCGTGGCCCCCGCCTGCGGCTGCGGTGCCGTCTTGCGGACGGAGCAGCCGCCCGCGGCGCCCAGAAAGGCCACCACCAGTAAGAACACAGGAATTCGCTTCACATCCATAGGGAGTGCGTCCTGGTCCAGTGGTCTGCGGCGCTCAGGCCCCCGTCTTGGAGGGCGCGGGAGCCGTCGCCGGAGTGCCGCTGGGGGTGCCTCCTTCCTCGCGCTCGTGGGGCAGTCCCTTTTCCGAAAGCATCGTCCGCACCTCGGGCCGCAGCAGGTAGTCGGTGAACTGCTTCGCGAGCGCCCTATTCCTACTGCCCTTGAGGGTGGCGATGATGACCCGCGCCTCCTCGTAAGTGTCCGGGGGCAGCGTGTCCACCACCAGTACCCTCTCGGCCGACAGTTTCTCCGGGTTCGAGGTCATGGGACAGGTGAGATAGGAGAAAGCGGCCTGCACCTTCTTCTGGCTCACCAGGGTGTAGGCGTCAACCGCGTGCTCGGTGAGGATCAGTTTGGGCTTGATGGAGTTCCACAGGCCGAGTTTGGTCAGGCCCTGGCGCGCGTAGTAGCCGATCGAGTTGCGGTCGGGGTCGGCAGTAGCGATGCTCTTGACCTCGCGCTTGCGCAGGTCCGCCCAACTGCCCACCTTGGCTGGATTCTCCCTCGGCACAATCAGGACCACTTTGTAGGAACCCAGCGTGCGCTCCGAAGAAGCCTCTATCAGCCCAGCCTCCGCGAGCACGGCTACCTCGCGGCTGCCGGGCGAGACGAACAGGTCCGGCCGGTCTCCTTTGTCCGTGATCATGCGCAGGAGAATGCCGGCGTTGTCGTAGGTGCCCTTGACCTTCATGCCCGGATGCGCCTTCTCGAAGCGCGAGATAGCCTCGGTAAAGGGCAGCAGCATGCCACAGGGAACGTAGATGGATATCCGTTGGGTTTCGCCGGCAGGGGTGATCGGGGGAGTCCCTCGCTGCACCCGGCAGCCAGTGAGCACCGTCAGAGCCAGGGATACGAGCAACAACGGAAGCCGCATTCGTGCCACCTTAGACCTCGCTGTCACCCAAGAGGGAGATAGCCTACCTGAGCCTTTCACAATACCAGTCTCACGCCCCATAAGTCCATTTCGTGGGGCACCGCCACGCCCCCGGGACTCGGCTGGAACAACTTGCAGTGGCAGATGTAGGGGCCCACCAGGTTGCCGAAGAGATATGACACGGCGGTTGCGAGTACCACCATGACCAGCCAGTAGACGAGAACCTTCTTCAGCCCCACATAGCGCTGGATCAGTATCATCCCGGGCAGGCTCAGGCCCGGTCCGGTAAGCAGCAGCGCCATGGCCGGCCCTACGCCTATCTGGAAAACCTTGAGAAAGGCCTTGGTGAAGGCCACCTCAGTCAACACGGGGAAGTACATCAGGGAACCGAAGAGCGCGCCGCTCAGAGTCGCGAACAAGCCGTCGTTGGAGAACCACTTCTTCATGGGCGCGATCGGTATCTGCGTGGCGAGGTAGGCGATCAGGAGCACCACCGGCACCAGTATGGGCACAATGGTCTTGGCGATGTTCCAGGTCTCCTTGCCCCAGGTCCGCAAGTCCTCCTTGGTAAGCCAGCGCTTGCCCATCCACACCAAGGGGATGAGCAGAAGGGCGATCACCGTCACGCGCACTCCCCATTCGCTGATGTCCTTGATGGCCCAGCCGTTGGGGAAGTAGATGGCCTTCGGCACAATGGTGGCCCCGGCGACGAGGATTAGGATCAAAACGCCCAGGAAAGCGGCCACCTGCTTTCCGCTGTGCCGCTCCTGCTCCATCATGCGCAACTCCGCGTGCCGCTGGGCGCGCTGCTCCTCCTCTTTGCGATAGAGCCACTGGACTGTCATCCCCGCCACAATCGCTATGACCGGCACTGCCACCGCCCGGTAGAGTCCCATCCCGACGCCTATCACCTTCAGGGTGAAGATGGTGGTGACCAGGTTGATTGCCGGCCCGGCGTACAGAAAGGCCATGGCGGGGCCGAGCCCGGCCCCGCGCCGATATATGGAACTGAAGAGGGGAACGATATTGCACGAGCAGAGAGCCAGAACCCAGCCCGAGCCGGCCGCCACGCCGTAGGCGTACACCCGCTTGGTGCCACTGCCCAGATAGCGGGTCACGGAGGCGCTGGAAACGAAAAGCGCCACCGCGCCCGCAAGCAGAAAGGCAGGCAGCATCGTGGTGAGCGCCTGCCAGTTCAGCACGCAGCAGGACATGACGTCCACTACATCGCTCAGTCGCGTCGCCATCTCCGCGTATCCTCTTGCTTCTCAGGCTGGCATTGGTGACATCTCTGGGCACAACGCCATACCAGAACCCCGCCTATCCCTCGGCCTGTGCGCCGCGACCGGCGCCGATGGGACCACCAAAAGCCCGCCAGGGCGGGTAAGTCCAGCACGCTCATGCACTTTAGGGCACTGCCACATTAGCATCTGCTCGCCCGACAACGGCCTGCCTTTTGTGACGTTACCGTTACAAGTCCCCAGCCTGCGCTTCCGCGCCCCTTAAGTGAGGCACCCGCCGTGGCGACAAAAGGGATGGCAGAGGCCATGCCGACAGAGGCTCCGGTAGCAGGCGCGCGACCTTAGCGGAGATGGTAGCCCGCTCCTAGGGGGCCTCCGCACGCCTGTGCCCGTTGAGACTGGTGCGAGTGGGTGACAGCGAGATGAACCAAGGGGACGCCCGGGGACGGCGGTGGTCGCAAACCGAGATCCTCCTGCAGGAGGCTGTGGCTCTTCTCGGAGCCGCCGTCAGGGAACTGAGAGCGCAGTCGCCCGAGGAACGGCCCGACGACCACCTCGCCGCTGACCTGGCCAGAGTGGCTGCGGTCCTATCCGCGGAGGCCCTCGACGCCGGAGAAGGTGGTCACCCAGCCCCAGTCCGCTGGCAGCGCTTGCTCGATGCGCTTATAGACTTCGACGCCTACGTCCTGCTCGCCGAGGTCGGCGATGGCTTGGGCGAGGTCCTTGAGGTGGGCGGCCAGGGGCTCGACCTGGTCACGGGGGAATCGGTTCGCCTCGCCGGGTTGGCGCTGGAGGAGGCGTGGAAGGAAGGGCACCCGGTCGCCGTCTACGCGACCAAGGACCCGCATGCGACGGACCCGCGCCTGGCTGAGTTCCCAGCGCGTCTAGCCGTCCCGGCCTTGGAGTCCCTGGTGGGTGGCGGCCTCGTCGTCTTGCGATCGGGCCTGCCCTTCTCCGCCGCCGAGGCCAATTCTACCGCCTGCCTGTCGCTCTCACTGTCCCCGCACATAGACCGCCATTACCTCGCGCGGGCCTGCCGCTTGCGCGCCGCTCCGCGTGGGGAACGCCCGGAGCCCAGCGCCGGAGGCGGCCAGGACCCCGCCGGAGAGGAACCGCCCGCAGCAGGCGCGCGCCCATCCGCCGGCCCTACGAACGACCAAGGCGCCCGCTCCGCCGCCGACTCCTCTGAGCCCGAGATTTTCGCCGCGACTGCCGTGTTGGAACCGGAAGAGCCCCGCCCCGCGCCTGCCAGGGCACGCGCAACGCCCCTGGGGGCTCTCCGCCAACTTCCCCAGTCGGCAACCGTGCCAGGCCTGCTGGGCGCAGGGCTGTGCCGCTGTCCCTCACGCCCCCATTGCCCGACTTTGCAGAGGCTGGACCGCCTCGCCACCCTCGGCCAGATGGTGGCCAGCGTCAGCCACGAACTCAACAACGCCCTCACCGCCGTGATGGGATTCACGGAACTGCTCGTTGCCGACGAGGTGCCCGATTCCTTGCGTGCGACCGCCGACCAGGTGCAGGAACAGGCGGAACGCGCGGCGCGCATGGTCCGCGACCTGCTCGCCTTTTCGCGAGCGGAACCCAGCGAGCAAGAAGCCGTGGACGTCAACGACCTCGTGCGCCGTACTGCCGCCCTGCGCGAGCGCGAACTGCGGGTCGAGAACATCTCACTCGTCTTGCGCCTGGCCGAGGATCTGCCGCCTGTCGTCGCCGACCACCGCCAGGTACAGCAGGTGCTGCTGAACCTCCTGCTCAACGCCGAGCAGGCCATCAGCAGCGGCCCCGGCAAAGGCTCCATCTGCATCAGCACCGCCCACCGCCCCGCGCAGGACTGCGTCGTCTTCTGCGTCGCCGACGACGGGCCGGGCATCCCCCTGGAAGACCAGGACAGGATCTTCGAGCCCTTTCACACCACCAAGTTGGACGAAGGCGGCACCGGGCTCGGCCTGGCGGTCTGCCTGGCCATCGTCGCTCACCACGAGGGCCGCCTGTATTGCGAGAGCACCCCAGGCGAGGGCGCCAGGTTCTTCGTCGAACTCCCCGCGGGCAATGGCCGGGTAATCCCCGACATCCAGGACCCGGCCTCGCCCTCCGAGGCCCTCCCCCCCGCGGCGCGGGTGCTCCTCGTGGACGACG
>CAZGSV010000003.1:0-83477 GCA_964528605.1 uncultured Armatimonadia bacterium
AGGATGAGGTCTCGGTATATGCCCGCCTGGAGTTCGTGGACCCGCAGACCGGCAAGGTGCTGCTGATGACCGGGGCGGGCGACTACGCCTCTCAGGGGGGGCTGGTGCGCTCGGAACGCGTCGAGAAGGAGGGCACGGGGCGCCCGTCGGTGCCTTTCGCGACGCGCGGGGACACGGGAGTTGCGGAGGAGAGTTTCGTGGCGCGCGTGGCTGGCGCGGTGGGGGCGCCGCTGCCGGCGCGCATGGTGAACAACATAATCTGGCGCTAGGAGAACCTGCTGCGAAGCGACCCCTCGTTCGGGGTGGGTTCGCGCACCGGTTTGACTAGGCATAGGGCACCGCCTAGAGTTTGATGCTGGCCTGCATGGGGCCTGTTGTGAGCGAGGAGGATGGGTGTGGAACGCAGTACCGCTGAGAAGCTGGCGCGCTGTCGGGCCCTACTGCGGGATTTGGGCAGCGTGCTGGTCGCCTACTCCGGCGGCGTGGATAGCACGCTGCTGCTGCGCTTGGCGCACGAGGAGTTGGGCGAGCGAGCGGGGGCGCTGATCGCCTGCTCAGCGACGTATCCGGCGCAGGAAGTGGAGGAGGCGCGGCGGCTCGCGCAGGAGATCGGCGCGGCGGTAGAGGTCGTCTATACGCAGGAGTTGCAGGACGAGGACTTCGTCTGCAATTCGCCGCAGCGCTGCTATTTCTGCAAACGGGCGTTGTTCCGCACGGTGACGGAGCGCGCGAAGGAACTGGGGCTGGCCCAGGTTGTCGAGGGCTCCAACGTTGACGACGCGGGCGACTACCGGCCGGGGCGGCGGGCCCTGACGGAGTGGGGCGTGCGCAGCCCTCTGGAGGAGGCAGGGCTCTCCAAGGCGGAGATACGCGAGCTTTCCAAGGAAATGGGCCTGCCGACTTGGAGCAAGCCGGCCTACGCCTGCTTGGCCTCGCGCATTCCCTATGGGGAGCGGATCACCGAGGAGGCTTTGCGGCGCATAGAGCAGAGCGAGCGCTTCCTGCGCGAGTTGGGGTTCGTTGTGGTGCGGGTACGCAGCCACGGGATGCTCGCCCGCATTGAAGTGGCGCCCGCGGAAGTCGAGAGGCTGGCGGAGGCTTCCGTCCGACAGGCGGTGGTAGCACGCTTGAATGAAGCCGGGTTTCAATACGTGACGCTCGACCTGCAGGGCTACCGCACGGGCAGCATGAACGAGGCATTGCGCAGTGACGCGGTGGCCTAGCCCGGGAGTGCGCTGGGCGCAGTTCCCCACCGGGGAGGGCGAGGTGGTGCAAGCGGACTGTGTGATCGTAGGGGGGGGCGTAGCGGGCGTGAGCGCCGCGCTGGCGGCCGCCCCTGGGGCGCAGGTGGCCCTGCTCACCAAGGGCGAAATCCGCGAGTGCAACACGACCGAAGCCCAGGGCGGCATAGCGGCAGCCATAGGCGAGGACGATCGCCCGGAGTTCCACCTGGAGGACACCCTGGCCGCGGGCGCGGGCCTGTGCGAGCGCGCGGCGGTCGAAGTCTTGGTGCGGGAGGGCCCCGAACGCGTGCGGGAACTCATCGGCGCGGGAGCGGAGTTCGACCGCGAAGGCGCCACCTTGTGCCTGCATCGCGAAGCGGCGCACAGCAGGCGGCGCATTCTGCATGCGCACGGCGACGCAACCGGACGCGAGGTGCAGCGGGTGCTCACGGGCCTGCTGCTGCGCGCCGCGGGCGTGCGCCTCTTCGAGCACTCGCTGGCTTCTTGCCTGCTGCTGCGCCAGGGGCGGTGCGTGGGCGTGGGAGCGCTCGACCTGCGCCTGGGGAGGCCAGTGGTCTTTCAGGGAAAGAGCGTGGTGCTCGCCACGGGCGGCGGCGGCCGGCTCTATTCGCGCACCACCAACCCCCCCGTCGCCACCGCGAACGGCGTGGCCCTGGCGCTGGAGGCGGGCGCGGAGGCGATGGACCTAGAGATGATGCAGTTCCACCCCACAGCCCTGCACCAGCCGGGGGCGCCCGCGTTTCTCATTACGGAGGCGGTGCGGGGTGAGGGCGCGCGGCTGCTGAACCTACGCGGTGAGGCGTTCATGACGCGCTACCACCCAGAGCGGGAGTTGGCGCCGCGCGACGTGGTGTCCCGCGCCATGGTGGAGGAGATGGAGCGCACGGGAACCGACCACGTGCTGCTCGACCTGCGCGCCATCGGACGGCAAAGGATGGAAGAGGAGTTCCCCACCGTTCTGGCCGGCTGCCGCGAGTATGGCCTCGACCCGACGCAGGAGCCGATTCCGGTCTCGCCGGCCGCTCACTACATGATGGGGGGGGTGCGCACGGACCTGTGGGGGCGAACGGCGGTGCCCGGGCTGTACGCCGCAGGCGAGTGCGCCTGCACGGGCGTGCACGGAGCCAACCGGCTCGCGAGCAATTCCATGCTGGAGGGCATGGTGTTCGGCCATCGCGCGGGGGAGCGCGCGGCGGAAGAGGCTAGCGGGAACGGCTTGGGGAGCGGCCAGACTTGCTTGGCGGAGGAGGGCATTACGGAAACGGTGCGCGAGGCGATGTCCCGCGGAGCCGGAGTGCGGCGCAGCGAGAGGTGCTTGCGCGAGGCTTTGGCCGCGCTGCAACGGGTCGCCCCCCCCGAGCAAGGCGCCCTCACCCGGGGCGCCGTGGAGACGGCTCACCTACTATTGGTGGGACAGGCGGTGTGCGGCGCCGCCTTGGCTCGCAGAGAGAGCCGCGGGGCACACTACCGGCTCGACTACCCGGAGACTCAGCCGCAGGCGGAACACAGCGTCGCCCGGCTGTCTGAGGAAGGGCAATTGCAGGTTCACTTCGAGGCGGCAGGCGCGCCGGGCAAGGAGGGAGGCGGCGTTGAGTAGCGGAGAGAGAATAGCCATCGCCCCCTCGCAGGGCATCACCCATATCAAGCGCCGCGAGGGACTGGCGCACCTGAGTTTCCCGGTGGACCCGTACCGCAGTATGGGAGGGCCGCTGCAGGCGCTCGCCGAGGCGGAGGTCAGCCTGCTTTTCGTCAAGCGCACGCCCAGTTTGGTTTCGCTGGCCGTGAGCCTGAAGCAACAGCAAAAGGCGGCCGACATACTGCGGCAGCAGGGGTTGGAGGTCGAGGTGGCGGCGCCGTGTGGGGTGGTATGCGTGGTCGGTTCCAACATGCGCCACACGGCCGGCGTGATGTGGAGGATTCTGGCTCGGCTGCACCAGGCGGAGGTGCGCGTGCTCAGCACCTCGGACTCGTTCAACTCGGTGTCCTGCTTAGTGCCGCAGGAGTCGGTGGAGCAGGCGGTGGCGGCGCTGAGCGAGGAGTTCTCGGTAAGCGAGCGCCGCGAGCCGGCGCCGCTGGATCCCTGGTAGCCAGAGGTAGCGATGGAACGGCGTGCGCTAGTCACCAAGTTCGGCGGCGCCTCGGTTACTCCCGAGCATCGGCACTATGTGGCGCAGCGCGTGGCGCAACTGGTGGGCGAAGGCAATCCTGTCGTCGTGGTCGTTTCGGCGATGCACGCAGGCCAGGAGTACGAGCCCTACTCTACCGACGCCTTGCTGGAACTGGCCCAGTCCGTGGGGCCCGCGGCGGACTTGCGCGAGCGCGACCTGCTGCTCTCCTGCGGTGAGATCATCTCCACCGTGCTGATGGCGCACTATATGCGGGTGCACTATCCCTGGCCCGTCATCGCCCTCAGCGGGGGACAGGCCGGCATCATCACCGACTACAACTACGGCAACGCCTCCATTGTGGCCAGCTACCCGGAGTACATTCGGGACATGTTGCAGCAGGGCTACGTGGTGCTGGTGGCCGGCTTCCAAGGCGTGACCGAGGCGGCGGAGAGCAGGAGCGGAGTGCACGGGGCCATCACCACGCTCGGCCGCGGGGGGGGCGACGCCACTGCTTGCGCGCTGGGCTATGCGCTCGAGGCCCAGAGGGTGGACATCTACACCGACGTGCCTGGCGTTATGACCGCGGACCCGGGTTTGTTCGAGCCGGGCGCGGCGGAGACGCCCTATCCGCTGGCGCGGGTCACCTATGAGGACGTGTGCGAGATGGCGCACCTGGGCGCGAAGGTGATGCAGGCGCGCGCGGCGGAGATCGCGCTGGTGCACCGCGTGCCTTTGCGCATCGCCTCCACCTGGGAGGACTGCCCCGGCACTTACGTAGTCAGCGGCGAGGGCTTCGCCGGGCCGGCGGTGACCGCGGTGGCCAACTCGGCGCGCGTCTTTCCCGTGGAGTTCGAGGTCGAGCGCGAAGAGGATAAGCGCGAGGTCGAAATCCAGATCATGCGCGCGCTGGGCGAGGCCGGCATCAGCGTCTATCTGGTGCACAGCCGCCCCAACGGATGCTCCTTTGTCGTCGAGCAAGAGGCGCTGGAGCCGGTCAAGGACCTGCTTTACGGCCTAGTCATGCCTCTCCAGCGCGAAGGGCACGGACGCTACTACGTGATGAGCCCTTGGGACGCCAGGCCGCAGCGCTGGCAGCGGCTGGCGCCGGCGCAGTTGCAGGCGCGGGTGCTGCGCGAAGGCGTGCGGGACGGCGAAGTGCGCGAGGTGCCGCTGCAGTTCGGCGAACCGGCGAGCATCGTCTCCGTCATTGGCCCCGGCCTAAGGGATCGGGTGGGAGTCGCCGCCGCCGTGATCAGCGCCCTAGAGGAGCGCGGCCTCGAGGTGTGCGAGAGCGCCGAGTCGAGCAACTCGCTCTCTTGCCTGGTCTCCGAGCACGATCTGCCCGCAGCCGTGCAGGCCCTCCACCGGCGGCTGATAGTCGAGAGGGCGTTGGGGTGAGACCGGGCGGCCTGTGGGGGCCGGCAGAACCTGTGGGTTGCCGCCGCGGACACTGGTCAGGTAGGGTAAGCACATGCGGATAGTTGACCTGAGTTACCAGATCTATCCGGGCATGTTCAGGTTCCTCGGCGACTACCATCCCGAGGTCAAGGTCGAGGTGACCGGCACCTACGAGCGCGACCGGTGCGAAGTGCGCCGCCTAACGATCGGCACGCACTCCGGCACTCACGTGGACGCCCCCGCGCATTTCATCCCCGGGGGACAGACGATTGAGCAGGTGCCGCTCGACGTTCTCTTCGCGCGCACGCAGATGATAGATGCCTGGACGGAGGTTGAGGGCGCGGTGCTACCGGGCGCGTTGTTCGACGACGCGGATTTCGCGCGCGTGGGCGGCGTGCTGATCCGCACCGGCTGGGAGCGGCGCTGGGGCGACGCCGCGTTCTACCGCGGCTTCCCCGTGCTCGCGGGTGGTGTGATCCAGCGCCTGATGGCGCGCGGGTGTAAGCACTTGGCGGTTGACTTCCCGCTCACCACCGAGGTGCACCAAGTGGCTCTAGGGGGGGGCGCAGTTCTCATGGAGAATCTGTGCAATGTGGCGGCGATAACGGAGCGCCGCCCGCTGCTTTCTGCCTTGGCGTTGCGACTGCGCGGAGGAGACGCGTCACCGGCGAGAGTAGTGGCCATCGAAGGCTGGCCGGAAGAAGGTTAGCGATGCGCTCCGCCTGGGTTGAGGTGGATCTCGGCGCCATCGAGCAGAACGTGCGCGGCGTGGCTCGCCTGGTGGGACAAAACTGCGCAGTGATGGCAGTGGTCAAGGCCAACGCGTATGGGCATGGCCTGGTGGAGACGGCGCTCGCCGCTCTGCGGGGGGGCGCCAAGTGGCTATGCGTCGCGCTGCCCGCCGAGGGCGTACGGTTGAGGGAGGAGGGGGTAGAGGCGCCGATCCTGGTGCTCGGGGGGGCGCTGCCTGAGGAGGCGGCGGACCTCGCGGCTTACCGCCTGAGCGCGGCGGTCTACTCGGCTCGGCAGGTGCGCGCATCGGCTGCGGCCGCGGCCAAACTGGGGCTGGAGGCAGGAGTGCAGATAAAGGTTGACACCGGCATGGGCCGGCTGGGCGTCACCCCGGCCGAACTCCCCGCCCTGGCACAGACCTGCCAAGGGACGGACGGCGCGCGGCTGGAGGGCGTGTGGAGCCATCTCGCCACCGCGGACTGCGAAGACGACCTCTACGCGCAGGCGCAGTTCCGCCAGTTCCGCGCCGCGCTGCGAGCGGTGCGCTGGACCGGCCCCAAGCGCCTGGCCCACCTCTGCAACAGCGCCGCCATCCTTCAATTTCCGGCGATGCACCTGAGCGGGGTGCGGCCTGGCTTGCTCATCTATGGCTTGCGCTGCACGCCCGTGGAGGAAGTCAAGGTGAACTATCGCCCGGCGCTTTCGTTGAAGGCCAAGGTGGTCATGGTCAAGCGCCGCCCTGCGGGTTGCCCGCTTTCCTATGGTTGCACCTACGTGACCGAGCGTTCCACCCGGCTGGCGACGGTACCTCTGGGATACGCCGACGGCTACAGCCGCGCCCTGAGCAACCGGGGACAGGTGCTCATCAAAGGGAAGCGCGCGCCCATCGTGGGCCGCGTCTGCATGGACCAGTTCCTGGTGGATGTCACTCACATCGCGGCAGTGCGGGAAGGCGACGAGGTGGTCCTCATCGGCCAGCAGGGCAGGCAGCGGATAGACGGATGTGAGGTTGCCACCTGGGCGGGAACAATAGTAAATGAAACGGTCTCTGCTCTGGGTGAGAGGCTACCGCGGGTGTACGTGAGGAAGGAGTAGGGGCATGCGCTTGGCGGTGAGTACCAGCCTGTTCGCTGACCGCACGCTCGACAAGGCGCTGCAGTCAGCGGCTCAGGTCGGCTACCAGGGTGTGGAGATAATGTGCCGCGAGCCGCACTTGCCCCCCAGCGCCTCCCGGCAGCGCGTGGAGCAGGTCAAAGCCCTGGTCTCGGACTTGGGCCTCACCGTCTGCTGCTTGGCCACGGAGACCGGCAATTACGGCGACGCCATGTTGCAGGAGTGCCGCTTCCAACTCGAGACCCTCCGCGTCTACCTGGAGTTTGCCCGCATTCTGGAATGCGACCTGGTCCGGCACGGCCCCGGCGGCCCCCCCGAATGGCGCGCCGCGGCCTCCAACTGGCAGCAGGCGGCTGACTGGATGAGGCGCGCGGCGGAGACGGCGCGCGGGGCAGGCGTCCGCATTGCCATGGAGATGGCCTTCGGCACCCTGATTGAGAGCCCCGAAGCGGCGCAGCGGATGCTGCAGATGATAGGCCGCAAGGAAGTGGGCCTCATCCTGAGCCCGGGTGACTCCTACGTGGCCCGCATCGAACTCGCCTCTCACCGCCTGTCTCCCGTCAAGGACCGGGTCTTCCTCGTGCGCGTCCGGGATGAGGCCCGCGTTGAGGGCAGCACCGCTACGGGCGTCTTCGCCGTCGGCGATCGCTATTACGAGCACCGCCTGCTGGGCGAGGGCGACGTGGACTACCGCATGATCGCCGGCTTCCTGCGCTCCATGGAATACGACGGCTGGGTGACCACCTACTACACCGGGCTGGTCGCGCGCGACATCGCGGCCCAGCACGAGTTGCAGGCTCTGAAAGCGCTTTTCGCTCCGACGGGGGGCGAGGCGTAGTGCCCGGGGGGGGCTCCGCTCCCAGACTCGGGGGCGCCGAGATACTGCGTTTCCTCGAAGGCCTGCGGGGGCTCGCGCAGGAGTGGCTCACGGAACTGATCGCCATCCCCAGCCTCTCCGGGCAGGAAGCCGAGGTCCAAACCTGGGTTGTCGAGCGGCTGCGGGAAATGGGGCTCCGGCCGCAACAGTTGCCCGTCCCTGAGAGTCTGCGCGAGGACGAGGAGTACTCGCACTCCGACTGCACGGCGCCCTACGATGGTCGGCCCAACCTGGTGGCGGAGATGGGAGGGGACCAAGGAGCCAGCCTCATCTGGTCGGCCCACACCGATGTGGTTCCCGCCAAGGGCTGGGAGGGCGCCTTCACTCCGCAAGTCGAGGGCACCCGCGTGATCGGCCGCGGGGCCGTTGACGCCAAGGGACAAGTGCTGACCGCGCTGCTCGCCTGGCATGCTCTGCGCCAACTGGGCATTGCGCTCAAGGGCCGCCTGGAGGCGCAGTTCGTCATCGAGGAGGAGTTCGGCGGCAACGGCGCCCTGGCCCTCATCCGCGCGGGACGGCGCGCCGACGGCGTCGTCGTGCTCGAGCCCACGAACCAGCAGATTCACCCCGCCAACCGTGGCGCCATCTGGTTCCGCTTCACCGTCGAGGGCAAGCCCACGCACATGGGCCGCAAGCAGGAAGGCGTCAACGCCATCGAGGAGGCGGTCGAACTCATCCACCTGCTGCAAGATTACGAGCGCCGCTTGGTCGAGGAGAGCCGCGGCGTCCCCCAGTTCGAGCGCTACGAGGCGCCGGTGCAGGTCAACATCGGCATGATCAACGGCGGCGAGTGGCCCTCCATGGTGCCCGCCAAGGCCGTCCTTGAGGGCGGCGTCGGCTTCCTGCCCAACAAGCCGATGGCGCAGGTGAAGGAGGGACTCCGCGCCCTGGTGGAGGAGAAAGGCGGCGCATGGCTCCGCACCCACTACCGCCTCGAGTTCCCCAAACTGCACAACGACTCGTATGCCATACCATCGGAGCACCCGCTTCCAGTGCGCTTGCAGGAGGCTTGCCGCGAGATAGGCGTAGAGGCGGACATCTTCGGCTGGAACATCAGTTGCGACGCCCGCCTCTACAACCGCGTCGGCGGTATGCCCACGGTCGTCTATGGTGCTGGCGAGCCCGCCCAGGCGCATGCCAAGGGCGAGAACACAGATATTCGCGAGGTGCTGCGCGCCGCGGCCGCGCTGGCGCTCTTCAGCGCGCGCTGGTGCGGCACATGACGAGAGAGCGGTAGCATTGGGGACTGCACGTCGGGGGTGAACCCCGACGCTACGGGAGGTGCTCGGTAGCGTCCGGGTTTACTCCGGACGCCGCGGTCGCGTTCTGGGGTGGCGCCGGGAGGAGATGCGTTGGGGTGGGCTTAGAGGAAAGGAGCGTATGCAATGCCCGTTCGCATTGGCGTAGTGGGCGTAGGCAAGTTCGGCGTCAACCATCTGCGCGCCTTTCGTCAGGCCGGCTGGGACGGCCGCGCGCAACTGGTGGCCGCGGCGGACACTGACGAGCGCCGCCTGGAGGAGGCGCGCCAGGAGTTCGCCGTCAAAGGCTATAGCGACTACCGCGTCATGATTGAGAAAGAGAAGTTGGACGCGGTCACCATCGTCACCCCCGATCACCTGCACCGCGAGATCGCGCTTTTTGCGCTCGACGCGGCCAAGCACATCCTGGTCGAAAAGCCCCTCGACGTCACCGTGCAGGGCTGCCTGGACATCCTCGAGAAAGGCAGACAGGCCGGCCGCCTGGTGCAGGTTGACTTCCACAAGCGCTACGACCCCTACCATCTGGAACTCGAGCGCCTCGTGCAGGCGGGCGAACTAGGGGACATCGAGTACGGCTACGTGCACATGGAGGACCGCCTCGAGGTGCCGCGCGACTGGTTCCCGCACTGGGCGCCGCGCTCCTCGCCCAACTGGTTCCTGGGCGTGCACTTCTACGATCTCGTTCGCTGGGTGCTGAAGAGCGACGGCAAGCGCGTCTTCGCCACGGGCAGAAAAGCGAAACTCACCTCTCTCGGCGTGGACACCTGGGACTCGATTCACGCGCACGTCGAGTTCGAGAACGGCGCGCAGGTGACTTTCCACTCCTCGTGGATATTGCCCGACCGTTTCGAGGCGATAGTCAATCAGGGGCTGAGGCTGGTGGGCACCGAGGGGCTAATCGAGATTGACTCGCAGTCGCGCGGCGCGGAGATGGCGAGCGCAAAGCGGGGCCAGGCGACGCTCAACATGGGCTTCCTGCGCGAGTACAGGGACCGCAAGGGGCGCACGAACTGGGCGGGCTATGGCATCGAGAGCATTCTCGATTTCGCCGACAACGCGAACCACCTGCTCGAGGGCGGGAAGTTGGAGGACCTCGGCGGCCGCTATCCCAGCGCGGAGGACGGGCTAGAGGTCACGCGGATCGCCTCCGCCGTCGAGGAAAGCATCGCCTCCGGCGCCCCGGTCAAGATTCAGCGTTAGCGCAGCCGTCAGCGGATGCAGTACGTAGGGGCGGAGGCTCGGCTCCGCCCGCCCCGGCCGCCGCGGCAGGCCCCGGCGCTCCACCTGCCTCGTCAGACCCCGGACCGATGGTGTTATACTCTGTTACGGTGGGCTCAACGCGACTAGAGCAAGACGCGACAACGCCGGGCTAGACTTGTGCCTCTTGGGTGTTGCCCTGCTGGTGCTCCTCGCGGGGTGCGGGCGTGGGGGCAACGACTGGGGCCCCGATATCGTGGCGCTTTCCTGGGCAGGTGACCGCCTCCTAGTGGGCTGTGGGCCGGCGGGGCCTCGGGCGGGCGTGCTCGTGCTGGCCGCAGAGGGGCGTACCACCACAAATGCCAAATGGCTGGCCCTTCCGCGGGCGCTGCGCGGGCTGCGGCTGGCCGCGGTCTCCGGCTCACCGGACGGCCGTCGCGTAGCCGTCACGCTCGAGCGAGAATACGACGACGTGCTCGCATACGCCGACCTGGGCAAGGGGAAGTGGCGCAGGCTGGGGCAGGGATGGTTCCGGTTCGTACAGCCCTACTGGGCACCGGATGGGAAGCGACTGGCGGTCGTCGGCATGACCGACGCGGACGAGGATTTCTGCGCGCTCATGTTTGACGTGCAGGCCGAGCGCCCGCAGGTGGCAGCGCTCAAGCCGGCGGACCCGCAGGTCACTCACGTGAATGAGGTGTCTTGGTCGCCCGACGGCAGCCGTCTGGCCCTGATGGCCCTCTCCAAGGACCAACTCGGCGACATCTGGGTGACGCAGGCGGCTCGCCCAGGCCGCGAGTGGACGCGCCTTAGCGACGACGGCGAGGGCTGGTGGCACATGCTATCCTGGACGCCGGGGAGCACCGGAGTGGTGTACGTTCGGATCCCCAGGGCGGGCGGTCCGTATGAACTCACTCGGGTGAGTCTGGGTCGGTCGAAGCCTCGCATCCTGCTACGGTTGCCGCTTCGGGGAGACAAGCGCGGATGGCCGGGAAGCGCGCTGGGTCCGGATGGACGCGTGGCGCTTGTCAAGGAACGGGACAGTGTGGTCACGATACTTCAGGCGGGACAGCAGGCGCGCAAGGTGGACCTGAAGGAAACCCCACTCGGCGCGTACGCCTGGCACACCTCGAAGCCCAGGCTCGCCGTGGTCGCTGGCGGACATCGCGTGTACGTGATCGACCCGGAAGCGCGCCAGGGCCGGCTCGTGTTTGACAGCGCCGCGCACCGCGAGACCGGATCGACGGGGCGGCCACCCGGCTGAGGGGCGCTCCTATCGGGCAGAGGGCGGGCCCTCCTGCGGCTGGTAAACCAGGCGGCCGTCCCCTACGCCTCGACGCCTGGCGGCGTCGCGGGCGGAGTCAAGTCTCCGCCCCTACGAGGGATGGGCGGTGCCTGCGGCGTCGCCCCGCCAAAGGCGGGGCTCCTACAAGGCGACGCCTAACGGCGTCGCTGAGGGTCGCGCCCAAGGGCGCTCCTACAAGTCCGAGGCCCGGCGGCGTCGCGCCCCTGTCTACTGTCTACTCCCTTGGGGTCATGTGCGCCCGGCTGCCCAGAGCGCCGCGTTGCAGAGGACGCGCTTGACCTCGGACTGGAAGTAAACGGGACAGGTCTCGTGCCCGGGGCGGAAGTAGAAGATGCGGCCCTTGCCCCGCGTCCAGCAGCAGCCCGAACGGAACTCCTCGCCGCCCTCGAAGTAGGAGTAGAAGACGACCGCCTCCGGAGTCGGCACCGCGAACGGCTCGTTGTACATCTCGTCGTGCGGGATGACGAAGTCGGTCACGCCCTGGGCGATGGGATGGTCGGGCAGCAGCACCTTGACGCGCTCGGACTTGTCGTCCTCGCGCCAGCCACCCAGGCCGCACTCGGTGCCCATGAGGGCCTTGAAGGGCTTGGAGTAGTGCGCGGAGTGCACGGGGCAGAAGCCCATGCCGTCCTCCTTCACGCGGCGGACGACGCGCTCGACGTAACGATCCTCGACATCGCCGTGGCGGCCGTGGCCGAACCAGAAGAGCACGTCGGCTTCCGCAAGCCTGGCCTCCGACAGGCCCTGCTCGGGCTCGTTGATGTGGGCGGCGACGACAGTGATGCCGCCGCAGGCGTTGAGGGCTTCAGCGATGGCGCCGTGGATTCCGTTGGGGTAGACGTTCCTAGGCTCGGTCCACTCAGACCAGACCAACGCGCGCACCGGGCAACACTCGCTCATCTCAGCCTCCTGCTCAGGGCCCGGACCGGCTTCGCTCGCGGGCACGGGTTGACTTGTAGCGCGGCATAGTAGGCGGGCGCGAGGCGGGGGTCAAGCGACCAGGGCTGACGGCGCGCTATGAGCGTTCCCGCCTCTGGGCTATAATGCGCCCGCTCGCCCCTGGCGGGCGCACCTCTGGCTGCGAGCCAAGCGGAAAGGAAGCGTAGCGATGGCGAAGATCAAGACTTTGCTTTTCTGCGGCGGGGAGATTCACGACGGCATCGGGTGCGGCACGGTCATGCAGGAGGTGCTCGAAGAGACCGGGGAGTTCGAGATAACTCGCGTGGAAAACGACCTCTCCGTCTTCGAGAAGCCGGACCTGAAGAAGTACGACCTGATCGCGTTCTTCTACACCGTGGGGCAGATAACGGAGGCGCAGAAGAACGGCCTGCTCAACTTCGTCGCTTCGGGCAAGGGCATCGCGGGGGCGCACTCGATGGCCGACTCGTTCCGCGACTGCCCGGAGTACCGGGCGATGGTCGGCGGCTACTTCGTCACCCATCCGCGCTTCCGCCAGTACCAAGTGAGCATCGTGGACCCCGAGCACCCGCTCACGCAGGGCCTGGACGAGTTCTTCGTGGAGGATGAGCAGTACATCACCGCCTACGACTCGAGGGTGCACGTGCTCGCCTCCGCATTGTGGAAGGGGCAGGCGATGCCGGTGGCGTGGACGCACACCTGGGGCAAAGGCCGCGTGTTCTACCTGGCGCTGGGCCACAACCCCGAGGCCTGCCGCCATCAGATGTTCAAGGTGCTCTTCCAGCGCGGCGCGAAGTGGGCAGGGACGGCCACTGAGTAGTCGCCAGTGACCAGTGGCCGGTAAGAGACCGCGGCGCGCCGGCGGGTGAGGGTTATGCGGCATCTGATACTCGACACCGACATCGGCGACGACGTAGACGATGCCTTTGCTCTGGCGCTGCTCTTGCGGCTGCCGCAGGCCAACCTCACCGCGGTCACGACCGTGCACGGCGCGGTGGAGGCGCGCGCACGCATTGCATTGAAGATGGTTGCGGCGGCGTGCCGCGAAGATGTGCCGGTGTACGCCGGCAGCCCTGGCCGGGGCGAGCGCAGCCGCCCACTCGCTTACGGCGGCTGGGCATCGGATTGGCATGACACTCAGCCGGCCGCAGGCGATGCGGCATCGTTCATCGTCTCGCGCGTCACGGACTCGCCGCCGGGGACGGTCACGCTTCTCGCCGTGGGCCCCCTGAGCAATGTAGCCCTTGCGCTAAGGCAGGAGCCGCGCGTGGCCGCGCGTTTGCGCCGGCTGGTGATAATGGGGGGCTCGGTGCGAGTGGGCTACAGGCCTGGGAGTCCGCCCTGTCTGGAGTACAACATCGCCTGCGATCCGGCGGCGGCCAAGGTGGTCTTTGAGAGCGGCGCGCCGCTGCTGGTGGCGCCTCTGGACGCCACCATGATGCTCCAGCCCTCGCGCGAGCAACTCGAGGCCTTGGCCGGCTCCCCTGCCCCTCTGGCGCGGGCCTTGCAGGAATGCCTGACCCTGTGGGGCCGGGGCGTGCCCACGCTCTTCGATCCGATGGCCGCCGCCTGCGCGCTGGACGACCCGGGCCTGCGGTTCGCGGAGACCGAGCGGATGCACCTCGAGGTCACCGACAACGGGCTAACAGTGGAACGCCGCGGCCTGCCCCCCAACGCCGAGGTGGCGACCAGCGCGAGGGCGCAGGATTTCCTCAACTGGTACTTCGACGCGCTCCTGCGGGCGTAGTGACTACCGTCCGGTTCCCGCTCTGGGCCGTTGGTGCTTTGCGACCAGGGAGTTCGCCCGCCGCAATTGCGCCTCGATCTGGCCCAGTTGCCGAGTGATGTACTCCCGCGGATGGCCGACGGCCTCCTCCGCCTCGTGCGCCAGCCCGGCCTCAACGCGTTTCAGGAAGCCACTGATGTCCGCCTCGCCCAACGGGTAGGGATCCGCGGCCCAGCCCGCGAGCAGCGTGGCCAACTCCGCCCGCCACTCGGCCTGTTCCGCCTCCGCCCCTGAGACCAGCGGCGCGGGGTTGCTCTCCCACTGCATTCCCCTAAGCGCCAGTATGAGGGGCTCGTAGTCGCAATCGGACCGCAGGCGCGGGAAGCCGAACTCCACCACGCGAACGTCCTCCGCGCCCTCGAGCCGGCGGTGGTAGTTGAGCCGCGAAAACTCCAGGCCCGTGTAGGGATTCACGATCTCGCCCTCGTAGATGCGGCGCTCGCGCAGCCGGCCCTGCTCGTCCTCCCTCACGTCGCCGCCGAGCAGCAAGAGGCAGATGAGGTCGTTGGGATGCTCGGGAGTGGCGAACGGCCTCCCGCGCGGCGGATCCACGGAGAGATGAATGCTGTGCGAAGGCACGGGCACGAAGCGGACGATCTCCTCGATGAGCCGCGCCAAGACCCAGGGGTCGCACGTGGCCGGCTTGGACAGGTCGCCCACGATGCGGTAACGGCCGAGCGCGAATTCGAGGAAGCCGCGGCTGCGCTCGCGCGAGCCGGTGACGAATTTGTGGTCGTCCCTATAGCCGCCGAGTTTCCACAGCCGGCGCGTCAGGTCGAAGTCGTGGAAATAGTAGAAGCAATCGAACACCGGGTCCTGTCCGGGCCCTGCGGCGATGGTTGCCCTGCCTAGGTGGCTCAGTTCAAGTTCCGCGCCCAGGGGCGTCCCCCCCTTAGAGCGATGCCCCGCCACCCAGGCCGCGATTTCCGCTGCCTGGTGCTGGTCGAACAGAGCCTCGGCGATGAGCACCCCTGCCGCCACGTAGTCGCTGTACTCCATCTCGCCGTGGTAGAGCCCGAGGTCGCGCGCAGCGATATGCTGCGCCAGCGCCTGCTTGCGTTCGTTGAGGTAGCGCAGGGCGATCAGCGAGGAGAGCATGTGCTGATGGAAAGCAGCGGGCGTGCGCGTCAGCGAACGAAACTCGCGGCGCACTTTATCCTCAACCTCGTTGAAGACCGTGAAGCGCGCGATCAAGTCGAGGTATGCAGGGGCGTAGGGCTGCGCTGCCGGCTCCTCAGCGAGCCAGCGGAGGCTGGGCAAGGGCTGCTGCCGCACGGCGTAGCGCAGGAGATGCGGCGAGAGCGCCCCCTCGAACTGCGCTTGCAGCATCTCCTCGGTGGCGCCGCCCAGCAACTCGGCCCGGATGCGTCCTTGCACGGCTGCCGACTTCTCGTCGCCCACCTCGGACTGCAGCAGGCGCTCCAGGCGCTCAGCGAGGTGCTCCTCTACGCGTTCCTCCGGCCCCATTCCCTCGGCGGCGCCAAAGGCGCCGGGGTTGCCCACGTAGGTGTAGGCGGCCACCTCCTCGCCTTCCACAACGACGGACACCTGGCGCCGAAAGTACAGGTGGCCCTCGCCCTCGTATTCGTCCATGCGGAGCAGCGACTCGGCGTCGAGGCCCTCGATGACCTTGCCGCGGACGGTGCGCCCTTCCTTGGCGATGATGTAGGGATAGGCCGAGCCCCCCCCTGCACGCTCGAACCCGC
Source organism: uncultured Armatimonadia bacterium (assembly GCA_964528605.1). GTDB lineage: Bacteria > Armatimonadota > Zipacnadia > CAZGSV01 > CAZGSV01 > CAZGSV01. The sequence goes on from CAZGSV010000003.1 coordinate 15,645, forward strand.
GCAGGATGGCGTCGCGGTAGTGGAAGCCCTTGCCCGTGAGCGCGCGCACGTGTCGGGGGTCGAGCAGCGTGCCATAGACGAAGAGGCGGTAGGTTGGCGGCTTGGCCCTGGGCTGGGCGCTGGGCGCGCGCGGGTCCTGATTCCGCTGGTCCGCTGTGTCCGTCACGCCCTCCCGCCTCTTGGCCGGGCTACTAGCCTTTCCAGCCACGCGAGCCAGGCGTCCATGCCTTCCCCGCTCATGGCCGAGAGCGCGATGACCTCGACGCCCGGAGCGACCGCGCGCACGGTCTCGCGCAGGCGCGCCAACGAGACCGGCAAGTGCGGGAGCAGGTCAATCTTGCTTATGAGCGCCGCCGCCAGCCCCTGGAAGATCGCGGGATACTTGAGCGGCTTCTCCTCGCCCTCGGTGACGCTGAGCAGCACGACGCGCGCGTTCTCGCCCAGGTCGAAGGCGGCGGGGCAGATGAGGTTGCCCACGTTCTCGATGAAGAGCAGGTCCGCGGCCCGCAGGTCCAGGGAATCGAGCGCGCGCGCCACCATGCCAGCGCTCAGATGGCATTCGCCGCCGAAGGCGCTCGTGGTCACTTGCACGGCGGGGATGCCCAGGCGGTGGAGCCTGCGAGCGTCAAGATCGGTGGCGACATCGCCCTGCACGGCCGCCAGCCTCCAGCGCCCGCCCGCCAGTTCAGCCGTCTTCTCCAACAGCGAGGTCTTGCCTGCCCCCGGCGAACTCATCAGGTTGACGGCAACGCAGCCGGCCTCCCGCAGGCGCCGACGAATGGCGTCCGCCTGTGCGCGGTCGTCCGCCAGCATGTCCTCGCCTATCTCTATGCGCTCGGACATTTCTGCTTCTCCTCGACCAACTCCAGCGACTCGATCTCCAGTTCCCGGCCGCTCACCAACTCCACCTGTTCGCTCCCGCACGCTGGGCACCTGAACGGCGGCCCGCGCACTTCGGACTCCTGTCCGCACCCTGAGCAGCGCAGCCTGGGCGGCACCGACTCGATCTCGACTCGTGCTCCGGCAAGCGGACTGTGCGGCAGCAGCAACTCCAGGCCAAACCTGAGCGCCTCCACCTCGACGCCGGAGAGTTGCCCGACGCGCAGGCGGATGGCCGCCGCGCGGGTGCCCGGGCGGCTGTGCAGCGCCCTGGAGGCCCTGTCCACGATTCGACTCGCCAGCGCGAATTCGTGCATTCTCCGGTTCGGCGGTCCCGCCGCTTACGCCAGTGGTTCCGCCGCCATCCTCCCCAGTTTACCCGGCCCCGTCAACGGGCGTTCGGCGCCGAGTTCGCCGGCTGGCGGCCGCGGGATTTGAGGAAGCGGGCCGGTTGATGCACAATTGCACACCACTTCCATATGGGAGGGAGCATCGGCAATGGTTCGAGTAGGTGTTATCGGCGCCGGCATGATCGCTCAACGCGAGCACATCCCCGGTTATCAGAAGTGCGGCAACGCGGAGGTCGTGGCGGTTGCGGACCCGCTGGAGGACCGCGTCAAAGAGGTAGCGTGCTGCTTCAACATCCCCAACGTCTACACCGAGTGGCGCAAAGTGGTGCAGCGGAAGGACGTTGACGCCGTGAGCGTGTGCACGCCCAACGCGACCCACGCGGAGATCTCCATCGCCGCCGCCAAGGCAGGCAAGCACGTGCTGGTGGAGAAGCCGATGGCCACCTCCATGGCGGAGGTGGACGCCATGATAGCCGCGGCCGAGAAGGCCGGCGTGCATCTCATGGTGGAGCAGACCGTCCGCTTCTACCCCGAGTCGGAGGCCGCCAAGGACATCCTCGAGAGCGGCATACTCGGGAAGATCCAGACCGTCCGCGGTCGCGTCAGTCACGGCGGGCCCGAGTATTGGAGCCCGACGGGCAAATGGTTCTTGCAGAGGAAGCACGCCTTCGGCGGCACCATGTGCGATCTGGCCATTCACGGCATTGATCTAATCCGCTGGCTGGTGGGCGAACCCATCGTCGAGGTCGCGGGCTTCCAGGGGCTGCTCGAGAAGAAGGGCACCGACGTGGAGGACAACGGCGTCTTCATTTACAAGTTCGCCAGCGGGGCGATGGGCACCATGGAGTCCTCGTGGACCACGCGCCCGGAGGACACCTGCGTCCACCTCTACTGCCAGAACGGCAACATCAAGTTGACGCTATGGCAGGAGGAGGAGACGGTGGTGACGCAGCCGATGGTGGTGGAGGTGGAGTGCCCCGCTGGGGCGTTCGTGCCCAGCCTGCCGAAGGAGAGCCGGCGGGGCGGGCCGTTCGCCTACTTCGTCCACTGCATTGAGACCGGCGAGAAGCCGTTCGTCTCGGGCGAGGAGGGCGGCGCGAGCCTGGAGGTCATTCTGGCGGCCTACGAATCCGCCCGCACGGGCAAAATCGTCCGGCTGCCTCTGCCGCGCAAGAGGGCAGAGGCCGCGCCCACACGGGGCAAGAAGCGGAGGTAGAGAGCGCGACACCTGCGCGCGCGGGTTCCTCCTACGGCGGGCGAGCGGGAGCCTGCTCTACAGCGCCGACCCCGATGCCTGACGGCATCGCGGGCCGATTAAGAATCGGCCCCTACGCCAGACGGCGGGCGAGCCGCCCGGCTCGCCCCTACCGTTTGTCCACGCCGGGGATGGTCGTCCGCGGCTCGACGGGGATGCTCAGCAATTCGTCGGCGTTCTCGTGGATCTTGGCGCAGGCGTCCACGATGGAATCGAGCCCCTTCTCCTCCTCCAGCAGCAGCCAGTGGAAGAGCGTGACGCCCTCGTCGTAGGCGGCCCTCTCCGCAACCGGGAGCGAGAAGCGCCGCGGGTCGATCTCCTTCCAGTGCGCCTCGCTGAAGTGATAGCGCGGCTTGGTGTGCGGTTGGTAGATGTCGCAGTTGTTCAGCGGCGAGTACGGCGTCCATAACCCGAGCCCGAGTTCCTTGCCGAGCGCCACGTTGAAGGCATCGCGCGGCGCGCCCTTGAAATGCTCGCGGTTGTAACGGAAGCAATAGAGGTAGCAGTCCTGCCGGGTCACCCGCGGGTCGCGCTTCATCGGCGCCAGGCCAGGAATCTCCGCCAGACGCTTGTTGAGGTAGAGGGCACGCTCGTCACGCAACTTGGTGCGCTCCTCGAGCAGTTCGAACTGCGCGAGCAAGGTGGCGGCCTGGAACTCGGTGATGCGGAAGTTGCCGCTCTGGATGTTCTCGCCCTCGCCGTCCTTGAACTTGCGGCCGCAGTTGCGCAGCGAATAGACGCGCAAGAACAGGTCGCGGTCGTCCATTAGGATGATGCCGCCCTCGCCCGAGGGCAGCACCTTGGTCTCCTGACAACTGAACGAGCCGAGATTGCCGATGGCGCCCGCGCCCTTGCCCTTCCAGAAGGAGCCGTGCTGGTGCGCCGTGTCTTCGACGACGAATAGGTTGTGGCGCTTGGCGATGTCCATGATCGCGTCCATGTCGGCCATGCAGTTGTAGAGGTGAACGGGGATGATGGCCTTGGTGCGCGGGGTGATGGCCTCCTCCGCCTTCTTGGGGTCAATGCAGTAGGTGTCCGGCTCGACGTCCACGATCATGGGCACGGCGTTGACGTCGAGGCAGGCGGCGGCGGTGGCCTGGAAGGTGAGCCCGGGGACGATGACCTCGTCGCCCGCGCCGATGCCCAGGGCCTCCAGGCAAAGTTGCAGGGAGACGGTGCCATTGGCCACGCAGAGAGCGTACTTGGCGCCCTTGAACTGGGCGAACTTCTCCTGAAACTCCCACTCCTTGGGGCCGTCGAAAGACCACTTGTCGGCCTTTACGACCTCGAGGATGAGGTCTATCTGGCGCTGGGTGTGCTGCGGCCAGGTGGGCCAGGGCTTGGTGCGCACCGGCGTGCCGCCGTGGATTGCTAGTTTGGCCATTCGTTCACCACTTCCTTGGGCTGGGCTCGCCCGCCTCAGGCGGACGGGAGAGTTATTGTAGCGCGCCGCGCGTGCCGCCGCAACGTGCTCCACCCGCCACCAAGTAGACAGTAGGTAGCAGACAGTAGATAGTAGCGGGCAAGGGGACCTGACGTAGGCGCCCGGCGTCGGAAGAGGGCAAGGATGAAGGCCAACAAGACCAAGCAGATTCTGCGGCAGGGCGGGACGGCGGTGGGGACGATGGTGGCGGACTTCCGCAGCCCGGAGGTGGCGGCGGTGCTGGCCTCCGCCGGCTTCGATTTCCTCATCATTGACAACGAGCACGGCCCCTACGACTTGGAGACGGACCACGAGATCATCCGCCACGCGCGCAAGTGCGGCATTGACGCCTTCGTGCGCGTGCCGGACGCGCAGTATCACCTCATCGCGCGCACGCTCGACATCGGCGCCGAGGGGGTGATGGTGCCGCGCGTGGAGGAGCGGGCTACCGTCGAGGAGATCGTTGCCGCCGTCAAGTACCCGCCGGTGGGCAGGCGCGGCTACGGCGTGAGGAGCATCATCACCGACCGCGAGCCGGTCTCCATGCCGGAAGCCATCGAGTTCCTCAACGCCAACACGCTCATCATCATCCAGATTGAGACGGCCCGCGCCGTGGAAAATGTCGCGGACCTGGTCTCCGTGCCTGGCGTGGACGTGGCCCTCATTGGGCCCGCGGACCTCTCGGTGTCTCTGGGAGTTCCCGGGGAGTCCGAGCACCCCAAGATGATAGAGGCGATCCAGCGGGTAGTGGACGCCTGTCAGAAAGCGGGCGTTGCGGCCTCCGCGCATCTGGGAAGCGTGGAGCAGTTGCGCTTCTGGCACGAGCGCGGGATGCGCTGCCTCGTCTGCTCCACCGACAGCGGCTTCATGCATGCCGCCGCGAGCGAATGCGCTTCGGCGCTGAGACGGATAGCGGCCACCGGCCAGTGAGCAGTGCGGAGTGGCGAGTGGGCAGTGCTCAGTGGCCAGCGGGCAGTGCGCGCCACGGGCAGAAGAAGTAGCCGGTAGGCGGCATCACGGGCGGTGAGTCGCAGGGCTGCGACAAGGGAAGTCTGTGCGGTGCGCCCGGTTTCTCGAGGCCTGATGGGGTCTTGCGCCCGGGGTAGACCCGGACGCTACCGCCCGGTACGCGGGCGGAGGCGAGGGCTGTTGGTGCACCCCCGGACGCTGCCCGACGCCTGGCGGCGTCGCGGCTGCCTGACGCGAGTGCCCTGGGGCGACCGAATAGGGGAGGACGTAGGGGCAGGCCCCCGTGCCTGCCCTGGGTAGCACCAAGGCCCTCGCGCCCCATCGCGACAAGAATGTCGCTCCTACAGCGTCTACGCCTGGCGGCGTGCCCTAGCCACCGATGTAGCCGGTGGCGGCCGGTGAGCCGCGCTTCGTGGGCCACGGGGCAGGGCCGCGGCCCGCGGAGGAGAGGCAGTACAGTTTCCCGTCCCGCGAAGGCACCAGAATCTCCAGCAGCCCGTCGCCGTCCAGATCGGCAGCCGCCGGCGAGGCGCTTATCTTCATATCCGTGCGGAACTGCCATTCCAGTTTGCCCTGGTTGTCAATGCAGTACAGAGACCGGTCCGTGTTGCCGACGAGCACGTCGAGGCGCCCGTCCCCGGTCACCTCCGCGATCGCCGGCGCGGAATCGGCACCCGCGGCGCAGCGGTAGCGCCACCTCTCCTGCCCGGTGCCGTCCAGCGAGAAGATCGTCTGCTGCCCGCCGCGCGCGCCCGAAAGGCAGAACACCCAGCCGGTGTTGTCCACGAAGACGAGGTCGAGGCGGCCGTCCGCGTCCATGTCGGCGCACGCCAGAGTCGCATCAATGTGGCCAGGCGTCCGGGCGAACCATTCGACCTGCCCGGTCGCGCCCGAGAGGCAATAGAGCCCATGCCCCTTCTTCCGCGAGCACCCGCAGACGACCTCCGCCTGGCCGTCGGAGTCCGCGTCCAATACGAGCGGGCCGCAGAAGAAGTCGCACTGGTCGTTGAAGGCCCAAAGCGGCGATCCGTCCGCACGCAGGCACACGAGCCCGACCTCGGCCGCCGGAGCCACAATCTCCAACTCAGGCGTGTCGTCAACGTTGCCCACGGCCAGCGGAGCCTGGATCGAGCCGCCGCACTCGTGCTTCCACAGCAATTCTCCCGAGGCCGCGTCGAGGCAGTAGACGCGCCCGTCAACGTCGCCGGTGAGCGCCTCGGGCTTGCCGTCCTTGTTGAGGTCCGCGAGCGCCGCGCCCCCCCATTCGACCCCGTTGTCCAAGGCGCGCGTCCAGAGGAGCGAACCGTTGTCGTCCACCAGGCTTATCTCTCGGTCGTTCTGCGGCACGACCATTTCGTCGCGGCCGTCAACATCCAGATCAGCGCAGGCCATGGTGGCGGTCTGCCGCGCGCCGAGGTCGAGCGCCCACAGGCGGTTCCCGTCGCCATCAATGGCATGCAAGAGGCGATCGTCCGCGCCCAGCAGAATCTCCGGCTGCGGATCGCTGTCCAGTTGCGCCAGGGTAGGCGAACACTGAATCTGCTGCCCGATGAAGTACGTCCACTTGACCCGCGGCTCGACCCAAGCCTGCGCATGAGCAGTCGAGGCGACCGTGCCGCGTGAGGTATGGAACGTGGCGCGGACGCGCAAGGGATAGACGCCCGTGGCTGCGTCCGCAGGAGCCACGATGCGGAACTCCACGGGAACCACGGCGCCGGCGGCTGGCCTGAGGCTCAGGACCTCGGGCTCGGCGCGCCAGCCTTTCGGCACGAGTGGCCGCAGGCGCGCGGCCTGAGCGCTCCCGCCGGTGGGCAAGCGCAGTCTGCCGCGCAGCGTTTGGGCCCGGTCACTGCCTTCCAGGGGCTTCACCGGCAGCGTCTGTAGGCTCAGGGCGGCGCGGAGCACGAGCGCCTGGGGGAAGCGCCCTCGAAAGACCGCCCCAGCCTTGGTCAGGGGCAGCCGCGCCCGGCCGTTGACAACCGGGACCTCCGACTCCTGCCCGTCCCAGGCGATCACCCTCAGCGACTCGCCCACGCCCGGTACGGACCACCGGGTGTCACCGGTGAGCGTCCAGGCGACCAGGAAGGGCCCGTCCTTGTCTTCAAGCACATGAACTTCGTTTCCTGTGAGCGTCTCCAGCGCGCCCAGGTAGCGCGCCTGCCCCAACTGGCTCGAGGCCATGCTGAGGGCCTTGTCTATCTCCGGCGCCGCGCCCTGGTGGAACGTGTCGTCGTAGGTGAAGAGGCAGCCGATGTCCGCCGCAAGCGCCATGGTGTAGTTGCGCAGCAGGAAACCCCAACCGGAACCGTCCTCCGTCAGCCAGAGGGGCGCGTCCCGCCGCCCATACTGCGCCAGCATCTCTCGCATGCGCTCCGCGTCCTGGCGCATCTGCGCCTCGGGGGCGAACGAGTAGGGATGGTATGCGAGTATGTCAAAGCACTGGCCGCCGGTCTGGGCGCACACCTCGGAGATGAAGGTGAGGTCCGGCCGCGCGACGCCGCCGAAGACGACCTGCAGCCTCGGGTCTATCGCCTTGATCTCCTCATAGGCCGCCTTGAGCAATCGCGCGTAGCCGACGGGGTCGCCCAGCGTCACCCAGAAAGGCGGGATGTTGGGCTCGTTCCAGATTTCCCAGTAGCGGATGCGGTCCTGGTAGCGAGTGACGGTGGTGGCGATGAAGCGGCGCCAGGCATTGACGTCCACTTCCGAGCCGCGGTTGCCCTCCTCGGTTCCGCTCGCCCAGCCCGGAGAGTAGCCGACTAGGCCGAGCACGTTGAGGCCGGCGGCGAGGTTGGCGGCGATGATGTCGTCCATCGAGGCGAAGTCGAACTTGCCCGGTTCCGGCTCAAGGTGGGGCCAGCCCATATCGGCGCGGAGCCAGCGGATGCCGACGTTGTAGAAGCGCTGCGAGAGGGCGAGGTCGGGGTTATGGCCGGCGAAGCCGAACAGCGGGCGCTCATCGGCGCCGGCGCTTCCGCAGAAGCAGAACACGAGCAAGAGCACTAGCGGGCGCTTCATCATTACCCCAGCGGCAGCCCGCAATCCCGCAATGCCCGCGCCAGATTCCCTCGCACGTCGGCCTGGAAGGGGTGGCCGCGCTCGTCGAGGGCGCGAAGGGGCTCAGGAAGGGCAGCGTAGAGTATGGCAAGTCGCCCGGCGTTGGCGGCCCCCTCGCCGCCCTCTAGGTAGGTTCGCAGGCCCGCTAGCACATCCGCTTTCTCCCTGACTGGCGATGAGCGCCGGCGCAAGGGCTGCGGCTGCGCGGCGCGGCAGTCGAGCAAGCCGTCCGGCTCTTGCCCGACGAACCGCTGCATCAAGCGTTCGAGTTTCGCGCGCGTGAGCGCCTCGGGCGCGATCGGCCGGGAGAAGCAATGCCGCAGGAAGGCGAGGTGCGAGACGTCGAGGCGCCTCTTGGTGTGCGTTGCGCGTGGGTGAGGCGGCCCCTCGTCGAGGATCACCAGCGACACCGGCTTGTCGCCCGAGAAGGGCGACTCGATAAAGAACGGCTCCGCCCCCCCCGCCGGCTCCTCCCAAACCGGCGGCACCGTTTCGGGCACGGGCACGACGAAGGTGGCTGCGCTGTCGCGGTCAATCACCTCCGCCAAGGTGTCGGGCCGGGCGCGCCTCGGCAGCACCACCTCGAAGTCGAAACTGTAACCCGGCGGGAACTCGTCCGCGGCCGCCCGCTGTACATACTGCGCATCCATCTGCTGGATGGGCACAAGGACATCGGCAGTGGAGTAAGCGAGCAGTATGGGACAGGTAAGCAGGGACCACACGGCAAGCGGGCTGGCGCGGTGCCAGTTCTCCGCGTTCTCGCCGTAGGGGCCGAGCAGCGCCTCCAGGTCCCGCACTATGCTCTGCACCTGGCAGACCACCGGCACGGGCAACTTCGGCAAGAGTTCGGCCCACTCCTCTTGGGTAGTCGGAAGCGAGGCCGGGCAGCCCGATACCTCGGCGGCGTGATGCAGATAGGCCATGGTGTATGCGAGATTGAGCGGCGGCACGAAGGGCACAATCCCCGCCAGCGGGAAGGCCTCCGCGCCGACCATAAGCGAGGCGTAGCCGCCCGCGCTGCCGCCGACCAGGGCAATCTTCGCCGGGTCAACGAACGGCAGCAGCCGAGCCAAGTGCACCAGGGCGGAGCCGAAGTTGAGGCTGTCGCCCGCGGCGACGAGCCCCTGACGCGTAGTGAGCACGGCCCACCCCTCGGCCAGATAGGCGGCAGCCCCTTCCGGCGACATCTCATAGTGCATGACGGCCACGAGAGGCAGCGGCGCCCGAGCGCCTTCGCGCACCCAGAGGCGGGCGGCGCCGATCTGCGGCTGACCGGCGATGTCCAAGTAGGGCACTTCGAGTTCTACCTGCGAGCAAGCGACACACGCGGCCCCCGCGCCGCCGATCTCCACTCGCTCGTCAGCCACCACCCGGGGCGGCGGCAGGAGCGCATCCGCCTCAGCCCAACGCTCGACGCGCGCGAGCCATTCACCCGGCCCGGCGCCGGCCCGTTCGTCCGCGTTCAATCCGCTTCACCCCCTGAGCCGCTTGCGGGCAGGCGCTGTTGGGTAGCGCCCGTAGTCCCGCACCGCTTCCAGCATCGCCACGTAGTTCTCCAGCGGCACGTAGTCGGTGACGCTGTTGGCGGAGCCGACGGCGTAGCCCCCCCCGCGGCCGACGATCCTGATGCGTTCCTTCACCTCGGCGCGCACCTCGTCCGGCGTGCCGCGCGTCAGCGTGTAGCAGAGGTCAATGTTGCCGCAGAGGCACAACCGGTCGCCGTAGGCGCGCTTGATCTCGGCGATGTCCATCGCTTTCGGCTCGATGGGGTGAATGGCGTTGAAACCCATCTCGATCAGGTCGGGGATGACGGGGCGGATGTCGCCGTCGCTGTGGAATACCAGCGGCAGGTTGTGCGCGCGCGCGATCTTGCCTATCTCCCGATACCAAGGGAAGAGAGTCTTCCGCATCAGGTCGGGGTTGTAGAACATGCCCTCGGTGTAAGCCAGGTCGTCGCCCAGCCAGAGGGCGCCTACGTGCGGACGCTCGGCGACCTCCTCGAAGCCGTGGACTATGCGCTCGCCCACCTTGGCGTAGGCGTACTCAACAAGCCCCGGCTGGTCGGCCACCGCGTAGAGCAAGGTCTCGGTGCCCAGCATGGAGGCCGCCTGCTCGTGCAGGGTCGTGATGGCGATGACCTTCTGGCCGCGCCACAGGACCTCGCCGATGCCGTCCACGGAGCGGAAGGCGGCCTCGCTCTTGCGCGGCCAGCGGAACGCCTTGAGTTCGGCCAAGGTCGTGGCCCAGCCGCTCTTCTCGGCGCGCCATTCCCGCTCGACCGCCTCGTCCGTGTAAAGGCTCCGGCGGAAGCGGGTCACCCGGCGGCCCTCCTTAGGAGTAGCCCCGCGCGGCGCGAAGCGGTATCCGAAGAAGGCGGTTATGTGGTCGTAGCCGGCGCGCGCCCAGAACTCGGCGTGGTCCGCGTACTCCTTTATCGGCTTGCCGAGAAAGGCCTCCATGACTGGGCGGTCTATGGAGATCTCGAGCATGGGCACGCGGTCAGCCCGACCGCCGAGCAGGGTCTTGCGCAGCCGCCTGAAATCGGGCTTTGGGTTCTCGAGCGGGAACCGAGGGCGGGCAAGAGACCTGGGCGCAGGCATTCCTCTACCGAACCATCCCGAGGCGCATAGGCCGCAGGTTACCGGGGCGCCTTGACGCGGTCAAACGGCCTGCCCGTGTTGACAACTCCTGCGGGGGACGATTGACTGCCGGCTTAGGAGGTGCGGCCGTGAAGAAGATCATGATCGTCTACCACTCGCAAGAAGCCGGCAATACCAAGGCCATGGCCGAGTTGGTCGCGGAGGGCTGCAAGCAGGTGCCTGGCGTCAGAGTGTCGCTGATCAACACCAACGAGGCACGGGTGGACATGGACACATTCGCCGCTTGCGACGGCGTGGCGCTGGGGTCGCCTGACTACTACTCCTATGTGGCCGGGGGGCTGAAGCAGTTCTTCGACGACGTCACGCTCGCCGCCTGGGCGGGCAAAGGCGTGAAGGGCAAGCGATACGTGGGCTTCGTGACCCACGGTGGCGGCGGTAACGCCATCAAGAGCCTCGAGAGCCTGGCCAAGTCCTGCGAGTTCGAGAAGGTGGCGGAAAGCGTCCTGTCGCGGGGCAAGCCGGCGGGCGAGGTGGTTGACGCGGCTCGCGCCCTGGGCAAGGCCCTCGCGGAGAAAGTGTCGAAAGGCTAGAGGACCCGCAGCGCTCTGCGAGGGCGATCAGTGCGCCTTGCCATCACCCTTTTGGGCGACCTGCGCGCCGTTTCCCCCGGCTTGCGGCCGGCTACGCGCTGTGGTAACACCCCAAAGGTCGCCTTTGACGCATCCTAACCTATCGAGGTGATTGACTTGCCCATTTCCACCCTGATTGCGCAATCCTCCGTCCTGGGCGGGCCGTGGATTGACATCTCCGACTGTGTGTTCGTGAGCGCCGGCCCGATCAAAGAGAAAGCGTTCCAGATGCTGGTGGAGGAGGTGGAGAAGCGGAGCGGCGTGCACTTCCCCAAGGTGGCGCGGCTCGCGGACGCCGGCGGCCGCCCGGCGATGGTGGTAACGACCCGCGAGGCCGCCTCACAGGTGGGCATAGACGCCAAGAAGGTTCCCGGCAATGACTCGCCCAGGCCGATCCCCGATGGCTTTGCGCTGCACCTCGACAGCCGCATGCGCAAGGAGCCCACCCTTCTGGCCATTGGCAACGACGCCCGCGGCGCCATGTACGCGGTCGGCTGTTTCCTCAGAACGGCGCGCTACAGCGAGGGCAAAGTGGAGTTCCCCGCCGACTTCAGCATCGTGACCGCTCCGCGCTATCCCCTCCGCGGCCATCAACTAGGCTACCGGCCGCGCAGCAACACCTACGACCAGTGGGGCGTCGAGGAGTTTGAGCAGTACCTGCGCGACCTCATCGTCTGGGGCGCGAACGCCGTGGAACTCATTCCCCCACAGTCCTCTAACGACAACATCTCAGGCAAAGCCGATTTTCAGGCGCAGGCTTGGGGGATGAACGCGCGACTCTCGCAACTTATCGGCGGCGACTACGGCCTGGAAGTCCACGCCTGGATTCCCGTTGACGATCGCGTGGTGCCGGGCACTGAGTTCGGCAGCCTGAAGCCCTGGGAAACCGTCTGCCCCTCGAATCGCGACGGGCGGAAGTACATCCTGGACGACCGACGCCGTCTCTTCTCCGAGATGCCGCATCTCGATGCCGTCTTTGTTCCCGGCGGCGACCCTGGCGGCTGCACCTGCGACAAGTGCCAGCCCTACGCCAAGACCTTCATCGGCCTCTGCGCCGACGTCGCCCGCATCCTCGCTGAGTCCCATCCCGAGGGGAAAGTCTGGCTCTCCGACCAAATCTTCTCCTTCGAGGACGAGGAATACCTTTGCGATTATCTCGAACGCGAACACCCCAATTGGCTCGGCGGCCTGGTCTACGGCCCTTCCTCAGTCCCCACCGTGGAGGAAATGCGCCAGCTCGTCTCACCCCGCTACCCCATCCGCTTCTACCCTGACATCACACACTCCGCGCGCTGCCAGTACCCGGTCATTGACTGGGACCCGGCCTATGGTCTGATTGAGGGCCGCGAGGTCATCAACCCGCGTCCCGTGGACGAGAAGCACATCCAGAACCTGCTGTCTCCCTACGCCTGCGGCTCCATCTCGTACTCCGACGGGGCGCATGACGACGTCAACAAGATCATCTGGTCGGCGCTCGACTGGGACCCGAGCCGGGAGGCGCGGGGCATCGTGCTCGAGTACGCCCGCTACTTCCTCGGGGAGGAGTTCGCGGAGCGCTTCACCGAGGGCACCTTCATGCTGGAGCAGAACTGGCAAGGGCCGCTGGCGACCAGCAAGGTGGTGCCGGAGACGCTGCCCTTCTGGCAGGCGATGGAGAAGGAGGCGCCACCCAAGGTGGTCAACAACTGGCGCTTCCAACTCGGCCTGATGCGGGCCTACCTGGACGCCTTCGTGCAGCAGCGGGTGCTCGCCGACATCGAGGCGGAGCAGAAGGCGCGCGAGATACTGCGCGGCGCGGCGGAGGGCGACCCGGACGCGGCGATGCGGAAGGCCCATAAGTTCCTGGCGGAGTCGCAGGCCCGGACGGTTGCCCCGGAATGGCGCGAGCGCATGAACGAACTGGGCCGCTCCCTGCGGGAGAACATCGGGATGAAGTTGGCCGCGGTCCTAGGCGCTGAGCCGGAGCGGGCGGATTTCCTTGACGACCTGGACGAGCCGCTCAACAACGGCCACTGGATGATGACCGAAATGGAGAAACTCCTGCGCTCCGACAACGAGGCCGAGAAGCGCGCCGGCATTGCCCGCATCCTCTACTGGGAGGATCCCGGGCCGGGAGGCTTCTACGACGACCTGGGCACGCCCACTAGGCAGCCGCACCTGGTGTATCCGAAGCCGGTGAGCGAGGACCCCGGCCGGCTCGAGACCGCGGCCCAAGAGATAGATCACAAGGGCCTCAAGGGCGGCCGCATGTCGTGGCGCACGACCGCCTGCGCCTTCAGAAAGAGTTCGCTCCACATGCGCTACGAGGGACTGGACCCGGCGGGGCGCTACCTGCTGCGCGTGACGTACCCGGCGCATCGCCCGGGCACGAGTGTGCGTCTGGTGGCCAACGGGCAATTCGAGTTGCAGCCGATGACGGCGATGCCGCGCGAGTTGCACCAGCGGGAGTACGAGATTCCCGCGGAGGCCACCAAGTCCGGCAAGTTGGAACTCGCCTGGAGCCGCAAGGGCGCGCGCTGCGTCTGCCTGTGCGAGGTCTGGCTGATCAAGCAGCAGTAGGCCATAGCCCTGCAGGCCGGGGGCGCCCGCCCGGCCTCCGCTCTCGACTCCCTAACGCGGCGCTGGTAGAGGCGCAACGTGACTAGGCGATGAGAGTCGCTCTTGCTGTCAACTACGTCCTGCCGGACGCGGACGCCAACCTTGAGGCGATCGTGCGCATGACCGAGGAGGCCGCCCGCGAGGGCGCGGAACTAGTCCTGTTCCCTGAGGCGGCGCTGACCGGTCTGATCAACAACGGCGACCCGGAGCATGATCTGCCGCTTGGCCAGCCGATACCGGGCCCGGTGACGGATTCGCTGGCGGCGGTCGCGTGCAGGCTGGGCATCTATCTAGCCATCGGGCTGCTGGAGCGGGAGGGGCATAGGCTATACGACTCGGCTGTGCTCCTGACGCCAGAAGGCGGAATCGTGCTGAGGTACCGCCGCCGTCAGCCGCAGTGGCACGGGAGGGACGCCGATCCAGCCGTCTATCGTCAGGGCGAGGAAGTGGCGAAATGCGAGACGCCACTGGGCTCCTTCGCTTTCCTGATCTGCGGGGACCTCTTCGACGACAACATCGTGGCACGCGTTCGGGACCTGCGTCCTGACTGGCTGCTCTTCCCTTTCGCGCGGTGTTTCGACGACGGCTCATGGGACCGGCAGCGCTGGGAGCGAGAGGAGCAGGCGGCGTACGTGGAGCGCGTGCGGCTAGTGAGAATAACGACGCTCATGACGAACTACCTCGCGGACTCTAGCCTTGACGGCGGCTCGTTCGGCGGGGCCCTGGTGGTGGGCGGGGATGGCAAGGTGTTGGCTAGCCTGCGCCTGGGGGAGGTCGGCATCTTGGTGGCAGACCTCTAACCCGAGCGTGCGCGGGGCACACGATCGCAGGAAAGACCGGGGGCGTCACAGGGGCACTGGGGACAGTCCACGACCAGGGCGCCGCCACCCGCCTGAGGCGGGGACAGTCCCCGTGAGCGGGTCGTAGGGGCGGGCCAGCCCTTGCGCGGGCGAACGGGGCCCTGCCCCCACGGCCGGGCGACCAGGCGAGGTCGCCGCTACAGAGGGCGGCCGGGAACGAAACTAGGTTGCTTCGCGAGGCGCCGTGGGGATGTGGGTGACGATCATGAAGAGGCCAGTGCCCACGAGCAGGATGAGGAGGCCCCGCTGGTAGAGCCCGAGCCACCACGGTTGGCACAGCGCGAACACCGCGAAGGCCATCAGCACCTGCGCCAAAGTCTCAAACCATCCTACGACTCGGCCGACCATCGCGCCCCTCCCTCAGGACAACGCCCGCTCCGTCTCGCGGTCGAAGAGGTGCATCCGCGCCTGGTCAATGGCAAAATGGACCGTCGCTCCCATCGCCGGCTTGAACGTCGGCGGCGTCTTGGCGCGGATGATCTGCTCGCCAACCTTGAGATCAATGATGTTCTCCGAACCCAGCGGCTCGACCACATAGACCTCCGCCGGCAGCCAGCCTCCGGGCGCGTCGGTGGACACCGCCACGTCTTCCGGCCGCGCGCCGAGCACCAGCGCCCGTCCCGCGCCCTGCTGCGTCATCTCGGGACCGAGCGGCGGCGTCAGCCTCAGTTGGAACTGCGCGCGCGTGGCGTTCAGCGCCGCGCCGTCGCCGCTCACGGTGCAGTCCACGAAGTTCATGCCGGGGCTGCCGACGAAGTGCGCGACGAACAAGGTCTGCGGGTTGTCGTAGACCTGCGCCGGCGTGCCGACCTGCTGCAGCAGCCCGTTGCTCATCACCGCGATGCGGTCGGCCATGGACATCGCTTCCACCTGGTCGTGCGTGACGTAAACGGTGGTGGCGTGCAGGTCCACTTGCAGGCGCTTGAGTTCCGCGCGCATCTCCTCCCGCAGTTTGGCGTCGAGCGTGCTCAGCGGCTCGTCCATGAGGAAGGCGCGCGGGCGCCGCACCATCGCTCTTCCCAGCGCCACGCGCTGCATCTCGCCCCCGGAGAGTTGGCCGGGCCTGCGCGAGAGCAGGTCGCCGATGTGCAGCACCTCGGCGACCTCCCTCACCGCGCGCTCTATCTGGTCGCGCGGCGTGCGCTGGGCGCGCAAGGGGAAGGCGATGTTGTTGTAGACGGTCAGGTGCGGATAGAGCGCGTACATCTGGAACACGAAGGCGATGTCGCGATCCGCGGGAGAGAGGTTGGTCACCGGCTGCTCGCCGATGTGGATCTCACCCTCATCGGGCCGGACCAGGCCCGCGATGCAGCGCAGCGTGGTGGTCTTACCGCTGCCGGAGGGACCCAGCAGAACCATGAACTCGCCGTCCTGAATGTCCAGGTCCACTCCGGCGACGGCCACCGTGGCGCCGTAGCGTTTTCTCAAGCCGCGTATCTTGATGGATGCCATCAGCGTTCCTAACGACGCACGGCGCCGAAGGTGACGCCGCGCAGGAGATGGTTGCGCACCAGGAAGGTGAATACCAGCACCGGCAGCAACATGACAAACCCGGAGGCGGAGACCTCGCCCCACTGGATGCCCTCGGGCCGTATCTTGCCGACGATCTCGGGGGGGGCGGTGCGCGCGTTGGCGCCGGTGAGCACGAGCGCAAAGGCGAACTCGTTCCAGGCGGTTATCAGGCAGAAGACGGCGGTGGCGGCCATGGCGGGGATGGCCTGCGGCAGCACTACCTTGAAGAAGGCGCGCGCGCGCGAATAGCCGTCGCACATTGCCGCTTCCTCGTAGTCCGCGGGAATCTCGTCAATGAACCCCTTCATCATCCACACGGCAAAGGCCATGTTGAAGACAGTGTACAGGAAGATCATGCCCAGATGGGTGTCGCGCAGGCCCCAGTCGCGGTACATGAGGAAGACGGGGATGACGATGGCGATGGGCGGGAGCATGCGCGTGCTCAGGATGAAGAAGAGCAGGTCGGCCTTGCCCTTCATGGGGAAGCGCGAGAAGGCATAGGCGGCGAGGGTGCCGAGCAGAACGGCCAAGATGGTGCTGATGGTGCCGATGATGATGCTGTTGGCCAGCCGGCTGGGGAACTCGGTGGCGCCGGCCAACTGCCCCTTGGCCACGAAGACGTTGCGGTAGTTGAGCAGGGTGGGCTTGAAGAGATGCTTGGGAGGCATGGCGAAAACGTCGCCCGGCGCCTTCAGCGAGGTGGCCAGCATCCACAGGATGGGGAACAGGTAGAACAGCAGGGCACCCAGGAGAATGACGAGCACGAGGACGCGCCAGAGCCCGAGCCCGGCCCTGGGCCTCACCATGTCCACGGCGCCACCCCCGCCCGAGTAGACAGTAGCCGGTAGACGGTAGGTGTAGTACTCACGCAGGTTGTTGACACTTTGGGGCAGAGAAGAGGGCGTTGCGACACTGGTAGTAGGGGCGGCATCTTCTGCCGCCCGCCGGCTGTGCGGACGCGATAAGATGGTGTCCCTACTGTCCCCTCCCGCATCGTGCCAGGCACGCCTTGACCCTCCTTCGGTCTGGTCGTCTGCCTCTCTCTGCCGCCTGCCACCTACTGTCTGCCTCCTATTGGCCTGCGGCCTTCGCCAGGCGCCGCACATAGATGTTGGACAGCCCGATGATGATCACCAGCAAGACGTACGCCAGCGCGCATGAGCGTCCGGTCGCGAAGTGCTCGAAGGCGTCGCGGTAGAGGAGCAGCGAGACGGTCGCGGTGCTGGTGCCCGGCTGGCCGCCGGTGAGGCTGTAGACCAGGTCGAAGAGTTTGAAGGCGTCCATGGTGCGAAAGAGCAGCGCGATGATGAGCAGCGGCCAGACCAAAGGCAGCGTGACGTGCCGGAACTTGAACCAGCCCGAAGCCCGGTCCACCTCCGCCGCCTCGTAGAGCGACTGCGGCACCGCCGAAAGCCCCGCCAGCGATATGAGCATGATGAAGGGCGACCACATCCAGGTGTCCACGACGATGAGCGCGGCCAAGGCGGTGTTGCCGTGGGACAGCCAGGCGACGCGAGGTAGGTGCAGCAGGCTGAGGTAGTAACCCAGTATCCCCCAGTTGGGGTCGAGCATGAACTTCCAGAAGAGACCCACGACGGCGGGGCAGAGCATCATCGGCGTGAGCATCAGTGTGCTCACCAGCCCCCGCCCGCGAAAGCGGTTTTGCAGCAGCAGCGCCAACCCGAAACCGATCGCGAACTGGAGCGCCACGGCGCCCACCACGAACTCCGCGGTGGTGGTGAAGTGAGACCACACGTAAGTGCTGGAGAGCAGCTCGCGGT
Source organism: uncultured Armatimonadia bacterium (assembly GCA_964528605.1). Lineage (GTDB taxonomy): Bacteria > Armatimonadota > Zipacnadia > CAZGSV01 > CAZGSV01 > CAZGSV01. The sequence goes on from CAZGSV010000003.1 coordinate 33,558, forward strand.
AGTTGCCCGCGCCCACGTAGTGCGATTCGGCCCCCACCATGGCGCTGTACTCGCGGAAAGAAAGGTAGAGCGACCACACCAGCGGCCGCGCCACGAAGACCACCAGCAGCGCCAGCGTAGGCAGCACGAACAGCCACTTCAGTTGGTTGTCCGACAGTGGCCGCCGCCACAAAGGCCGCCGTCTTCCGCGCCCCTGTGCCTCCACCGGTGCGGCTTGGCTAAGGCTCAACGGCTCCGCTGCCTCCGCGCCCGGTGCAATGCCTGCAAACCTGGCCTACTTGTAATACCCGGCCTTCTCAAGGAGGACCTGCTGCTTGTCGGCGATGGTGTCCAGGGCCTCCTTGGGGCTCATCTGCCCTACCACGGCCCCGTTCAGATACTCCTGCATGTAGTCGAGCATCTGCGCATACTCCGGCATGTTCCAGAAGTCTTTCAGCAGCGGCAGGCTCTCGCGCAGCGGCCCATTGTAGGGTTTCGCCTTGAGGAAGCGATCGGTGTTGAGGATGGACTTCTTGCCGGTGTAGCCGCCGCCGTCCACCCACTTCCACTGCGTCTCGTCGGACTGGAACCAGTCAATGAACTGCAAGGCTTCCTTCTGGTGCTTGGAGTAGGTGCAAACGCCGATGCCTTGTCCGCCCAGAGAGACGAAGTGCTTCTCCGCGCGCGGGCACACGGCGAAGCCCACTTTGTCGGCGACTTTCGAGTTCTGCGGATCCAGATAGGAAGGCATGAAAGCGAACCAGTTGACCCCCATGGCGACGAGCCCTTCCTGCACCGCGCGGTTGACCTCGTCGAAGCCATAGGTGGCGGAGCCGGAAGGGGCGAACTTATAGAGGCTCTTGTAGAACTCGAGCGCCTTGACCGCCGCGGGGGAGTTGAGGTAGCCGCGCACCTCGTGGGTCACCGGGTCCCAGAGGTCGCCGCCGAAGCACCACAGAATCTGGTTCCAGTCGGTGGAGATGCAGTCACCGGCGCGGGTGAACTTGGTGGCCAAACCGTAGAGTTTGGGCGGGCGGGTGAAGAACTGCGCGATGTCGCGCAGGTGCGCCCAGGTCTCTGGCGGCTTCAGGTCGTAGCCGTACTTGGCCTTGAAGGCAGCCTGCTCCTTCGGGTTCTCAAAGAGGTCCTTGCGGTACACCAGGCCCAGCGCATCTTGCTCGCAGGTGACGGCGTAGTAGCGGTTGCTGCCGGAAGGGTATTCGCCGTACGCCTTGAAGGTGGCCTCGTAGTAGTCCTCGGGCTTGATGTTCTTGGCCTCGCTCTTGATCCAGTCGGTCAGTTGCAGCAGGTGGCCGCCGGTGACCATCTCGCCCACCCACTGGCTGTCCACGACAATCAGGTCCCAGGAAGACCCCTTGGCGTGCATCTCGGTGAAGAGGCGGCCGTGATACTGGTCGTAGGGCACGTAGTCCCCCTTCACCACGATGCCGGTCTTCTTGGTGAAGTCCTCGGCCACCTTGGTCAGCAGTTCGGCGGGCTGCCACTGGAACCAAGTGACGCTGAGGGTGATGCCCTTGCCGGGCCCGGCAGGGCCTGCGGCCCGCTCGCCCTTCTTGGCACAGCCGAAAGCGATAAGGGCGCCGGTCAGGGACAGCACGGCGAGCAGCACAATTCGCTTACGCACTTGTATCAACCCCCCTGTGTGGGCGCGACTTTACGGCAGTTGCTTGCGGGCGTCAAGGAGCCGCGGGCCGATGTCGGAGATGCCCAACCAGCCCCGACGGGAGGGCCGGGCGGCCCTCCCCTACGAATCGCGACCCAGCGGGTGCGGGGCTCCTGCACTGGAAGACTCGGCGAATCGCCGCTACGGAGCAGCCGGGAACAGGCGGTCGGTGCGCGGATTGGGCACGGGCACCGGCGCGCCGCCGCGGGCAATGGATTCCTGCGAGGCCATGTCGCAGAGAGTCATGTCCAGTGTCCTGAACACGTCTATCGGAGGGTCGGTGTCGTTGATGATGCTCCGGACGAACTCGTAGGCAACGAAGTAGTCGCCCCCACCGTGCCCGGCAGCCGCCGCTTTCTCGCTTAGGCTGCGCCACGGCTCGGGCATGAACTCGGCCTCGAAATCCCAGAGCGAGTGCCACTGGTTCTCGTCCTCGCCATGGAAATCCTCGACCCATACTTTGTGCTCATCGCCGAAGCCGCGCGCCGCTTCGTAGCAGCCCTTGGCGCCCTGAAGCAGATACCAGGTCATGTTGTGCGGACGCTTGGAGACGCTATCGTGGCCGATGACTATGAGGTGGCCCTTCTCGGTCTGGCACAGCATCACCGTGGTGTCGTCCATCCGCCCTCGCTTCCAGCGGTGCATGCCCGAGCCCATGCAGCACACTGTTCTGACTCTCTCCTGCATCCAGTTCAGGCAGGGCCCGAGGCTGTGAGTGCCGTAGGTAGAGCCGCGTTTCCGCGCGCGCAGGTCGCCGCGCCAGGTGAGCGATCCGTCCGGGTTGGCGTAGAGCGAGACGCAGTCGTGGAGGTAGGCGCCCTCGCAATAGTGCACCTCGCCGAAAAGCCCGGCCTCCACCATCCCGCGGACCAACTGCTGCGCCTTACCGTAGACGTAGTTTTCCGCCATCATGTACTTGGCGCTGCTCGCGCGCACCGCGTCCAGCAATTGCTGGCACTCCTCCAGATTCGTCGCGGCGTTGACCTCGCAGAGCACATGAATGCCCCGCTCCAGGGCCGCGACCGACTGCGGCACGTGCGCCGGCATAGGCGAGGCCACCACGAGCGCGTCAATCCCGGACTCAAGCAGCGCCTCAAAATCGGTGAACTGGTGCTTGACCCCCAGGGCCGCGGCGCCACGCGCCAGGTTCTCGGGATCGGGGTCCATCAGCGCCCAGTTGGTGACGCCTTCTAGGGAGCCGATGTGACCGAAGGAAGGGGCGCGCCGCGCGCCCGTAAAGCCGACCTTCAACTCGTGACGCATCGCCGGTCTCCCGCTCGAGCGGTCGCCGTCACTCTCCCGCCGCTCGGCGCAGCACGCCCCAGACGCCGTCCCAGTCATCGGCCCCCGGGCAGTTGCTCAGGTTGGTCTGCTGCGTGCCGTCAGCGCGCATCTTGTACTGTTCGATGTTGCCGTCGCGGTCACTCTCGAAGAGCAGCCAGCGGGCGTCCGGGCTCCAGGCCGGCCAGCTCTCCCACGCCGGATTGTTGCTCAGGTTCTTCAGGCCGGTGCCGTCGGTGTTCACCCCGTAGATCTCGTGGTTGCCGTCACGATCGGTGGCAAAGGCAATCTGATTGCCGCGCGGCGACCACGCAGGCCAGGAGTCCCAGGCCGCGTTGTTGGTCAGGTTCCGCGGCTGCGTGCCGTCGGCCCGCATGATGTAGATCTCGGAGTTGCCGTCGCGGTCGGTGCGGAAGACTATCTGCCGCCCGTTGGGTGCAAACCAGGGGCGGTCGTCCTTAGCGGGATTGTTGGTGATGTTGCGGAGGTTGGAGCCGTCGGCATTCATCAAGTAGATGTCGTCGTTGCCGGTGCGGTCGCTGACGAACGCAATCGTGCGTCCATCCGGCGACCAGGCGGGCTGGCAGTCGCTAGCGGGATCGAAGGTGAGTTGCCGCTGGTTGGAGCCATCGGCGTTCATGACCCAGATATCGCCGGCCGGCAGGTACTCCGAGGGCCCGGCGCTGGAGACGAACGCGATCTTCCTGCCGTCAGGCGACCAGAAGGGCTCCGCGTCGCTGGTGTCGGGGCGGTTGGTGATGTTGCGTTGACCGGTGCCGTCGGTGTTCATCAGGTAGACGTCCCAGTCGCCGGTGCGATTCGAAGCGAAGGCCACCAGGTCGCCGCGCACCGGCCCCGAGACGCCCATCACCGGCTCATCGGTGACCACCCCTCCTCCGCACCCCCAGACCGTGAGTGCTCCGAGCGCCAGCACAAGCCAAGCCAACGTGCGAGTGCAACTGCGCAGAACAGTCATCCTCGACTCCCCCATCCTGAAGTTTGGCATGGATTCTAGCCGTCGGAGCCGGACGGCGCAATGACGGCGTACCTGCCCCGTAGGGGACGGCCGCCTGGTTTACCAGCCGAAGGAGGGCCGTCCCGTGTGCGCGAATCTGCCGGCCACGCGGCACGAGGGCGGGCACGGTGGCCCGCCCCTACGCAAGACAAGCACCGGTAGGAGCCCGGCTCAGACGGGTCGCGAGGGCTACGGCGGCCCCATAATGCCATCCCAATCGGTCGCCGCCGGGTAATTGCTCAGATTGGTCGGCTCGCTCCCGTCAGGACGCATCTTGTACTGTTCGATGTCCCCGTCCCGGTCGCTTTCGAAGAGAATCCACTGCCCGTCGGGGCTCCACTCGGGCCAGGTCTCGTTCGCCGGATTGACGGTCAGCCTCGTTAGGCCGCTGCCGTCCCGGCTCATCACGTATATCTCCTTCATGTCCCCCGGCCCATCCCGGTTCGTGGCAAAGGCGATCTGCTGTCCATTGGGGGACCACGAGGGCCAGCCGTCCCAGGCCGGATTCTTGGTCAGGTTGCGCAGGTCGGTGCCGTTCGCGCGCATCAGATAGACCTCGGAGTTGCCGTCGCGCCAACTGCGAAAGGCGATCTCGCTGCCATCAGGTGCGAAGCGCGGATGGGTGTCCGCCGTCGGATCGTCAATGATCTTCCGGAGGTTGGAGCCGTCCGGGTTCACCATCCATATGCCCCCGCTGCCTCCCTTGTTGGAGGAGAACGCGATGGTGCTGCCGTCGGGGGACCACGCCGGCTGGCCAGCCTCGGCCGCATCGTAGATGACCTGGCGCTGGTTCGATCCGTCCGCGTTCATCACGCAGATCACCGCGACGTAAGGTTCTACGCGGCTGCCGGACACGAAGGCGATCTGCCGGCCGTCTGGAGACCAGAAGGGCTCGTCCTCATCGCTGTACGGCCGGTTGGTGAGGTTGCGCTGCCCGGAGCCGTCGGCATTCATCACGAAGATCTCCCAGTCGCCGGTGCGGTCGGATGAGAACGCGATCAACGGCCCTCCGCCCGCGCTGGTCCCGCACCCGCACATGACTCCCACTGCCATCAACGCCGCCGCCAGCCCCACACCCAACAGCACGCTCCGATAGCCCTGCATCTTTGACCCCTCCTTAGCCGGGTTCCGGGGCCTATTGTACTCGGGGCGGTCAACCCGTGCGAGCCGTAGCGCCAACCCCCCGCTTGCCCGCCTCAGGAGGGTGGTTGCCCTCCTGGCGACCGGCTTGCCTAGCGACTCTTCCCGGCGGCAGCGCGCTGGCGGCGGAAAATGGTTCCTGTCCCTATTTCCCGCCGAGGGTTCTGCGCACGGTGTCCCACCGCTCCTCGCCGGCGCCCTCCACGTAGGAAGGCTGGAAGCCCATCTTCAGGTACATCCTGACCGCCGGCAGGCGAAAGTCGTCCGTGCGCAGGTACACTTCCTTGCACCCGTGCTCGGCGGAGTAATGCATCACCGCGAGCGAGCACACCTTCGCCAGCCCCTTGCCCTGGTGCTCCGGTTTGGTGGCCACCATGTGCAGTTGGATGACCTCGCGGCTACTGGGATCGTCGAGAAAGGCGCAGGCAGTGGAGACGGGCGTGCCGTCCCAAGTGGCGAAGAACATCGCCTCGCGGATGAAGCGAGGCGACTCCGTGATGTCTCTCCGGACCTTCTCCGCCGTCCAGGATCCCATTTGCCCCGTGCTGTTCATGATGTCGGCCCAGTGCTGCTCGTCGCCTTGCCGATAGGTGCGCAGTTCGTAGCCTGCCGGGGCTTCGACCGGCGGCAGACGGGCGAAATTGGTCATAGCCATTCTCAACTGTGGCTGGGGCATGCGGTTGCCTCGCTCGCGATTGGTGGGCGCATCTTAGCGGCGCCGCGCCGCTTAGTCCACGGCACAACCTCGACGCCTGCTGCCTGCATCTTCGTCAGGAGCGCCGCTAATCCCCTCGTCCAGCTCCACACCCAGACCTCCTCTTCGTTACCCGCGGTCTGGACGACGAGCCGGATGGGCACCAAGGGCACAGCCAGTGGCCAAGCCGATTCCCACTCTGCCGCACGCCGGCGGCGGCACGCCTATCGCTCAGCGCGCCGGCAACCCGCGTGCCTTGAGGATTTCCCTCAGCGAGACCGCGTCCCGCACCGCGTGACCTCCGATGTCGTTGTTGAAGTAGCAGTAGGCGTCCACGCCGGGCGCCAGCTCCGCCTCCATCTTGTCTCCCCAGGCCGAGAGTTCCTCTTGCGTGTAGTGGTCGGCGTAGCGCGCTTCGGCCCCGTGAAAGCGCACATAGATGAAGGGCGCAGTCCGCACCAAGACCGCCGGGAACTTCGGCAGGGTTATCGCGCAAAAGGCGACCTTATGCCCGCGCAGTAGTTCAAACACGGGGGCCTCCAGCCACGACTTGTGCCGGAACTCCACCGCGTGCCGGTAGCCTTGGGGCAGCGCTTCCAGAAAGCGCGCGAGCCGATCGTCGTCTCGCTGCATGCTAGGGGGCAACTGCCAGAGCACCGCGCCCAGTCGCTCGCGCATGGGCTCGATGCGCTCGAAGAAGAAACGGAGGCGGTCCTGCGGCTCCTGCAAGCGCTGGCTGTGGGTGATGAGGCGGCTGCCCTTGACGGAGAAGACGAAGTCGGCGGGCGCCTTCTCCAGCCACCCCTTCACCATGCTTTCGCCGGGAACGCGGTAGAAGGTGGCGTTGATCTCGACGGTGGAGTAGCGCTCGGCGTAGTAGGCGAAAAAGCCCGCCTTCTTGAGGTCTTCGGGGTAGAGATGTCCCCGCCAATGATGGTAGAACCAGCCGGCAGTGCCGACCCAGTTCATCGGCACCAGTCTACCACGCACGCGTTCGCTGCGGGCTACGAGCGCTCTGCCGCGCCAGGCCCGCGGGAGAGCCATAGGCTGCGGCGTCTGGCCTCCTGCCGGGCTTCCTTTCGGCGCCCAGGTGCGTTTCCGCGCGGCGCCGTGTATTCTCTTTGGCCTACACCGATGATAGGAAAGGCGGGTGCGCCTAATGCCTGATCAGTTCTCCGGAGAGAACTTGGACCAAGTCGAGGGGGAGCCGGGGCGCGCGCCCCGCGCGTTCACCTGGCGGGGCAAACGCTGCGCGGTCGCGGAGGTGCTGCAAAGCCGCTATACCTACGGCACCGGGCGCGCCACCGCAGGCCGCGTCTGGCTGCCGCGCGGGCGGCAGGCGTACTACTGCCTGCGCACAGAGGAGGGCGATTACTTTGAGTTGTGCGCCGAGAGAAGCGGGGACGTGGAGGAGTGGTTCGTCTACCGCCTGCTGTCGGCGCCTCCACCGCCTGAGGAGCCCAGTATGGAGGCGAGGCGGGAGATGGTCGGCGTGGGCCGGCCCAAGCCGACGCTTCCTCCACCCCATCGCATCATCGCTTACCAGCCCTCTCTTCGCCCCTGGCGCGATTTGCTCCTGAGACTGAGCCTCGACCAGCCCGCCTCGCTACTGCCGCACGCTGAACCCCGTATCGCTCTCGGAGCGGAGTACGGCCGGCTCATGGTCGGCCTCATCGAGGCAGGTGAGCCGCTGCTGGGAGGAGCGCCGGGCTCGGCGGAGGTGCACTGCCTGTGCGTGCTGCCTGCTTTCCGCCGTCTGGGAATGGGCACCGCGCTGCTCAAGGAAGTGCAAGCCTGGGCGGCGCGCAGCGGCTACCAGCGCCTGGAGGCCGCCGCGCCCGTGAGCGACGAGAGCGGAGCCTCGGACGGCCTGCTCCGGTCGAACCGCATGCCCTATCACCGCACCGTGCTGGTGGTGCGCAAAGGGGAAGCCGTCGAGGTGGTAGCCCCGGCGCAGTACTGGGCCCAATGGCCTGCGCAAGACCACGTCCTGCTCACCGTGTTCGCCATTCACGCCATGGGACTTTGAGCCGCGCGCCGACTGCCCTTCGTGCTGCACGAAGAGCAGGGCAACAAACTTCAGATTCCATCTTGACGACCCACAGTGCGGTGCTATAATGCTCGCGCTCTGGCGGTCGCGAGGGATGCTGGAGGAGGGTCTAGGGAAGTGATGTGTGGTCACCGGGGTGGTGCGCCGACAGGCGAGAGTGCGGCTGCGTGAGCCAGAAGTCCTGTATGGGGGAACGTGCGAGGAGCGGAGGCGCTGAGGGTTCAGCGGGGGCGGGGACAGTCGCTTGTTATCAACATCTGTGCATAACGCTGTGGATATGTTCGTCGCTCTCGCGAGTTGGTGCCCGGAGCAACATATTGTCTGCAATCGAGGAGCGGCATTTGCGTGAGCGCCTCGCATAGCGAGATCGCCGACATCTGGGGTGAGGTCCTCGCCGACCTGCATACTCAGACCCCACGCGCCAGCGTGGAAACCTGGCTCAAGAACATCGTGCCCCTCTCCATGGACGGCGACGAGGTGGTGCTCGGCGTCCCCTCGGAGTTCGCCCGTGATTGGCTGGAGCGCGGCTATAGCGAGGTAGTCGAGGAGGCCGTGGGCGGAGTGCTGGGCAGAGAGGTGCGCGTGCGCTTCACCGTGCACCCAGCGGCGCAGACGCCCGAGCCGGCGCCCCAGGCCGTGGCCGCGCCCGGTGAAGAGGGCGAGCCCGCCCTGGGCTTCTATTCCATCCCCCTCAACCGCAAGTACACCTTTGAGAACTTCGTGGTTGGTGACTCCAACCGCTTCGCGCAAGCGGCCGGCCTGGCCGTGGCAACCAATCCCGGTCGCAAGTACAACCCTCTCTTCGTCCACGGCGGCGTCGGCCTGGGCAAGACGCACCTGATGCAGGCCATCGGCCACTACGTGCGCGAAAGACAGTCGAACAGCCAAGTGGTCTATGTTCCGGGGGAAACGTTCGTTTACCACGTGGTTTCCTCCATCCGGGAGAACAAGACTGACCTCTTCCGCAAGAAATACCGCTCGGTGGACATCTGGCTCGTGGACGACGTGCAGTTCATCGCCGCCAAGGAGCGCACCGAGGCCGAGTTCTTCCACACCTTCAACGCGCTCTACGAGACCCACAAGCAGATAGTCATCACCAGCGATTGCCCCCCCCGGGACCTGCAACTGATCAACGATCGCCTGCGCTCGCGCTTCGAGTGGGGCCTGATCGTGGACGTCGGCGCGCCTGACCTGGAAACCCGCGTGGCCATCCTGCAGAAGAAACTGGAGCCGCAGGGCACGCCCCTGCCCTACGAAGTGCTCCACTACATCGCCACTCTAATCCCCTCGAACATCCGCGTTCTCGAGGGCGCGCTGCTCAAGGTGTTGGCGGTCGCCTCCTTGCTCGATCGCCCGGTCACACTCGAGGACACCCAAGAGGCGCTGAAGGACTACACCCAAGCCGGGGCCCCGTTCCGCATCACCCTGGAGCGGGTCATGCAGGCCGTGTGCGAGCACTTCGGCGTCTCCCTGGACGAGGTGCAGAGCAGAATCCGCAGCAAGAATCTGGTGGTGCCCCGGCAGATAGCCATGTACATCTGCCGCGAGATGACGGACCACTCCCTACCGGACATCGGCCGCTACTTCAAGCGGGACCACTCGACGGTCATCCATGGCCACGGCAAAGTGCGCGACCTGCTCGACGAAGACCCCGTCTTCGCTAAGATGATCGAAGAACTGATGGAGAGGATTCAACACGGGCACCCCTAGATCCTGTGGGCATGCTGTGCACACCTGTGCCCCTGCCCTACTCGTGCCTTGCTGTTGACAAGCACCCGCGCTTTCCCACACCCTTATGCACACCTAAGAGTGGCGTCGCCTGGGGACGCACTGCGCTTCATCAACGCCGTGCACACCCTTATTACTCTTAGTGATCTTTTGTACATAAGTTACAGAGGTACTAATAAGAGGAGGGTGGCAGGATGAAACTGACGTGCGCGCGCGAGGAACTCCAACTGGCCCTGCAACGCGTCGGTCGGGCCGTGACCGCACGGACTACCCTACCCGTTCTGAGCAATGTTCTTCTCAAAGCGGGCCCGGAAGGAGCGGAAGCGGCTGCCTACGATCTGAGCATGGCCATCCAAACCGCCGTGCCCGCTAAGGTAAGCAGGCCCGGGGCAACAACCGTCCCGGCTCGCCTGCTGCAGGAGATAATCAATCTGTTGCCCGAAGATGACATCTCGGTCGAGAGCATCGAAGACACCAACATCTGCACCATCCGCGCCGGCAAGGCCACCTACCGTATCCACGGACAGTCGGCCCAAGAGTTCCCTGCGCTTCCAGAGGTCACTGGTGGACATTGTTTCTCGCTGCCGCAGTCCCTGTTGCGCACCATGATCCATCAGACCGCCTTCGCCTCGGCCGAAGAGGAGACCCGCCCCATAATGACGGGCACGCTTGTCCTAGTGGACGGCGGCACGCTGACGCTGGTCGCGACTGACACCTATCGGCTCGCCGCGCGCGCGGCAGCCCTCGAGCCCCCCGCGGCGGAGACCTTCCGCGCGGTTGTGCCTACGCGCGCGCTGCGAGAAGTCCAGAGGCTCGCCGCTGAGGACGACGCCGCAGCCCAGGTCACTTTGGGCTCTAACCACGCGCGCTTCGAACTTACCGACGCAGTCGTGACCAGCTCGCTCATCGAAGGTCACTTCCCCGACCACAGCGCTGTCATCCCCACTGACTACCACAACCGCATCCGTGTGGAGCGCGAGGCGCTTGCGGCGACCATCAGGCGGGCGCAGGTGGTCGCGCGCGAGGACGGGAACAAGGTGGTGCTGCGGGCGGAGGAGGGCAAGATGACGGTGCAGGCCTCTTCGCCGGGCCTCGGCCAATTCGCAGACGAGTTGCCGGTGGCCCTGGAAGGTGGAGAGGTCGTCGTGTCCTGCAATGCCAAGTACCTGCTGGACGTGCTCAGCGTGCTGGCGGAGCAAGAGGCCGACATCGAACTGAAGGGTGCCGCCAGCCCCGGTCTGATCAAGCCCGCCGACGGCGTGAACTACAATTACGTCTTCATGCCCATCGCCCTCCCCGAGGAGGGCTAGCCCCTGGCGTCTCAGGCGCCCCCAGCGGCTCCCATAGCCGGGCCCGGGCCCGACCGCGGGGGTTGTGGGTACCGTAGCGATCACCTCCCTGCGGACTTCGGTGTGCGCGCAGCGGTGCTGCTGATACAATGCTGGCGCGGCTTTGAGGAGAGGCGCAGGCCAACCTGGGAGGTGTGTTGGGCGCTTGAGAGCGAGACGTTCGGGGAAACTGAGCCGCATGTCCGACGCCGTGCAGGGCTTCCTCGACCTTTGGGCGCGGGGCCGCAAGGCGCGCGAGAACCTGGCGTTCTTCGTCTGGGCCCAGGCGGTCGGCCCTGAGATCGCGCGGCGCTCGCGCGTGCGGTCTGTGCAGTCGGGCGTGCTCTATGCGGACGCCGAGTCGCCGGTGGCGGCGAGCGTATTCCAGACCGAGGCGGAGCGCATCCGCCAGCGCCTCAACCGCCTTCTCGGCGACGATCTTATCAGCGAGGTGCGCTTCTCCAGTCGCGGCATCGAGAAAGAGCGCCGTCCGCCTCGCCGCGCGCCGCGCCTGACGCCGACCGAGGAGGACCTGGCCGCCATCACGCTCGAGGACCGCGAGCAGGCGCAGATTGACATCCTGTGCGAGCGCATAGAGCCGCCGGAGTTGCGCAACCTGGTGGCCTTCGTTACCACCAGAGCCGCCAAGGTGGAGGCGTGGCGCAAGCAGAAACGCTGGAAGAAGTGCTCCGTCTGCGGCTGCCGCTTCCGCGGCGAAGGCAGGATGTGCGAACTGTGCGAGGTGCGGAGGAGGTCCGGTGCCTAGGATACTGGAACTGACCTGGGAGTACCCGCCGCGCCTGGTGGGGGGCATCGCCAGACATGTGGCGGGCCTGGTGCCAGGGCTGGCAGCGGAGGGGTTCGAGGTGGTGGTGGTGACCCAGGCGCCGAACGGGGAACGCTCGCGCACCGAGGAAAGCGGGGTCACGATCATACGCACCGTCGCTTCTGGGCCCAGCCCGCGGGACTTCATCGAGGAGATCCACCTGCTCAACCACGCGCTCGCGCAAGAGGCGGTGGCCGCGCACGGGGGGCAGTCCTTCGACCTCATTCACGCCCACGATTGGCTCGCCCTCTTTGCGGCGCGCGCGCTCAAGCACGCCTGGCGGGTGCCGCTAGTGGCGACGATACACGCCACTGAGCGCGGGCGTCAGCGGGGCATTCACAATCCCACGCAGGCCTTCATTGACCAAGCGGAGTGGCACCTCTGCTACGAAGCCTGGCGGGTCATCTGCTGCAGCCAGGCGATGCAGGGCGAGATTCACTCGTTCTTCGGCTGCCCGGAGGACAAGATATGCGTCATTCCCAACGGCATAGACACGCAGAGGCGGGCCCCCGCAGCGCCCGAGCCGCAGGTCCGGCGGCAACTGGCGCTGGGCGCGGACCGCATCGTCCTCTTCGTCGGGCGGCTGGTATGGGAGAAGGGATTGGCGCCGCTGCTGCGCGCTTGGGCGGACGTGGCGCGTGAAGCGCCGGAGGTGAGGTTGGTGGTTGTCGGGGGGGGCGACCAAGGGCCGTGGCAGGCGCTGGCGCGAGAGTGCGGCGTCACCGATAGCGTCACCTTCGCCGGCCACGTGGACGAGGCGACGCTGAGCAGCCTCTACCAGATGGCGCAGAGCGCCGTTATGCCGAGCCTGTACGAGCCGTTCGGTATCGTGGCGCTCGAGGCTATGGGGTCCGGGGTTCCGGTAGTGGGCTCGGAGGTGGGTGGGCTGGCCGAGGTGGTGCGGCAGTGCCAGGGCGGCCTGCTGGTGCCTCCGGATCGCCCCCAGGCTTTGTCGCGGGCGCTGATGCGCGTTTTGACGGACCGGCAACTGGCCGGTAAACTCGCTATCCGGGGCAGGGAGAGCGTCGAGGAGATCTACTCCTGGCGGGCGATAGCCAAGCGCACCGGGGCGGTGTTGGAGGAGGTGCTCCGCGAGCGCGCGCGCACGCAGTGGGATGACCCTGTGCATCCCGCAGGGCGCAACACCCGCCACTAGGGGGCGTTGACGATGATAGAGAAGCGTTCGATGTTGCTCTGCTTGGTCGCCGCGCTTGCGCTGCCCCTTGCCTCGGCGGCGGACGCCGACGGCCCCGTTCAGGTGGGCGCTAAGGAGACCTTGGTGGTGGTACAGCCCGCGCCTCAGGCTTATGCCGCGGAAGGGGGCGCTCCCACGGCGGACTCACTATGGCCGACACTCGCCCTCACCGACGCATTGAGTGGCGCACTGGGGGCAGTGCCCGGCTACCGCGTCCAACTGTGGCGCCCCATGGCGGACATAGGGGTGGCCTACCTGGTCCAGGCGCGCGCGGCTCTGCAGGGGGGGCTGCTCAACGGCAACGTCACCATTCGCCGGCCGCCTCAGGAAGAGCCGCTCAAGGCCCTCACCGTGCAGCAGGCGGCGGATGCCACCCTCGCCGGGCTCCTGCGTCAGGCGTGCCTCATTGCGCTGCAGGGCGTTGGGCTGAGCGCCGAGCAAGCGCAGCAGGCGGCGGCCTCCCAGCCGGGCACGGAGAACACCGAGGCCTTGCAGCATTACTACAAGGGCGCCGCCATGTGGCAACTGGCTGACAGCGCCGGCGCGCGCAAGGAGTACGAGGCTGCAGTGGCGCTGGACGCGCGTTACCAGAAGGCCCTCAAGGCAGTAGCCGGGGCCCTATATCAGGAGGGCGTAGATGCCTACAGCGCCGGCGACCTGAAGGCCGCAGTGGCCAAGTTCGAGGCCGCCGCCCAGCGCTACACCGAGGCTGGCGATCAGGAGAACGCCATCCTCAGCGTTGCCTTCGCCCACCTCTATCAGGGCGAGGCGCTTTGGTCCGCGGGCGACAAGGAGGCGGCCCTGGAGCACTTCCGGGCCGCCGCCGCGGAAAGCATGAAGGGCGAGCAACATGCCCTGCTGCCCAAGGCCCACATCAGTTACGGCGCCGCGCTCTGGGAATGGGGCCAGAAGCTGCTCGCGGCCGCTAAGGAACAGGAGGCACTGGACGCGCTGCAGAACGCCGCCGCCCAGTACGGGATCGCGGGGCAACTCCACGAGCGCGCCGTCTGTCTCGCGGCCGCCTCCGCGGTGTTGGAGAAGCTCAACCACCCGGAAGAGGCTGGCGAGGGCTATCTCGAGGCGGGCCGGCTCCTCGTGCAAGTGGGTGAATACGAACTCGCGCGTCCCAACCTTGGCAAGGTCCGCGGGCTGGACGCCAAGTTGGCCGCCGATGCGCTCGTGTTGCAGGCGCTCTGCGACCTGCGCACCACGGAACTGGGGCCGCTGAAGGAGTTGCTCGACAACGCTTTGAACGCGGTGCTCGCCGACGACACTGCGGGCGCTCAGACGACACTGACTCGGGCGCGTTTGCTCGCCCAGCGCGCTGGCATCGGCGAGGCCGATGTGCTCATCGGGCGCGCGTTGGAGAAACTGCAGCAGGGCCAGACTGATCCCGCGGCGCAGGACATCACCGACGCCAAAAAGCCCGTGCGGGAGACGGACAACCTCAGACGGGCTCGCCGCCTGCTCACCGAGGCGGTCGGCCTCGACGACAACCATGTGTGGGCGCACAAGTACCTCGGCGATGCCCTGATGCGCCTCGGCGAACTCTCCGGCGCCATCGAGCAGTACGCGCGCGTGCAGGCTCTCCTGCCCAATGACGAAGGCCCCGACGCCGACCTCGGCGAGGCTTACCTGAAGTCCAATCTCTACACCAAGGCCGAGGAGACCTTCCTCGCGGGCCTCAAACTCGTTGCGCCGGACAATACCGAGGTCGCCTGGCGACTCGAGCGCGGCCTCGGCGACGTCTCCATCAAGTTGCGCAAGTATGCCCAGGCGCGCGACGCCTACAAGCAAGCGCTGGAACTCTTCTCCTTCGACGTCCAGTCGCTGCTCAGCCTTGTCGTCGCCCAGTACAATCTCAAGGAGTACGACGAGGGGCTGCGCAACACGGAACTGGCGGCCACCCTGGCAAGCGACAACCCGGAAGTAGTCAAGGACGCCAATCGCCTGGCCGACCTCATCCGCGCCGCCCAAGAGCGCGAGCGCAAACTGAAGCAGGGCAATGGCGGCTAGGTCCTTCTCGCGCGCGTACTTCCTTGCGGAGGCCGAAGCGCGAGGGGGGGGCTAGGCCGTGGCCGGCAACGCGCAAGGACCGCTGGCGGAGGTCGAGCAGCGCCTCATGCGCATGGCGGAGCTAGCCGGGCAGATGGTGGGCGATGCCGTGCGCGCCGTCTGCGAGCGCAACGAATTGCTGGCCGACACCGTCATCGCCCGCGATGACGAGGTGGACCAACTGGACTTCGAGATCGAGTCCCGCTGCGTGCGGCTCATCGCGGCCGAGCAGCCCACCGGCAGGGCGCTGCGCAGCGTGGCCTCGGTGCTCAAGGTCATCGGTGACATCGAGAGGATCGCCGACTACTCCCTCGACATCGCCAAGACGGGCCTGCTGCTGGGGCAGGGCTCGGGGCCGTGGCCCGTGGACCTCAAGCCCATGGGCGACCTGGGGCAGGAGATGTTGAGGCAGGCCATGGCCGCCTTCGCCGCCGGGGATGTGGAGGCGGCGGGGCGCGTGGTGGAGATGGATCGCGAAATGGACCGCCTCTACCATTCCCAACTCGCCAGCCTGCTCGAGACCATGTGTGAGAGCCCGGAGGGCGTGCGCGCCGGAGTCTACCTGGCGCTGGCGATGCGCTATCTCGAGCGCATCGGCGACCACATCTCCAACGTGGCCGAGCGCGTGCTCTACGTCGCCGTCGGCCAGCCGGCCCGCCTGCGCACCGACTTCGAGTCCGACGCCCAGCCGTAGCAGGCGGCTGCTTGCGCCGCAAGAGCGCCGCCACTACACTCGGCTGCGCAATCCCCGGAACCGAAGGCGAATGCCCGTGTCACTCGATCCTCTGGCGCCCTATCTTGACGAGGCCGCCACTTTGGTGGCGCAAGCGGCCGCCATGCCCAAGGAGGACGCACTGGCGGCGCTGGAGTGGCCGCCTGACCCTGCCCTGGGCCATGCTGCCTTCCCCTGCTTTGTGCTGGCCAAGCAGAGGCGGCAGCCGCCCGCGCGCATCGCCGCCGAACTGGCTCAAAGCATCACCCCCGGGCCTCTTGTCGCGCGCGCGGAGGCCAAGGGGCCCTACCTCAACTTCTTCTTCGACCTGCGCTGCTTGGCCAGGGATAGCGTCGAGAGCGCCGTGCGCCTGGGCGCGGATTGCGGACGAGGAGAGGAGGGCGCCGGCAAGACGGTGGTCATTGACTACTCCGCGCCCAACATCGCCAAGCCCTTCGGCATCGGCCACCTGCGCTCGACCATCATCGGCGGCGCGCTCTACAGAATCCACGAGCGCCTTGGGTGGGGCTGCGTGGGAATCAACTATATGGGCGATTGGGGCACGCAGTTCGGCAGCCTGCTCTACGCTTACCGCACTTGGGGTGATCCGGCCCAACTGGAGGCCAATGCGGTAGGGCACCTCTACCAACTCTATGTCCGCTTCCACCGGGAACTCGAGCGCGATCCCTCGCTCGCGGACCAGGCCCGCGACTGGTTCCGCCGACTGGAGAACGACGAGCCCGAGGCCATTGCGCTCTGGCGGGAGTTCCGCGACCTGAGCCTGCGCGAGTTCAAGCGCCTCTACCAGCGCCTCGGGGTGGACTTCGACTACTACGAGGGCGAATCGTTCGAGCGGCAGGGGGCGCAGCGGCTGGTCGAGCAGGCGTTGCGCGACGGCATCGCGCAAGAGGACGAAGGCGCCGTTATCATCCCGCTGCAGGAGGACGAGCCCCCCCCTGGTGCGGAGGCGCTGCCGCCGGCACTGCTGCGCAAGTCGGACGGAACTACCCTCTATGAGACGCGCGATCTGGCCGCCGCGGTCAGGCGCTGGGAGCGCTTTCACTTCGACCTCATGCTCTACGTCGTCGGCGCGCCGCAGGCCTTGCACTTCAAGCAACTGTTCGCCGCGCTGCGCCGCCTCGGGTGCGACTGGGCCGACCGCTGCCGCCACGTCGCCTTCGGACATCTCCGCCTGGGCGGCAAGATGATGTCCACGCGGCGCGGCCAACTGGTGCTGCTCGAGGAGGTGCTGGACGAGGCGCAGGCGCTGGCGCTGAGAATGATCGAAGAGAAGAACCCTGACGTGCAGGGCAAGCCGGAAGTGTCTCGCCGGCTTGCGGTGGGCGCGCTCTTCTTTGGCGACCTGGTCAACGACCGCACCCAAGACGTCGAATTCGACTGGGATCAAGTGCTCAACCTCGAGGGCGACACCGGCCCTTACATCCAATATGCTTGCGTGCGCATCAGCAGCATCTTCCGCAAGTTCGGCGCCGACCTGCCGCAGTCCGCCGACTTCGGCCTTCTGCAGGCTGACGCCGAACGCGACCTCATTCTCGGGATTGCGCGCTTCCCGTTTGTCGTGCGTTCGGCCGCGCGCACGCTCAAGCCCTCCGTCGTGGCGCGCTATACGCTCGACCTCGCTAAGCAGTTCAGCCAGTTCTACCATCAGTGCCCAGTGCTGCAAGCGGAGCCGTCGCTGCGCGAGGCGCGCCTGCTGCTCTGCCGCGCCGCGCAGGCCACGCTGGAAAGCGGCCTCTCACTGCTCGGCATCCCCACCGTGCAAGAGATGTGAGGGCCCGCACTGGGCCGCACAGAGGATGCACTGGGATGACGTCCCACATCGCGGGCGTGACACTCTTCGATGCGCAGGAGGGATTGACCGTCCGTGCGCCGGAGGGCAGCGGACCGGGCTGGTGGGCGGGCGCGCCTGGAGTGCTCTGGGATGAGGAGGCGGCCAGGTTCTATCTCTACTACCGCTTGCGCCAGCGGCGCCCCGGCAGAGGATACGAGTGTCGCCTCGCGGAGTCCGAGGACGGGGTGCAGTTTCGCGACCTCTGGGCCGCGCGCAAAGAGGAGTTTCCCACGCTTTCGATGGAGCGCGCCGCCCTCGTCAAGGTGCCCGGCGGCCCGTACCGGCTGTACGGCGGCTTGGTGGACGCGGACGGGCGCTGGGGGATTGACCTAGTGGAGGCGGAGCACCCGGGCTTGTTTCGCGTGGACAGACGCCGCCCCGTGCTCCGCGCGCCGGCATTGGGCCTAGAGGGCGTGAAGGATCCCTGGATTCGGCGTAGGGGGGGGCAGTGGTGGATGTGGTGCAGTTATGCGCCACGGCCGGCCAAGCAGGTCAGCGCGCAAGAGATGCACGGAAGCGGCGACGTCTACGACACCGGCCTCACCAAGTCGCACTCCGGCTTGGCCGTGAGCAACGATGGCGTAGAGTGGGAATGGCGGGGCGACGTTCTCTCGCCCGGTCAGGGCTGGGACTCGTATTGCGCCCGGATCTCTTGCGTGCTTGAGGCGGGCGGCTCCTGCGTTGGCCTCTACGACGGCAGCGCCAGCGTGGCGGAGAACTATGAGGAGCGCACAGGGCTCGCCGTGTCATCCGACGGCGTCCATTTCAGGAGTGCGAGCGAAAGCGGGCCGGTATTGGTGTCGCCTCGCGGCAGCGGCTCGCTCCGCTACCTTGACGTCGTCGAGCGCGAAGGCTGCCGGTTCTTCTACTACGAGTACTGCCTGGCCGACGGCTCGCACGAGTTGCGCGTGAGCCGAGTGAAGCGCTAGGCAGCGCGCGCCCGCGGTTGTAGCGTCGGGCGGGGGTGCGGTTCGGGTATTGGCCTGCTACAATCGCGGCCAGGCCTCCGAAGGGATGGGTGATCGTGAGAGCAGCGCTGATCTGCCTTCTGTTCCTGGTGTTCGCGCCGGCGGCGTGCGCGCACTACTTGCCGCCGGAGACTTCCACGCTGACCGCCTGCCGCACTGCCTCGCCGCCGCAGATTGACGGCGCGCTGTCAGAGGCCTGCTGGTCGGGCGCGACGCCGACAGGGCCGTTCGTGTTGCTCGGCCAGAGCACGCCCGCGGCCCAGGCCACGGAGGGGTACCTCTGCTGGGATGACGACAACCTCTACGTCGGCATGGTGTGCGACGAGGACGCTATGGATCGTCTGGTGGCCGAGGAGCGCGCCCGCGACGACGGCCAGTGGCGCGACGACTGCGTGGAGATAGTCCTGCAGCCGCAGAAGGACTACTACCACTTCATCCTGACCACTATCGGCAGCCGCTACGACGCGGTCACGCGCAACGGCGAAGCGGACGAGTCCTGGAATCCCGAATGGCAATACGCGGTGCGCAAGGACGCGGATCGCTGGACCGCCGAGATCGCCATCTCCTTCGCCATTCTCGCAGCGCGCCCCAAAGTCGGCGAGCGCTGGCGGGCCAACCTGTGCCGCGAAGAGCAGCCGCACGGCGAACTGAGCACCTGGTCGGCTGGCCACACGGGTTTTGAGGAGCCCGAGCGGTTCGGCACTTTGGTCTTTGCCGATGAGGCTTCGCGCCTCACGGTCACTTCCTGGGGCGCCCTGCTCTCGACGCAGCCCGTCTGGTCCGCAGCGCTGGAAGGACTCGCCGCCGGCCGCGCCGTCAGTACTCAGGCCCGCGTCGTCCTGCGCAGCGAGCGGGGAGAGGCGCTCGCCAGCCCGGAGGTGGCGCTGCGCGGGGGCGACACGCGGATAGCCGCGGAGTTCCCCAAGCCGGGCGAGGGCCAATGGGCCATCATCGCCTCTGTCCGACGGGCGGGACGTTGGGAGTACCGCCACGTGCTTCCGTTCTTCATACCCGCGGGCCTTCCCAGCGCGGAGGCTCCGCTGGAGCGGCTGGACGCGCTGCAGGCGCAGGCGAGCGGCCTCGACCTGGGCAGCGCAGCAGGGGAGTACGCGTCAATGCTGACGGAGACGCGACAGGACGTCCACGAGATGGCGGCTGCCCTCACGGCCTGGACCGCAGCCACACCCTGGCGCGACACCGGCCGCCGCCTGCAAAGCGTTCTCCGCAAGGTCGGCTGGCTCGAGCAGGTCGCCGCCTCCTACGAGAACCCCGAGCCGGTGCAGGTCTCGCCTCACCCCCTCGCGACCTCCCACGTGTTGAAGCCGCTCAGCCGCTACTTCGAGGCCCGGGACAGGCTGGGCTACGTGGTCTGGCTCGCCAACCCGTGGCTCGACTTCG
Source organism: uncultured Armatimonadia bacterium (assembly GCA_964528605.1). Lineage (GTDB taxonomy): Bacteria > Armatimonadota > Zipacnadia > CAZGSV01 > CAZGSV01 > CAZGSV01. Next base: position 53,463 of record CAZGSV010000003.1, read on the forward strand.
AGGCCGAGGTAGAGCCCGAGCGACTGGCGAGCGTTGAAGCGGTGGAGATGCACGGCGCTCAGGGCGAGACTAAGAACCTCGCCCTCATGGTGAGCAACATCTCCCAGCGCCCGCTCACTTTGCGCGTCGAGGCCTCGCCGCTCCGGAGCGAAGCGGGCGCCTCTCTCGGAACGCCGACGGTGAGGCGGGCGGTCTGGATTCGCCGCAGCCTCTACGCCGAGGAGACCGTGGCCGATCCCCTGCCGCGACTCGACGGCGCCGGCCTGCTCGAAATCCCGCCCGGTGAAACGCGGCAGTTGTTCGTGTCGCTGGCGACCGAGGGCGCGCCCACTGGCGCCTACGCCGGCGCGTTGCGCCTGCGGCCGCTGGGGTTCTTCGACGAGAGAACCATCAGCCTGACGCTAACGGTGCACCCGGTCGAACTGGAACTGGGCCCTGCACCGCGCATCTGCACCTGGGGAGCCATCCTCGGCATCAGCTGGGCCACGCCCGACGCCATGCCTTACCTCGAGGACGCCGCCGCGCGTGGGGTCAACGTCTTCTTCGTGCCGCCGCCGTTCGTGCTGCCGAAACTCGACAAGGAGGGCAATATCGTTGCCCCCATTGACTGGACCAAGCACGACGAATACGTGAACACCTACCGCAAGTACGGCCTGATCGTGGAGGCCTACAGCGCGGCCGAGTACTTTGACGAGGTCGCGGCTGCCGCCGGCATCGAGTTCATGTCGCCCGCATACCGCAAGGCCTACTCCGCCTGGATCACCGAATGGGTGGCGCACCTCAAAGCCATGGGCCTCGACTACGATGACTTCGCCTTCCAACTGTACGACGAGCCCAGTGAGGGAGTGCGCTACGAGAAGCACGTTGCGGTGGGCAGGCTGATGAAGGAGATTGACCCCAAGGCGCGCGTGGTCATCACCGCGAACACCAGGAACTTGGACAGACTGCGGGCGCTGGCCACGGGGGTGGACATCTGGGTGCCGCACATCAGCACGCTGCGCGATAAGGCGGCGGTGGAGTTCATCCGCTCGACCGGCAAGGAAATCTGGTGCTACGCGTGCGAGGGCTGGTCCAAGACGCTGCACCCCATCTCCTACTATCGTCTCCTCCCTTGGGAGGCGGCGCACTACGGCGCCACCGGCTGGGGCTTCTTTGCGCATATGTGGTGGGGCGAGGACACCTGGGGGGTGTGGGGCGCGCGCGGCAGCGAGAAGCAGGACGGTTCCACCTACTCGACCGTCTACCCGGCGGTTGACGGGCCGGTCAGTTCGCGCCGTTGGGAAGCCTACAACGAGGGCCGGCAGGACTACCTCTACCTGAGGCTGCTGGCCGAGCGGGTGGCGCGGGGCGATGCCGCGGCCGCGGCGCTGCTCAAGGAAGCGGACGCGCTGGCAGTGTCCCTGCTGCGTGAGGGCTACCCGACCAGGCTGCCGGCCGACGCCGACCCAAACGCGCTCGAGGTCATGCGGGCCAAGATGCTGGAGGCGCTGCTAAGGTAAGGCGTCTGCGCCTCGGCGAGCAAGGTTCCTCTCGGACCGCGCGAGGTTGTAGCGCCCTGACTCCGTGCAGGGCTGCCTCGTGGCGCGAACGGCCGCCGCCCGGCGCCGGAACTTGCTTCCGCGAGTTCAGAACCCAAGCAACCGCAATGGAATGCCGATGATGAGCGCGACCACGAGGTCGAACGCTTTCAGGTAGATCGCGTCCCGCCGGGTGTGGTGCAACAGCGGCAGCAGCCCGTGCCCATCCTGGACCAAGGAATTGGTCAACAGCACGGAGAAAGGCGCCTGGTGCTTCAGGAACATAAGTGTGAACGCCAGGTGCGGCCCCGAAGTCGGCAGTAGACCGATGATGGCGCCCGCGAAGAGCAAGCCAAGACTACCGCCGGGCGCCAAGGCGCCGACCTTGAGCCGCGTGCCCACCAGGTCGAGAACGATTATCATGCCGAAGATCCAGGCCGCCAGCGCCGGCAGGTGGCGCCGGAGGATGTGGTCCCACACGTGCTCCGTAAGGAAGTGGCGCGCGCCGCGGAAGCACTCTTCCGGGTCCTCGTGAACGGTCACCGCGCACTCCTTGCACAGTTCGAGGTTGAGCCGCTTGGTCAGCCAGTCGGCCGCAAATCCGCCGAGCACCCCGACGGCGCCGCACACGCCCAAGAGCAGAGGGAGCGTCCTGGGTATCAACCTGACCATCATGAGGCCCTCGTCCCCGACCGACGCCAGCATCACCGCCACCAGCGCCCAGAAACTGGCGATGCCCCTGACGTAGAGCCCGACTACCAGCCAGTCCGTAACGCACCCGGGCACCAAGCCTAGCAGAGCGGCCAGCACGTACTGCCGCCAGGGCTTGCCGGTGAAAGCGCTGCGGACGCGGCCGCGCCAGCGCAACTCGGCGTACTCGATGACGACCATCAGCACGAACACGATCGCCGTGGTCTTGGCCGCTTCCTTGAGCGATCCGAGAAAGACTGTCATGTCTGGCCTGGTGTTGGACCCAGGCACCCTGGGCCTCGTGCCCCGGGACCTGGTCAGAGCGCCGGCGCCGAGCCGGGCAAAGCCCCGGCGCCCGAGCCCGCCTAGTCAGAATACGAGATGTCCCAGTACTTGCGCCAGACGTTCTCGGACACTACCTGCGGGCTGGCCGGCGCGGGGTTGCCGGCCTCGTCGGCGTGGTCGGTGTCGCTGTGATACATCTCCGGCCGCATCCACTCGCTGTGCCCGTCAGCGAAGAGCACATTGGACCCGCCGTTGTGCACCCGACACACCGCCCAGTAGCAGAGCGCGCCCCCCTGGAACAGTCCTACCGGCCCGCACGGCGGACCCGCGAGACACCTGTCCCATTCGACCAGCAGAATCTTGTCGGCCGGTGCGGTGACGGCCGCAGCCCCCCTCCCCGGGAAGCCAGCCACGTAAGGGCTCTGACAGCCGACGTTGTAGCCGTGACCGTAGAACCACGACAGGTCAGGCCGGCTCGGGCACTTGAAGAAGGTTTCCTTGGTCACGAAGGGCGCTATCCGTTCCTTCCACTTGTAGGCCAAGGGATACCGCTCCTGCCAGTCGGTGACATACATAGAAAAGGCCATCCCCATCTGGCGCATGTTCGAGAGGCAGGTCGTCTTGCGCGCCGCCTCGCGCGCCCTGGCTATGACGGGGAAGAGGATGGCAGCCAGAATGGCAATGATAGCGATGACGACCAGCAACTCGATGAGGGTGAAGCCTCGCTTGGCCAAACTGAGCCCTCCCGCGGGACGGTGGCACGATTCCCTGAATCGTAACACTGGCGCCCCGGCCGGGCAAGTCCCGGAGCGCGGGACGGGCGTGCCGCTCTCAGGCTGTTTGCCCTGGCAGGACGAAGATGCCAGAATGCGGCCCCTGGTGACCGCGATGAATAGTGTGACTGAATCGGCGAGACAACTGGCGGTCGTCGCGCAGGCCGAGGTGCTCGTGGCCGGCGGCGGCGTCTCCGGCCTGGCGGCGGCGATCTGCGCGGGGCGGGCGGGGGCGCAGACGATGCTCCTAGAGCGCACTAGCCTGCTGGGCGGGACCGCTACCGCCGGCCTGATGGCCAACGTGACGAATCACTGTTTTGAGAAGAGCGGCCGGCAGGTAGTGAAGGGCTTTACGGAGGAGTTCCTGAACCGCCTCGCCGAGCGCGACGGGGGGCTGCGAGATTGGCGGCATCCCGAGGTTCCCCAGGTGCCTTTCGACCCGGAGGTATTCCAACTGGTCGCGATGGAGATGCTGCGCGAGGTCAAGGTGCGGGTGTGGCTGGAGACTTGGGCTGTCGGCGTGCTGACGGAGGAGGGGAAAGTCACGGGGATCGTCGTCGAGACCCGCGGCGGGCGCAAGGCGCTACGCGGCAACGTCACGGTTGATTGCACCGGTGACGCGGACCTAGCCTGCCTCGCTGGCGCAGAGATGCGCGTCGGCCACGGTGGGCACAGCCTCGAGTTCCGAATGGGAAACGTTGACCTGGAGCGTGCCTACCAATTCGTCCGCGATAACGCGCGCAACTTCATCGAGAAGTCGGACGTGCCGACCCTGTTTGCCGAGTTTTGCCGCAACTGGGAGGAGCGCGGCCTGTTCCATCTGCCGCACGGCGGCGGCCGCGAGATGCCGCTGTTGCAGGAGGCCATCAAGCGAGGCGAGTTCAAGGCCGAGGACGGGCGGGCCTACGGCATGGACTCGCTGGGGATGTACGCGGTGCGCGGCGACAGCACCGTGATCGTCAACGCCAACTTCTTCCGCTTCGACGTCTTCGACCCGGACGAGTACACCGCGGTGCAGTTCGAGGCGCGCGAGAAGTGCTTCTATGTCGCGGACTTTCTGCGGCGGCACTTCCCCGGGTTCGAGAACGCCTTCATCGTGGCAACCGCACCCACGCTGGGGCTGCGGCGGACCCGCTGCATAACAGGCGCCTATGTGCTCAACGACGATGACCTGCGGCGCGGCGCGCAGTTCGACGATGTCGTGGGCCTGGCGAGCGAGATTCGCCAGGAGGCGAGGCTGGAGCGGGCGGTCGAGATTCCCTATCGGTGTCTGCTGCCGCAGCGGGTAGAGGGGCTTCTCGTCGCCTCGGGCAAGACCATCTCGACGGACCCGTGCGCCCTCATCCGGGGGCAGGCTCACTGCATGACCATCGGGCAGGCGGCGGGCGTGGCCGCCACGCTCTCCTCGCGGCCCGGCGTCGTTCCCTCACAACTGGACGTGAAGGCGCTGCAGCGCGCGCTGCTGGCGCAGAATGTCTTCCTCGGCGACGCCGACCGACTGAGCGCCCTCGGTCTGTCCTAGCGAGCGCCCCCCTGGCGCGTAGAGGCGTATTGCCATACGCCCCTGCGCACGATGCTCCCCTACTGCTGCGCGCCGGCTTGCGCCCCGCCGGCCGGCGGTGGGTGCGCCGCCAGGGCCTCCTGCGCGAACCGGACAGCGTTGCGCCAGACGCGGACTTGCGCCGCCGCGTCCGTATGGTACCCGGTTCCTGACGCCACTTGCCGTATGACCACGACGTCCACCTCGCCGCCGCTCTCAATCTCCATGATCTCGCCCTGGTAGCGCCGGAACTTGGCCTCCTTCTTTTCCTGAGCCGTCTGCGTCTTCCAGAAAGCCCGCGAGGCCGCGGGCGGCGGCTCCGCGCGCTTTTCCGCAAACGCAGCCAGTCCGAACGCGGGTCGCGCCAGCACTACGCAGTACAGGTAGGGATAGGCAGTGCCCTGCACGCTGTTGAGGGACACCTGCGTCTGCACGCCGATGAACTCCGGGGGGGCGCCCGTGAGCTCGAACAGCAGCCGGCAATCGGTGGGTGTGCGCTTGGGTTCCTTGCCCGACAACTCCAACATGGGCACGCACTGGAGCGGCATCTTTGGGTCGCGCTGCAACTCTCTGTAGACGTTGAGCAGCGGCTCCAGTTTGAGCGCGATCTGCGGCGGTTCCCAAACCAGCGCCCATCCGGAGAGCCAGAAGGGAATGAGCAGCAGCAGCGAGTCCACCACCCACACCGCCAGCAGGCTGTCCGTAGCCGGGCGCATGCCGAGCAAGGCCCAGAACTGATCTCCCACGTCCAATGGCGGGGGCCCACCGACCTCGTACAGGCCGACCGTTACGCCGCCCACGAGCACGAGATACCCCAGGAATCCCAAGCAGCCCCAGCCGCAGCCGAGGCCGAAGCGCGAGGCCCGCCGCTTGGCCTCCTCGGCTTGCCCGTGGAGCGCGGCGAGCCGCTTGAGTTCCTCGACGGTCACCCGCTCCCACTTGCGCTCGCGCGAGACGGGCGCTTTGGCGCTCCTCACCGACCGTAGGATCAACAGCCCCACGCCGACCACATAGACCAGCGTCCCGAGCAGGCCCGCCACCAGCAACTGCAATGCCGCCCCCGCGAGCAGCGCCGCCCCGGCAAGCACAAGGCGCGCCCTGCGCGGCAGCCCCGGGGCGAATAGGTACTTGGGCTGTGGCGGCTTCTCCGTCGCCTGGGAGCGCTTAGCCATTCCGTATCGGCCTCAGTTCACGAGTGCCCATGGCGTCCCAGTAGATGGGGCAGGCAGCCCCGCACAGGTCGAGCAGATTGCAGTCGCGGCACAAGTCCGGCGCGTAGTCGCGGCGCTGCCACCAGCGCGCCGCCGCTGACGACCATACCTCGGGAAACGGCTCCCGCAGCAGGTTGCCGACGGGCTCGGTCACACTGGAGCACGGCAGCACACCGCCGTCCGGGGCCACGCTGAGCAAACCGTCACATGCCGCGCACGCCTTGTTCCCCAGGCCCTCGGCCACCGGGTTGAAAAGGCAGTAGGGCGTGGGAGAGTACCACATGAACTCCAGCCCGAGCCGCCGCGCGCGGTCGCGCACGCGCAGCACCGCCTCGCCTATCTCCTCGTAGGCCACGTAGTTGGCCTCGGGCTCCAGCGCAGCGCTGCCGCAGGGCATGATCATGTTCATCGAGAGTCGCTCGCGGCCCAGACGCGCGGCCAAGTCGACCACGCCCTCGACGCAGTCAATGTTGCCACGGCTGATCGTCGTGTGCGTGTGCGCCGTGATCCCGGCCTCGGCCAGGTTGCGCACCCCCGCGCACGTGGCCTCAAAGGACCCCGGCACGCGGGTAAGCCTCTCGTGGACCTCCGCCGTCGGGCCCTCAACGCTCACCTGCGCGCTGTTGAGGCCGTGCTCGCGCAGCGCCCGCGCGCACTCGGGCGTGATGAGTGTTCCGTTGGTGATGAGGTTGACGCGCATGCCGAGGCGGCGCGCATAGCGTACCAGCCGCGGCAGGTCCGGGCGGACGGCCGGCTCGCCGCCGGTGAAACTAGTCGTGGGCACTTTGGCCTCGTGCCAGATAACGCGGAGCACGCGCTCGATGTCCCGTGTGCTCATCTCTCGCCCCGCGGGACCGCCGTGACAGCCGGGCCCTCCCGCGCCGACGCAGCCCGCGTAGCAGAACGTGCAGGACAAGTTGCAGCGGTAGGTGACCGCAATCTCGCTGAGCACCGGCAGCACATTGAACGGCCTGCGGAACGGCACCGTCTCCACCGCGCGCCGCGCCTGCCCTTCCCGCAGGCACCCGACCAGCAGTGCGCGCACGTCGCAGAAGAAGTCATGGATCTGCTGGCGTCGCTGCGGGGTATCTCCGACGCGCCTGAGGAACCGTTCCACCGGCTCGCCGGACAGCGTCGCCTTGAGCAACGCGAGCGCCGTGGGGTTTAGGCGGTGCGCCTTGTTGGGCCGCAAGATTAGCAGGCTGTCCTCTTCGCGCACGTAGATGAAGGGCGCGATCTCGCGCACGAAACCGTCTATCCAGCGGATGTAAACCTGGTCGCCGTTGCCGGGGGCGGCACGCCTCCCGGCGCGCCCCTGCGCTCGCCTGCGCAACACAGACACTAGTGAGCCCCCCCGCTGACGCAGGCGCCGTGGCATGCGCTATGGCAGGCGGAGTGACAGGCCGAGTGGCACGCCGAATGGCATGCGTTGTGGCAGGCATCGTGGCAGGCGGTGTGCACGTAGCAGGCGCTGTGGCAGGCGTCCGAGTGTATCAGCGCACTGTAGCTTCTCTCCGGCGCGATGTTGGTTTTCTGCAGCGAGCGGTCTAGGTCGTGCGTGCGCCGGTAGTAATCGTCGCGGTCGCCGTAATACCAGTAACTGCTGTAGGGCCGGTAGTAGCGCTGGCCGAACGGCCCCTGGTACCATTCGTCCCCTGGTCCCTGTTGCGCCATCTGCTCGAAGTGCCCCCGGTAGGACTGCTTGGTCGCCTCCAGATCGCAGTCCCACGCCTTGCGCTGGAGGTTGTCCGACATCCGGACGAACATCTCCTTGACGTCGCTCTCCTCCAGCGTGCCGTCGAGAGTGATCGCATTGAAGAGCAGTTGGTCGTACTCGGGCACGTCCTGAAGCGTGGAGACGCGGCGTTCCAACTTGAGCGGGTCCACCGACTGGATCGCGATCAACTTCCGCCGCTCCATCCCGTCCAGCATCAGCGCCAGGATGGAGTTGATGGGATAGTCCAGCAGCAGCGCCGCCTCAAACATGTCGAGTTGCGCGATCTTGCCCGGCTGGCGGAAGGTGCTCACCTCAATCTTCGGAGGCACCCAGTCGTCCGAGGACCAGCGGATGCGACTCAGGTCCTGCGCCGTCTCCGTGGTGACCTGGTACTTGCGCTCCGCCAGGAAGAGCCCCAGCAGCACCAACCCTACCAGCGCCGCGCCCGCAATCAGCAGCCTCAGTCGCCGCCGCTGCGTGGGGCTGGTCAAGCGCGGGAGCGACTGCCCCTGAAACGGCGCCGCGTCAAGGTAGACCTGAATCGGCATCTTCTCCAGGGGTGCGACATTGGCCTTGTGCACGAGCATCGAGAGCCAGTAGCGGCCTTCCGATTCCTGCCCGTAGTAGTCAATCTTGTAGTTCTGGTTCATGAACTTCTCGGTCAGGATCTTGGCCTTGCTGACCTGCTCCGGGGTTACGGCCTTGCCTTCGACCTCGATGGGGAAGTGCAGGTACACCGTCTCGTGGCCCATCGGCTCCTGGAACTGGCACGGCGCCCAGTCGAGATACACCAACTGCCCGTGCTCCTTGCTCTCGGTGGAGCCGAACATACCCTCCCGCGCCAGGTCCTGTGCGAAGACGACGCTGTAGGTCACGGAACCGCCCGTTGCCGCCGCGCCCTCCGCGAGTACGATGTCGTACTTCTCCTCTGCGCCGGAGACTTGGTTTATCGAGAGCGCGTGGGTGCGCCCCTGGCTGTCCTGTGCCTGGGAGCGCTCGAGGTCGAAGTACGGGTTCCCGTTGAACCCCTGCAGATAGAAGCCGTGCAGCGCGCCGCTGACCACCGAGTAGCGCGCCTGGTAGACGAAGGTGGCCTTGCCGTCTTGCTGGAGGCTGAGGTGCACCTCGACCCAGTCGAGGGTGACCTCCACTGCCGCCGCGGGCATGGCCGCGGCGCAGAGCAGCGCGACGAGCGCAGCGAGAAGAGGAACCGCGCGCAAGCGGCTCACTTTAGCGAATGCCACTACCCGCTACTGCTGCAGGCTCTCCACGCGCGCGCGCAGCAGGTCCGCCTGGGCGCAGATGAACTTGGCGAAGTCGCCCTTGGCCTCCGCCCACTCGCGCTCGCTGGGGAAGGTGTCCACGATCCCGCGCCACACTATCTGGTAGGCGCGCTCCAACGCCGGCTGGGCCTCTCCCGAGCCGCAGAACTCGAAGATGGCCTTGATGTCCACTGGGCGGAACACCGGCGAGGGGCCCGAGGGAACCTCCGTGGTGCAGCCCAGGAACATCACCCCCATCTCCTCCAGCATGTCCAGATGGAGGCGGACGGCCGCGATCACGGAGGCGACGGAGAAATCGGCCGAGGAGAAGTTCATGTGCAGACTGCGCCCTTCGATCTGTGCATAAGGCGTGCTCATACGGTCACCCCGCTGACTGAAGTGGTCTTAAGCGGCGCTGCTGGCGCGTAAGGGTAGCAGCCCACTGGGGGTGGGTCAAACCGGGCCGGCGCGAGCGCGGCTGGGGCTCGGCGGGCCGGAAGGGCAAGTCACTCGGCCAGGTAGCCGAGAGCCCGCAGGCGCTCCCTCTCGGCCGGGGTCAGCGGTCGCTGCACGCGCGTGACGGTGGGAAGGGGCTTCTCGAGCGGCCGCAGCGCCCAGCGTACATATTGCTCCGTCAGTTCAGGCCTCTGCGCCGCCAGGTCGCGCGTCTCGCCGGGATCGGCCTCGAGGTTGAAGAGCACGGGCACCCGCGACTCGGACAAGAGCAACTTGGCCTTGTGCGAGCGGACGAAGTCCAGCGTAGTCGGCGCCGGCTCCGCGCGGCCGTCAAGCAGGTAGGACAGCAGGGGGGTCCTGCTGTTGAACCGCTGTCCGTAGGCGAAGCCGCGGCCCAGTTTGGCGTTCTCGCGCTCCAGCAGCGGCACCAGACTCCTGCCCTCGTTCGGGGGCGCCGTGACGCCAAGCAACTCCAAGACGGTGGGAAAGATGTCGGCCAGGTCCACAATGTCGCTGCTGCGCTTCTTTGGCACCCCGGGGCCGCTCATCACCAGCGGCACGTGCAGTTCCTCATCGTACACGCGCATCGCGTGCAGCAGGTAGTCGTGGTCGCCCAGCCCCTCACCGTGGTCGCCCGTGACCACGATCAGGGTGCTGTCCGTCAGATTCCGCTGGCGCAGTTCCCGCCACAGGCGCTGCAATTGCCCGTCCGCGTAATGGATCTCGCAATCGTACAGGTCGCGCAGCCGCTGCAACCCGTCACCGCCGGGAGTGAAGAACGTACGCCGGTACGCCGGCGGCGGAGTGTAGGGGCCGTGAGGGTCGTACACATGCACGAAGAGGAAGAACGGCTCCTTGGCAGAATCTCTCAGCCAGGGCAGCGCCCGATCCAAGACATCCTCGGCCGGCACTTGCACGCCCCTGTCGAACGGGGACATCAGCCGCCAACTAGGCGCCACCTGAACGCCCCTGAAGGCGCCGCGACGATAGTACGCGTTCATGTTGTCGTCGTAGACTTGAAAGCCCTGGCTAAGCCCGGTGCCGGCCGACAGCACGCTGGAGCCGATGAAGCCGGCAGTGGAAAAGCCCGCGGCCCGCAGCACTTCCGCGAGCGTGACCAACTCAGGGCTGCCGATGCCGCTATTGGTGAGCACATCGTGCGTGCGTGGATGCAGACCGGTGAGCATAGTCATGTGCGAAGGCAGCGTCACGCTGGAGCACGCGAACGTCTTGAGGAAGACTGCCCCCTGGCGCGCAAGCGAGGCCACCCCCGGCGCCGTCTCGCGCCGGTAGCTGTGTAAGGACAAGTGGTCCGCTCGCAGCGTGTCAATGCTCACGAGAACGAGATTGCGGGGCTTCCGCGGCTGCGCCGGCGTCGGGCGAGAGAGCACGGCGAGTGTTCCGACCAGGCAACCCGGAATCACAACCGCCACCACCAGCCTCCTCATCCCTGCATCTCCCTCAAGTGCGCCTCCACACGTGCGAGACGCTCGGCGGCGAGGCGCTTCCACTGGGGCGCGCAGCCCAGCACCTGAACAGCCGAGAGCGCTTCCCGAGCGCGCGAGAACTGCCCCTCCATTTCGTACGCGTACGACATGTTGAGTTGCGTCATCGCCCTCAGGTCGGGCCCCGGCTTGTACGTCAGCAACCCCTGGTAGTTCACCAGCCCCTCGCCCGGCTTCAGGCGCCGGAGGTAGGCGTTGCCTTGCAGCAGCACCCGGTCCGGCGAGGACCAGCCCGGCTCGGCGGGCTGCGCCAGGTCCGACTCCTTGAGATAGGGCGCCTGCGATTCCGTCAGGGGATCGCTGGCGTCCACCAGCACCATCTGCGCCCCGGTGACGTCAGGTTGCAGCCTGAGGGCGCGCCGGGCCTCCGCGATGGCCTGCGGAAACTGCCCCTGCCACAGATGCGCGCGCCCCAGAGCGGCGTGCGCTTCCGCCCAGTCGGGCGCGACCTTGACTGCCTGCTGCGCCGCTGCCATGGCCCCCTGAGGGCGTCCCTCCCGCGCCAGCGTGGAGGCCAGTTGCACCAGCGGCGCCGCGTATCCCTTGTCCAGTTCCGCGGCCCGGGTCAAAGCGTTGATGCCCTGCAGAAACAGGCGCTCCTCGTAGCGCCGCAACTCGCCCTCCCAAGCGATCGAGACCTGCCCCATGCCGCACTGCGCCCGCGCATAGTCAGGCCTGGGTTTGAGCGCCGCCGCAAAGGCTGGCATCGCATCGCGCGCGTTGCCCCGGTCCAGAAGTTCCCAGCCCCGCTGGCAGAGGTATTGCGGATTCGAGGGGCTGAGTGCCAGCGCCCGGCCCGCCATTCTCACGTCGTCTCCCCAGGCTGCGGCATACCAGAGCCGTAGAACGACGAGTGGTACGAGCGCGACGATTCCCAGTCGCCACGGCCACGACGCGCGAGTCGGCGCACGCTGCTTGCGCGGTTGCGGCGCCGGCCGCACGACCAGTGTGGCCAGCAGCAGCGCCAAGCCGCCAACCAGCATCGAGGTCGCCGCGGGCGCGGTCGTGACCGGAGCCCTGCGGCCCGCTGCCTCGAGCGCGGGCAGCAACGCGCCTGCCAGCAACCATACCGCGGGCACCAGCGTCTCCCGCTTGCGTACGGCGAGCCAGACCAAGCCGCCGGTGGCCGCAACGAACCACAGAGACAGCCCCACCGAGGTGCCCACGCTCACCGGCACTGCGCGCTCGAGGAGGAGCGGCACCGGCAGCAGTGTATGAAGGATCTGCAGGCCCGCGCTCGAGAGGACTGCTGCGATCCCGCCGCTTACGGGCGGTAGTTCTCCGCTAGTGCCGACCTGCGGCATCGGGCCGCGCAGATACGAGGCGGCTACTGCCCACAGCGCCGCCACGGCGAGCGAGGCCACCCCAGACCATAGCGCGGCCCGTCTCGAGGCCTCGTCTCGAGTGCTGAAGTAGATCGCCAGAGCAACGGGCCCTGCTACGGCTCCCCAGGGCCCGGCAAACGCAGCGCACACGCCGAACAGCACGGCCAGCGCTACCCGCGGCCGGGCCGCCCGAAGCGCAAGCACCATCGCCCACACGAGGATGCTCGCGAGAAGCGCGCCTTGGTAGCGCAGCAGAAGCGCCGGCAGCAACGAGGGATGGAGCGCAACGACCAGGGCCCCGAGCAGCCCGACCGTCCCGCTCCTGGCCCACCGCGTCAACGCGACGCAAGCCAAAGCCACCCCCAGCGCAAACAGCAGAATGCCCACAATCTGGTAACCCGCCGCACGCGTGTTGAAGAGCCGAAACTCCAACCACCAGAGCAGTCGCGCCAAAGGCCCGGGGTACTCCGGATTCAGCCCTGTTTCCGCCGGCAGCGGCTCCGCGAGCCTGGGCACGAACGAAGCCAGAATCCCGATGGGGCGGCGCAAGAAGGCGCTGTCGTCGAGCAGCACTCGGTCCGGGCGGCTGAGAGGGTTGCTCAGCACCAGAAGCGAGCCCAGCACCGCTACCAGCGCGGCGGCTATCACATAGGGGGCGACTTTATCTCTGGGCGGCTGCGGCAAGACCTTGCCCTCAACTGGACTCGCCGGATGATAGCCTTGGGCCGACTGGAGGGTCAAGCCGGAAGGCGCAGGCGCCCCGCTGATTCCCGGCGCAGATTGGCGAGCACAGGCGCCGCCTCGCCGCGTCGGTTATAGTGAGAGCAAATGGCATCCGGCTTCTCCAGCCATCCCACCGACCAAAGCCTCGCGCAGGACGCCGCGCGTGGAGACCTGCACGCCTTCGACCTGTTGGTCCGGCGCTACCGCAATCTGCTTCTCACTCGCTTACTGCGCTTGGGCCTTCAGCCCGAGGAAGCCGAGGACGTGGCGCAAGAGGCGTTCCTCGCCGCCTTCCTGCGCCTCTGGCAGTTGCGCGATCCGGAGCGCTTCTTGCCGTGGCTGCTTTCGATTGCCCACAACCTGGCCGTCGCCCGCGTCAGGTCGCAGCACCCTACGGAGCCACTCCCTGAGGATTCGCTCCTCGAGACCGGCGGCCTGCCGGAAACTGCCGCCCGCTTGGGCGTTGAGGCCGCGCTCATCGTCTCCCGCGCGCTCGAAGGACTTCCGCACTCGCGTCGTCGCGCGCTTCACATGTTCGTCGCTGAGGGCAAGGATCATCGCCAGATCGCCGCCGCCCTCTCCCGCCCTCCGGGAACCATCCGCCGGTGGCTCTCCGAAGCCCGCCGGCTGCTAGCAGAGGAGGAACAGACTATGTCAGAGACCGCGCCTGGGCCCGCCCGCGGCTTGCTGCTCTCGAACATCATGTCCGAGACGGACGTGACCCGCGTCTTCGCCGCGCTGCAGGAAGCGGGGCTCCAGCCCGCTCAGTTCAAGGACTATGACGCGTTCGAGCGCGCGCTCGGTGAAGAGCCGCCGGCGATCATCGTCCTCGACGAGGTCATCGGCGACTGCGCGGCGTTCGAACTGATGGCGTTGCTCAAGGGCCGCCCGGAGACCCGGCACCTGCCGGTGGTGATGCTGGGGCCGGCGCGCGAACGCACCGTCCATGCCGCTTGGCACGCCGGCGTGGACTGCTACCTTTCCAAGCCCTTCCAGCAGCAGGAACTCGCGACCTTCATCCGCCGCATACTCGAAGCCACCACCGACGCCCTGACCGCCGTGCTCAATCGCCGAGGACTGGACGATGCCCTTGGGCGGGCCAGAGCAGACGCGCAACGTGCCGGCTATGGTCTAACCCTTGCGCTGGTGGATGTGGATCGCTTCGAGGAGTTCAACGCCAGATTCGGGCGCGCTGAGGGAGACCGGGCCGTGCAAGCCGTGGCGCAGGCCCTACTCGGTGCGCTCAACGAGAGCGGCACCGTGGCGCGGTCCGGCGCCGTGGCACGCCATGCGGGCGACGAGTTCGTCGTGATCATGCCTGGAGCCGATGCCGAGCACGCCTCGGGTGTATTGGAGAGCGCGCAGCGGATGCTCAACGAGCGCACCGACCTCCCGGCGCCGGTGCACCTCGCGTGTGGCGTTGTCACTTGGCCGGCCACGGAGATCCCGGAAGCAAGCGAGATGCTCCGTCAGGCGGAGGAAGAGATGCTCCGGGACAAGCTGCGGCCGGGCGGCCGTCGGGCGGGCGACTGATCGCGCAGGTTGGCAGCGACCTCCGTTCCTTTGCCGGCGCACTCTCCGGCCTTGTCACGCCCAGGAGCACCTGCTCGTTGGGCGCAGGCCAGTTTCATGCTCGCCTGCCCTTTCTGATAACATCCGGGCTGCGGCCACCCGCCACGGCTGCACCACTTCAACGCTACCTATGGCCTGCGACCGGAACGACTGCACACCTTGCGACGCGACGGCCGACATCTCCGCGCCTCCGTCGCCTGAGGCGGCCAAGTCCTCGGGGGCGCACTTCTGGCGCAACGTCCTCCTTTTCTACACCAGCGACAGCCTGGCCGCAGTGGCGACCGCGGTCGTCTCCGTGCAGACCGTGGTCGCGGTGCTGCTCCAGCAGGCCGGCTTCGCCAATGTCATCTTGGGCCTCTCCATGGCCACCTCGACCATTGGCGTGTGCCTCACCCAGGTGCCGGCTGCCTTCTGGGCCTCGCGCGCCAGGCACAAGGGGCGCTGGCTGACCTGGCTGCGGGTGGCGGAATCACTGCCGCGGTTGGTGGCGGTGGTGGGCGCCTTCATGCTTGCGCCTTCTCGCCCCTGGGCCACTGCCTTCCTGCTTTTCATGCCGCTCTTCGCAGGCTCACTGCTCTTGGGGGCTAACCGGCCCGTGCGCGCCGAACTGGACGGCCGCCTGGTGCCGCACACCCGGCGCGGGCGCTATTACGGCGCGATGATGGTCGCCCAGGTCGGGCTGGGGATGCTCGGGGCGGCGCTGGCTCGCGGTTTCCTGGCGCAAATCCCGGGCCGCGGCGGCTATGCGGCGTGCTTTGCGGCGGCGGCCGCGTTCGGGATCGCCTCGGCGATCCCCTTCAGTTTCTTGCCCGAACCCGAGAACGGCGACAGCAAGAAGCAGGGCAGGTTCCTCGATTACTTCCACGGCCTGACCAGTCTCATCGGGGCCGACCGCAACTATCGCAACTTCCTCTGGGGCCGCGCCCTCGTGGGCATTGGGCACATGGCCCAGGGCTTCTTCGCCGTCTACGCCCTGGAGCGCTTCCACCTGCCCGCCAAGACCGCGCCGCTCTTCACCATCCCCGCGCTGGTGGGCCAGGCGATGGGCAGTTTCCTGTGGGGCTACGTCGGCGACAAGAAGGGACACCGGCTCGTCCAGTTGGCAATGTGCGTCCAGTCCGGCTTGGCGCCTTTGCTCGCCCTCGTCGCTCCCAGTGCCTGGGTTTTCTCGCTGGTGTTCTGGATGAACGGAATGGCCTACGCCAGCGACTTCGTCTCTACCAACAACTTCCTGCTGGAGTCAGCGCCTGACCACGACATGATGGGCTACGTCAGTTTCGCCAACAGCCTCATCGCCCCCACTTTCGCCCTCTCCTCCGTCCTCGGAGGCGCCATCGCCGACCTAACCTCGTTCCGACTGCTCTTCTTCCTGAGCGTGCTCATCTGGGTCGGCGGCCTCTGGGTCATGGCCGCGCGCGTCAGGGACCCGCGCGCGATGAAGCGGCCGGCCGCCTGAGGCCCCACCCCCTCGCGTTTACGGCCCAGCGATTCCCTGGCAGTATCATCCCGTCAAGGCCGCCTCGGCCCCGTCGGCGGCTGACCCGAAGGCGGGTGAGCGCAATGGTTGCGCACGAGATCAACCAGGAGGCCTGCAAGCAGTGCGGACTATGCGTCGAGATCTGCCCCTCGATGGTCTACCATTCGGGCGCCGGGCTAGTGCAGGTCAATCCCGCATACGAGCCCCTCTGCGCCGTCTGCGGGCAGTGCATGGCTATCTGTCCGACACAGGCCGTCACCGTCGAGGGCCTCAACTACGCCGATTTCCCCCCTCTGTCGCGCCAGCCGGCCGCCTACGAGGCGCTCCTCGAGTTGATGCGCGCGCGGCGGACATGCAGGCGCTTTACCGACGAGCCCATCCCGCGCGAAGTGCTCGACAAAGTGATCGAGGCCGCGCAGACCGCGCCCATGGCCATCCCGCCCAGCCCCGTCGAGGTGGTCGTCCTCAACGGCCGCGAGAAGGTGCAGGAGATGGTGCCCGAGGTCGTGAGACAGACGGAGCAACTCGGCAAGGCGCTCAAGAGCCGGATCGGGCGCATGATTGTCCGGCGTATGGTCGGCCGCGACATGTGGGCGTCCTTCTACAAGTTCGCCATGCTGTTCATGGAGCCGATGCTCGCGGAATACCGCAAGAGCGGCGCGGACATGTTCAGTTGGCACTGCCACGCCGTGCTCTTCTTCCACGCCGACCGCCGAGGCCTCTCCCCGCAGATTGACTGCGACATCGCCTGCGCCTACGCCATGCTCGCCGCCGAGTCCCTCGGCTTGGGCACCGGCTGGAACGGAATGCTGCAAGGTACGCTCGACGAATCGAAGGTCTGGCGCGAGCGGCTGGGCGTTCCCGCGCGCAACAGAATCTACGCCGCGCTGACGCTGGGCTATCCCGCGCGCCAGTGGGAAAGGGGCGCGCCATGGCGCTTCAAGTCCGTGCGATGGCCATAGCAACCACGCTGTTCCTGCTGGTCGCGCTCGGCTCCGCAAGCGTCGCGGGCGAAGGGAGCATCGCCATGCCCGAGTTGCCGCAGGCCAAGATCGAACGCATCGGCGGAGTGCCGACGGTCGTCATCAACGGCCGGCCCAGTTCGATGATGACCTATATGACCTACAACCCCACGCCTAAGTACTTCCGTCAGGTCGCGGAGGCGGGAATCCGTCTCTACTCCGTCTCCGCGGTCTGCTCCGGCTCCGCCTACAGTCTGGCGAGGCCGGTGGAGATCGCTCCCGGTCAGTACGACTACTCACAACTCGACGAGCGTCTCGCAATGGTCGTTGAGGCCGACCCGCAGGCCTACATCTTCCCGCGCGTCTATCTGATGTCGCCGCCGTGGTGGGACGAGCAGAACCCGGACGAACTCGTGCTTCAGCAAACCGAGGACGGCTCCCTCCAGCCTCTCTTCGAGACCGGCCCCGAGAAGCGCGTGCCCTCGTGGGCCTCGGACAAGTGGCGCGAGCACACCGCCGAGGCCCTGCGCGCGATGATCCGCCACATCGAGGCGGGCCCGTTCGCCTCGCACGTCATCGGCTACCACCTGGCCAGCGGTGTCACCGAGGAGTGGATGATGTGGGGCGGGAACGACGGCCTGTGGGCGGACTACAACAAGCCGAATCAGGAGAAGTTCCGCGCCTGGCTGCGGCGCAAGTACGGCAACGAGGTTGGGCGCCTCCGCCGCGCCTGGGCCCGCGAAGGCGTTGACTTCGATACGGCGGCGATTCCCTCGCGTGCCGAGCGCGAGGCCACTTCCTTCCTCGGACTGCGCGACCCGCGCCAGGAGCAGGCGGTCATTGACTTCTACAACTACAACTCAGATCTGGTGGCGGAGACGATCGCCTACTTCGCCCGCGTGGTGAAGGACGAGACGCAAGGGCGGGCGCTGGTCGGAGCTTTCTACGGTTACGTGATGCAACTGAGCGGCTCCGGCGACAAGCGCCTCCAGAACGCCGGCCACCTCGCCCTAACCGAGGCCTGGGACTGCCCCGAGGTGGACTTCTTCACCAGCCCCTCGCACTACTCCTTCCGCGAACTCGACCCCGGCTATTCCACCTTCATGTCGCTCACCGACTCCATCAAGTTGCACGGCAAGGTGTGGTTCGACGAGAACGACTACCGCACCTTCCTGACGCCCGGCCCGCTGCCCCAATGGGGCAAGCGCGAGACCTTCGAGGAGAGCGCCGCGCTGCAAGACCGTGAGTTGGGGAACGTGCTCTCGCAGGGCTGCGGCATGTGGTGGTTCGACATGGGCGGCGGCTGGTACGACGACCCGCGGATGCTCGAGGTCATCGCGCGGCTCAACAAGGTTGGCGAGGAGGTCGTGGGGCTAGACCGCTCGGGCGTGGACGAGATTGCGGTGCTCGCGGATCCGCGCAGCCTGTGCGCGGTGGCGCCCGGCTATCCGCTCATGGGGCCGCTCTTCATCGAGCAGTTGCAGGAACTCGGCCACCTGGGCACGCCCTTCGGGCTTTACCATCTCGACGACCTGCCGCGCTTGCAGCGGCACAAGTTCCTCATCTTCTTGAACGTAGTCGCCCCGACCGAGGCGCAGCGAGAGATGATTCACCGCTACCTGGACAACAGCGGGAAGACCGCGCTCTGGATTTGGGCGCCCGGGCTGGTTACCGAGGGCGGCATTGACGAGAAGGCGATGGAGGAACTCACCGGCATACGGCTGAACGCGGCCAGGAGGCAGGGCGAACTGGTGGTCTCCGTGGGCGGGCGCGCGTATGGCACCCGCCAGCGGGGGGGGCCGGTTTGCTGGGCCGCGGACGAAGACGCGGAGGTGCTCGGCACGCTGGAGAGCAACGGTCGGCCGGGCCTGGTGCGCAAGCGCGTGGACGGTCATACCGCCATCTACTCGTCCGCTCCCGACCTGCCCGCGTGGCTCTTGCGCGACCTGGCGCGGGCCGCTGGCGTCCACCTCTACCTCGACGAAGACGCCATCGTGTATGCCAATAAGAGCCTGCTCTCGGTGACCGCGATCCGCCCCGGCGAGCACACCATCCACCTCCCCCGCCGGGCCATCGTCGAGGAACTCTACGCGGACAGGGCGGTGGCCAGCGGGGTCAGCGAATTCACCCACGCCTTCGTCAAAGGGCAAACCTGCCTGTTCTGCCTGCGGTAGGGGCGACCCGGTGGGTCGCCCGCAAGCGCGGGGACGGCCCGCTGGCGGTGACGGACTCCCGCGAGGCGATCCGGTCGCCGGCTTCCGCGCACGGCGCGGACGCGATGTGCCGCTGGCCGGCAACGCCAGACAGTGGGTACAATTAGGGCGTGTTACGTGTGCGAGGAGGGGTTTGGATATGCACAGCCTCTTAGGACCGAGTCGGGGAGGTGAGGCGCTGTGACTGAGCGGCCCCCACTTCGGGTTCTCCGGCCCGGAGAAGACCGGGAACGGAAACCCGAGGCCCGTCCCGCGGCCCGGGTGGCCTTCTACGGGTTTGAGTGGGATATAAGGCCCAAGAGCCCTCCCAACGTCCTGCGGGGCGAGACGTGGGAGGCGCACTTCGTCGCACGCGACTCCGACGCACCCCTCTGCAACTTCGATCTGGTGATAGCCTCGACAGGTGCCTGGGGATTGGCACCCGACTGGGAAGCGGAGCGCTCGGACTGGCGGTGGGCGGTGCGCGATGTAGGCCGCCGAAGCCGCGAGATTCATACCGTGCTTGAGCGAGGGGGGCTCTTCTGTGAGGTGATTGCCGAGGACGTGCCACTGCATTTTGGCCTGTTCGACCAGCTCCAGGACCAGGCAGTCACACGTTCGCTTCCCGACGATCCATACTGGCCGGCCTCAGCGCTTGTTGTCCCTACGGCTCACGGGACACCACTCCGGGACTATTTCTCCGAGTTTGGTGTGGCTCGAGGATTCGTCGAGTCGGTTGCCGACGAAGTGCCCGACACGATTGCACTGGGAACCACAGACGACCGAACTGTGGCCGCGCTGGTCGACCACCGGGTCGCCGTTGTGCCGTGCCATCTGGGAACCGACAGCCCGCAGAGGCTGGCCCGAGCTATGACGCTTCTAGTCGACGGTCTGCTGCGTCTGATGGCGATGCGATCGACTGCCGCGCCCCCCTGGGCTGGCCGATTCCCCCTCGCAGATGAACCCGCTTTGCTGCGAGAAGAGGCAGCCCTCCAGAAACGGCTATCGGAGATCCGGGAACGCCTGGAATCCATTCAGGTTCTGAAGTCGGCCCTGTGGGAGCAGGGGGAAGCCTTGCACAAGCCGGTTGCGGCCCTCTTCCGCGTTCTTGGGTTCGATCCCGTGCCACCTCCAGTCGAGGGTCGAGAGGACTTGGTTCTCCGGTGGCGTGGGAAGGACCGCGCTTTGGTGGAGGTCAAGGGCGTGGGGAAGAGCGTCACGCGGGCGTACGTCAGCCAGTTGGCCACGCACCGCGACGAAGCGGGCGAGCGGGCTACGTTCCCGGCGATCCTGGTGGTCAACACGTTCGCGGAAAAGACAACGCCCGGCGAAAAGGACCGTCGGGTCGCGAACGCCATTATCGCGCATGCCCATCGACACCACGTCCTGGTTTTGCGCGCCCTGGACCTATGTCGCCTTGCGGATCTTGTCATGCGCAGGAAGAGAACGGCCTCGCAGGGACGCGCGGTACTCCTGCACTCCACGGGATGGCTGCGCGTTCGGCAGGATGGTTGGAGGGTCGAGACCGTTTAGGTGGGGGTGCGCCGCCGGGCATCGCCAGGCTACCCGTACATAGGGAACGCTCAGCCTGGCCAACCCCCGACAGCATGCGGGCGCTTACCCACACGCTCGACGCCTCGCGGCGTCGCGGGCCGGATAAGATCCGGCCCCTACGCGTCCGCAGGACGCCCCGGTGCCGAGGCGGCCCGGCTCCACGTTCCCTTGTGCCACGCCCGCCTGAGGCGGGTAAACGGGAGCGGGCTCGTGGAAATGCGTGTTGCTTGTCGCCCCGCAGGGGGCGGGGCTGCTACAATCCCGCGATGCCGTTTGTGACCGGAGGTCGTGATGGCGCTTTCGCATAGGGAGAACTACTTGAGAACGGTGAGATTCGAGGGCCCGGAGTGGATACCCATTGGGGTGGGGATTTCGGGGGCGTCGTGGGCTCAGTGGCGCGAGCAGATGGAAAAGGTGGTCCTGCGTCATCCGACCATCTTCCCGGGATTAGAGAAGGGGAAGATGAACTTCGAGGAGATGCATTACGGCCCCGCCTACCGCGAAGGCGAACTCTACACCGACAACTGGGGCTGCGTCTGGGACAACCTCTGGGCCGGGCTCGAGGGTCAGGTCAAGGTCCACCCTCTCGCCGACGATGCGGCCTTGGACACCTACAAGCCGCCGGACCCCCTAACCCAAAGCGAGCGCAGCACCCGGGGCGACTGGGAGGAGACCAGACGCCGCATCGAGGAGCAGCGCGCCAAGGGCGAACTCACCTGGGGCGGCAGCGACAGGTTCTACGAGCGCCTGCACTTCCTGCGTGGCTTCGAGCGCTTCATGATGGACGTGGCGCTGGAGACGCCGCAGTTGCCGCGCCTGATTGACCTCGTCCTCCAGTACGACCTGAAGTTGGTGCGCCAGTGGCTGGCCCTCGGCGTGGAGGTGATGGGCTTCGGCGACGACCTGGGCAGTCAGACGCAGGCGATGGTGAGCCCCAAGAGTTTCCGCAAATGGCTGGCGCCGGCTTATGCGGCCATGATGCAGCCCTGCCGCGCCGCCGGCTGCGAGGTCAACTTCCACTGCGACGGCTACATCATGGAACTGATCCCCATCCTGCGCGAGTGCGGCGTCACCATCATCAACCCGCAGGACCTGTGCAACGGCATTGACGACCTGGCGCGCGAAGTGAAGGGCAAGATGTGCATCGCCCTCGACATTGACCGTCAGAGAATCGTGCCCTTCGGTAACCCTGGGGAGATTCGCGAACTCATCAGAGAGGAAGTCATGAAACTGGGCTCGCCCGCCGGGGGGCTGACGTTCGTGTGCGGGATATACCCGCCCACGCCCCCGGAGAACGTGGACGCCCTGTGCAGCGCGCTGGAGGAGTTTCGGACTTACTGGTGGAAGTGAGAGGGAGTGGCCAGTCGCCAGTTGCCGGTGGCCAGTGAGGAATGGCTGGCGGGCAGGGGCCAGTGGCCGGGGGGCTGTGGCCACTCGGGAGTGAACAGCGGGGAGGGGCCAGGCGTTGCCTATATAGGGCGTGCAGGTCACCTGGTGCCCGGGGGTTCGTGGCTTTGAACATAGCGGCGGGCCAAGAGCCCTAAGCCAAAACTGAGGAGTGAGAGCAGTGAGATTGACTTCAGTAGTAGTGTTGTTGGTGTTGCTGGTCGCGGGCGCGGCGTGGGGGACGGACATCGTGACCATGCCGCTGGGGAACCGGGCCCCCGTGCTTGGGGGCCAGGTGGACGCGATCTACGTGATGCCCGACGTGGGCCCCGATTCGGTCACCTTCGTGGAGGGCTACTATCAGGTCACGCAGGCGATTGAGGTTGGCTTCATCTATATGAAGCCCGAGGGGTCCGACTCCCAGACCGAGGTCAGCGCCGCCTATACGGTCCTGCCCGAGAGCATGGTGAACCCCGCGGTTATCGTGGGGGCCTACAACCTGACGGGCGCGGACTGGGGCGCCAGCGACAACATCTCCCCTTACGTGATGGCGGCGAAGACTCTGCGGGTGCCGAAGTTGGGGCCGCCGACGCCTGCGGATCCGGTCATCCGCGCCCACTTGGGCTACGGCACCGAGTATCACGGCGACGCGCTGTTCGGTGCGGTGCAGGGGCTGCTGACCCCCAACATCGGCGTGATCTTGCTGCACTACAACGACGAGAATGGGGCGGCTGCCACCTACATCTTCAAGCCGGGCCTGGAGGCCTCCGTGGGCACCTACGGCGGCGACCCGTTCCTGCGCGTCAGCGCGCAGGTCCCGTTCGCAAAGTAACGCGGCAAACGTTTTCCGCGGTTGCTGAGGTGCCGGGCGTTTTCTCGGGCGAGCCCGGCACCTTGTGTTTCATCCTGAGGCTATGCGCGCAGGTCCTTGGCCAAGTCGGCTGCTTCGATAGCGGCAGGATGCGTGGCGAACTCGTCTCGGAGCCGCTCGCAGACGGCGAGGGCTTCCTCCCTCTGTCCCAGGGCCGCCAGACACCTGGCCTCGAGCAGGAGCGACTGCGGCACTAGGCCATTGCCGAAGTCCGGCGCGGGCGCCAGGCTGAGAACCTCTTCCAGAATCTCCGTCGCCTCGCGGTAGCGCTCGGCTCGGGCCACCGCGCGCGCCCGGTGAAAGCGAATCCAGAGCGTGGCCTCGCGCTGGTCCGGTTCGGGGAAGGCCTGCATCGCCGCGTCGCACATCCGCTCGAGCAGATGCGTCTTGGTTGTGTCCACGAGGTCGCCAATGGTCTTTTCAGTGAGTTCCGCGGCCCGACGCGCGTCTCCGATCATCTCTCGCAAGCGCGGCGGGAAGGTGCGGTCCACGTGAGCCAGCGCCCGCGCCGCGCGCCGCGCCACTTCCCGGTCCTCGGCGTTCACCAACGACTCAGCGATCCGCCGCGCCGTCGGATGCTCTGAGTCCATCAGGGCCTCCAGCGCCGCCTCCCCGATCTCGGCGTCCGGATGGTCCATGAGAGAAGGCATCTGCCCCGCCAACTCCGTCTGGGCCAACCGGGCGAGCAGGGCGAAGGCGACGTTGCGCAAGTTGCCCTCCGAATGGCGCGCCAACTCGGCAGTGCCCACCACCGGCCCCTCGGGCGACAGGAAGACGCGCGTCATGGCCTTGGCGAGTATGTTCACCTCACGCGGGTCAAACTCGGTCTCCAAACGAGGCAGAGCCGCCTCCTCCGGGTCGCTGACGATAGTTACGGGCACCACCGCGCCGGGCTTCACCAGCGCATAGTGAACCTGCGGCCCGTCCACCGCCACCCACAAGAAGTGGTGGAAGCCGCCTCGTTCCGGCGCGCGCCCGAATCCCGAGCCCCCCCCGGCAGTGATGAAATAGCGCACCCCGTCGCGCGCCGGGAAGGCCTCGAAGCCGTGCCGGTGGCCGGAGATGACTGCCGCCACCTTGTGCGCGGCGAGCAGTTCATGCACGGGCTCCCATACCTCCGGCTGATGCCAGACCGGGTAGTGAAGGCAAACGAAGACATGCCCGCGCCGCGCGGCCTCGAGGTCGGCGCGGAGCCACGCCATCTGCTCCGGCCCTATCTTGCCGGCCTGGCCGACCTGCTCCGTGTCCAGGCAGACGAAGTGCGCGTTGCCGAAGTCGAGGGAGAAGTAGAGACGCCCCGCGCGCCGCTGGTAGACCGCCTCGTGCATGGGCGCGGTCACCTCGTGATTGCCAACCAGCGGAATCACAGGCGCCTCGGATTCGCGCACTAGCGCCTCGAACTCGTTCCACTGCCGCTCGAGCAGGTCGCGGTCAAAGGTGTAGCCGCCGATGAGATCGCCGAGGTGGATGATGAAAGAGGCGCGCAGGAGATTCGCCTCGCGTATCATCTCGCGGAAGATCGCCGGCTGGGACATGTGGTCCCACGAGCGCGAGTCCCCGATGACGGCGAAGGAGAAGTGCGTGCGCGCTGCGTTATCCGGCGGGAACGCCGCCAGCGCGCGGTCGAACAGCGTCACCGGCCTTGCCTCGTCCGCGCCCGTCCGTTGTGTCTCACGCTGAGCGCCTCCCGTTCGGCCGCTGCTCCGCTCTGTGGCTTCGCCGTCTCTGGTCCGCGCGCTTACTTCTGTAGGCTCTCCGCCAACTTGGCAGCCTCGACTGCCGCCGAGTACTGGCTGAACTCCTCCTGCAGTCGCTTGGAGATGGCGAGCGCCTCTTGCTTCTGCCCCAGTGCCGCCAGGCTCCGCGCCTGGAGCATGAGCGACTCGGGCACTAGGTCGCCGGCGAAGTCGGGCGAGGGACAGAGGCGCAGGATCTCCTCGAGAACCGCGACGGCTTGCTGGTGCAGGCCCGCGTTCTGGAGCGCACGCGCCTCGCGCCAGCGCACCCACAACGTCACGTCGCGCAGTTCCGGCTCCGGGAACACGCGCAGCACGTTGTCACAGATGCGCACCAGATCATCTATCTTGCTGTCTCCGGCGAGCGCTGCGACCGTCGTCTCCGCCAACTCCGCGGCCTTGCGCGAGTCCGGGATGGCGTCGCGCAGGCACTGCGGGAACGCCGGGTCGTTGAGGGCGAGAGCCAGCGCGGCGCGCCGAGCCAGGTTCTCATCGCTGGAGGGTAGCAGGGCCTTGGCCATTGCCACGCCCTGCGGGTGCTTGGAGGCGAGCAGGGCGTCGAACGCTGCGCCCGCGATACCGGGATCGGGGTCATGCACCAAGGAGGGCAGGTAGGTCACCCACTGGGTGTTCGCGAGACTTGCGATCAAGGCAAGGGCCACCTGGCGCAGGTTGCCTTGCGAGCCGTGCGCCACTTCCGCGGCGCCCATCACGGGCCCCGCTGGCGAGGAGGCCGCCTTGGCCATTCCCTCCGCAAGCGCCCTGATCTCGCGTCCGTCGAGTTGCGTCTCGAGGCGGGGGATATTCGCCTCCAGGGGATTGGCGATGATGTCTATGGGCAGAATGGCTCCGGGCTTCACCACCGCGTAGTACACGTTCGGGCCTTCCACCGCGACCCAGAGGAAGTGGTGGAAGCCGCCGCGCTCGGGCGCCTTGCCCAACTCGGCTCCCCCACCGCCGCTGATGAAGTAGCGCACGCCGTCTCGCGTCGGGAACAACTCGTAGTGGTGCTCGTGGCCCGCGAAGACCGCCTCCACTTTGTGCGCAGCCAACAGGGCGTGCACCGCATCCCACATCTCGGGGTCGCGCCAATAGGGCTCGTGGAGAAAGACAAAGATGTGCTGCGCGGCGGTGGCCTCCAGATCGGCCTTCAGCCAGGCAAGTTGCTCGGGGCCGATGCCCTCGACGCCCACTTGATCGCCGTCAAGGCAGATGAAGTGCGCGTTGCCGTAGTCGAAAGAGAAGTAGAGCGCGCCGATGCGCTGCTGGTAGATCTCCTCCTGCATCGGCGCCGACACGTCGTGGTTGCCGGCGACGGGGATGAAGGGGATCTCCGAGGTGCGCACCACCTTCTCGAACTCATCCCACATGCGGTTGGTCATATCGTGCTCGCTGTAGCCCAGGATGAGATCGCCGACATCAACCATCAGCGCGCCCCGCAGGAGGTTCGCCTCGCGCACGATCTCGCGGAACGTCTCCGGCTGGGTTACCGGCGTCCAATGCCGGGAGTCGCCGAGAACAACGAAGGCAAAGTTGGTGCGCCCGGCGGCGTCGGCGGGGAACTTGGCGTAGGCCTCGTCGAGCAAGGTCGCCAGCGCCGGCGGCGCGACCAGCGCCACCACCACGGCGCACAACAGCAGAAGCAAACGCGCGCGCTTCACTCTACATCCCTCCGCTGTGCGCCGGGCTAACCCCCGCGGCGCACTTGAGCCTAGGTGTAGGCCAGCCCCACCCCCGCGTCAACCTCCCCCAACCCACCCCTAAACGCACATTGGGGACGTACTTAGACGTGCGTACTGCGGGTGGCGGTACGCACATTGGGGACGTACTTAGGCGTGCGTACCGGGGGGCGGAGGGGCGAGCGGGCTAGCGCGCGAGGAGGCGCGCCTCGGCCCAGTCAGCGTGGTCGCAGGAAATGCCGTCGTCGGCGCAGTCCACGTAGAGTTGCAGTTCCTTGACGCCCGCCAGCGGCACCACCACTTCCTTCGCCGGCTCGCCACCGCGCATCACGCCGCTATCGAAGGCCTCCCTGCCATCCACCCGCACCTCGAAGACCACCGACCCCGCCCCGCCCTTCTCATCGTCCACTCCCACGTGCGCCGCGAATGTCCTGAAGGCGCCGTCGAGTTTGTAGATCAGCGTGCTGTGGGCATGCGTGCCCAGGCCGCGCTGGTATCGCACCCCGCCGATACTGAGCGGATTGCCCTCGACGCTCGCGTTCATGTGAAGTGTGCCCCAGTCCTGCGAGGCGGAGGCCGGCTGCACCTGGTCTAGCCAGAGCATCTCGGCGGCGGCGGGCGTGAACTCGACCGAAGCCGAGGGTTCCGACTCGCGCCCGTCGTAGCCGACCGCTTTCACGAAGTAGGTCCGCTTCGCAAACCCTAGCCGCGTGTCCGCGAACTCCGGGTCCCAGGCGGCGCCGCAAAGCACGCCGTCGCAGTAGACGCGGTAGAAAGAGGCGCCCGTGACCGGCTGCCAGGAGAGTGTGAGGCTGCCTTCCCTCTGCTCCACCTTGAGGTCGCTTGGCGCCGGGAGCGAGGTCGCCTGCGCGACCGGCCTCACGGTGAAGTCCACGCGCCACTCGACAACGCCGCTCTCCTGCGGCGTCCAGCGCAGGCTCACCAGCGGCCCCGCCTGCTCCAGATCGGCCTTGCCGTCGCGGACGCGCGCAGAGGTGGCGACGAAGGAGGAGCGCTGCCAGGGCGTGATGATGGCCACCTTGTAGGGGAAGCCGCCGCCGACGTTGCTCCTGCCGCGCAGGCACTTGGCGCCGGCGTCCCAAGTCGTCTCCACCTCATCAACATAGCCGGCCACGACGTGCCGCGAAGTGGTCATCACCTGCGGCCGGTCGAGCGCCTCGCGCACCACGAAGACCCTGACGGAGGTCGGCGGAAGCGCAGGCTCGAAAGTCTTCTTCAAGCGCCCGAGATACCGCCAAGTCCAGAACTCGAAGACGTCATATTCTTTGGCAGCCGTCAGGCCCAGATCCTTGAACGTCACCCGGAGGCTAATCGGCGCCGTGTCCCAGTTGAACGCAGCCACCACGTCGCAGGAGTCGCCGCCATGGTTCACCTTGAGGTCCCAGAGGCGCGGCCGCGCGTAGGCGTAGAGGTCCACCGGCCGGATGTTGAGCGCGGGAAACACGCTCTGGAGTATCGGGAAGCGCTCCTCGGGCAGGTCGCGCAGGTCGTCACTCGCCATCAAATGTTGCCCGGTGATCGCGTAGAGCGTTGCCCAGGCGCGCGCCTGGTCAATCGTCAACGGCGGACGAACCAAGAGCGCGTCGGGGTCGCAGTACCAGGCGACGTTGTGCAGGAAGTACCAACGCATGGTGGCGTCGAGCGCGGGCTGGAAGCCGCCCCAGTCTCCGCCCACGTCGCCGCCTGTGCGTGAGCCGTCCATGATGCCGATGCCACTGAGGGGAATGCCGTAGCAGCCGAGCAGGAACCGCTGCGGGCCGATGGCGTCCCTGATAGCCCGCAAAGACATGCGGTAGGCCTCGTCGGGCTGCACCTCGGGCCTGGCCATCAGGCTCTGCTGGTCCGCGTAGAACTCGTTGGTGGTGGGCTGCCCGTCAATCTTGAAGTAGTCGTAGCCCCAGTCCACGGCGAGGCCCCTCATGAGCGAGCGCAAGTAGCCGGGCGCCGCGGGCGAGGTGGGGTCCACGAGGAAGGCGCCCTGCCAGGCGGCATCCGAGACCCGGCCCTGATCGTCAACCTTGCAGAAGGGGGACTGCCCCTCCTTGGTCCAGAGGAAGGCATCGCGGCGGTCCTTGACGAATTCCCAGTTGGACTGGCCTTGTGGAATCAGCCACAGTCCAGATTTGAGGCCCATCTTGCGAATCTCATTGGCGACGCGCGGCATCCCGTGACCGAACCCGGGCGCGACGCTCAGCCAGTCGCGGTTCTCGCCGCCGCCGTGTCCCACGCCTTGCCAGCCGTCGTCAATCTGCACGTACTCGGCGCCGAAGGGCTTGAGGCGCTCGGCCACCAGTTTGGCGTTGGCGAGGATGTTCTCTTCATTGATGTCCTGGTAGAGGTCGTACCAAGAGCACCAGCCGCTCACGGGGCCGGGGAAGCGCTTCTTAACCGTGTTGTCTATCGGCTCGTAGAACCTAATCCCCAACCTCTCCCTGTAGTAGTTCGGAATCGCAGTCAGCCCCAGAACCGCGTCCAACCTTCCCGTCACTCTGAGCGCCAGTTCGCCCCCCCGCTTGCGCCACTCAACCCGGTCCGCCCTCGCCCTCAGCACCCGATCCCCAAACCGATCAAACGCCGCGTCACACCTCGCATTCTCAACCATCTCCCCAAGCGCCGTCTGCACCACGTCCGGATTGCTCGCAGGCTCCACCCGGCACAGCCAAGGGTCTTTCCCCCACGTAACCGTCCCCCCAATCTCCCCCACTTGCTCCGGATTCCGCGGCACGTCCACAAAAACCCACACCTCATTCCCATCAGTCCACACCCCCACCTCCACAGTCTCCGCATCTAACCCACCACCCCGGCTGAAAACCATCCGGTACCCGCCCCGCAAGACCTCCTCCGGTCCAGATGCCTCGAAGCCCCCCCCGAGCACGTCCCTGGTGGCTCCGCCGACCACCACCCGAATGTTCTCCACCCTTGCGACGCCCTCGTCGCCGTGGCGCAGGACTATCGCCTTGCCGTCCCAAGATATCTGCCAGCCGTCGGGCCCGGCGCCCCGCCCGGTCCCTCCGCCCACGACCATGCCGCACACGCAGACCAGCAAGACAGCCAGACAGGGGGTTCGCAAAGCGCGCACTTTCATCATCGCTCAACCTCCCATAGCCTCGAGCGCCGATCCCAGACGAGCCCTCCCACTCCTCCGGCGCTTTCATTTCTCGCACACAGACACCAGGGACAGCAACCCATTTTGAGCGGGACGGCCAGGCGGCCGTCCCCTACGAGGGTTCCGGCGTTGGGTCGGCCGGAAAATGGGTTGCTGTCCCCGGTTTCCTTCCGGGCTTGACGCCGCCGCGCGCCAATGCGATAATGGCGGCTACGAGGAATGCGGCGAAGCAGCGAAGCCGCCGAGAGAAGGAGGCGTGACGACTATGCCAAAGGCCTGTGACACTTACATATCACTGTCGCGCTTCCGCCTGGCGGTGACCTAGAGAGCCGTTCCCTCAAGACCTGAGCCACTCTAGGCCGTCCCACGCGGGGCGGCCTTTTTCGTCATTGGGGCCGCGGGCGCGACAGTCGCGTCCGCGGCTCTTGCTTTCTGAGCAACCCGCCGCGGCGTCA